>NZ_WTPX01000242.1 GCF_013036045.1 Alienimonas chondri
GGGCGTCGGCGCCGCCGACGAGGCTCGCGGTCCCGGCGCCACCGCGTTGCGGTGCGGCACCGCCGTGCTAGCCGGCGCCCAGCTCGTCGCCGTGCTGAAGGGGATCGGGGCGCTGCTGGGCGAACCGGTTTGGGCGGACGCCGCCTCGCTGGCGACGGTCACGGGGCTGGGACTGTTGGGCGGTTCGCTGCACCCGATCGCCTGGGCGAAGACGCTGCACCGGACGCTCGCCGGGTTGGCGGGCGGCCTCGTCTTGCTGGAAGCGAACCTGCTGTTGGACATCCCGCTGGGGCGGAAGCTCGAAGCGGGAGCGATCGCGTTGGGCGCCGCGATGCTCGCCGCCGCTCACGCGGGTCGGGTGAAGGAGCATCTGACTTCCACCGACGAGCCCGCTGATCTGTTCGTCACGGACGCGGTGCAGCGTCAGCGGGACGAAGAGCGCGGCGTGGTGACGGTCGGTTTGTGGTTCGGCACGCTGTTCGTCCTGCTGCCCGCCGCGGCGGGGGTGTTCGTGATGAAAGCCCAGGGGAATCCGTGGGTGTGGGACGCTTTGGGGCTGACGGCGGCGTCGGCGTCGCTGCTGATCCTCGGTCTGTCGGCCCGGACGCTGGCGCCGGCGCTGGGCGGGTCGATCGGACTGGCCGGGGCGGCGATGATCATCGTCTACTCCGTCGTGCATCGGGCGGAGATCAAGCTGGGCGTGGGCCTGACCGCCGGCGGCGCCGCGTTGTTCGTCGCGGGGCTGATCCTCAGCGTGCTGCGGGACCGGCTCAGCGCCCGCCTCGCGACCCTGCCCCGGCGCTTCGCGGAGCGTGAGGGTCTGTTCGCGGTGCTCGACTGGCGATGATTTTCAAGGCGGAAGGACGAAGGCGGAGGGCGGAAGGAACGAGCGCCGGGGAGATCGTTAGACTCCTCCGTCGTCCCTCCGCCTTCCGCCCTCCCCCTTCCCCCTTATGGATGACGACTTCGAGCGGTTCCGCGGCTACCTGCGGCACCTTGCCCGGACCGGGCTGCACGGCAAGCTGAAGACCCGGTTGGACGCTTCGGACGTCGTTCAGCAAAGCCTGCTTCAAGCTCACGAGGCGCGAGAGCAGTTCCGCGGCACGACGGACGCCGAACGCTGCGCCTGGCTGCGGCAGATCCTGGCCCGCGTCATCACGCACGCGGCCCGCGATCACACGCGGGAGAAGCGCGACGTCCGCCGCGACCGCAGCACGGAGGAGAAGCTCGCCGCCGATTCACTGCGACTCGGCGGGCTATTGGAAGCGGACGTGAGCTCCCCCAGCCACGGCGCCGCCCGCCACGAACGGGCGGTGCGGCTGGCCTCGGCGCTGGAATCCTTGCCGGAGGATCAGCGGGAGGCCGTCACCCGCCATTATCTGCACGGCGAATCGCCCGCGGAGATCGCCGCCGCGATGGACCGCACCGGCCCCAGCGTCGCCGGCCTGCTGCGTCGCGGTCTAAAAGCGTTGAGGACGACGCTGCCGGACGTGGGATAACGTCGTCAATCGAATCGACTTGGCGAGCCGGGGGGTTCATCCCCCCGGACCGGTGAGCGAAGCGAACCGGGGGCGACCGGACGGCAATAAAACGCTTGTTCAAGGGACAATCCCCCCCGGTTTGCGAGTCGCGCCATGATCCGTCGAAGCTTGCGACTCGACCTGGTCCGGGGGGATAAACCCCCCGGCTTGCAGTGGCATCAACGAATCTCAATGACCGACGAACCGTTTGCGCTCTTCCTCACTTGGACGACCTACGGCAGTTGGCCGCCGGGGGATGCAAGAGGCCACGTCTCAAACACGTTTTTCGAGGGCGGAGCTCATCAGCGGAGCGAATATCGACCGCGGGAGAACCGCCCCGGCCGGGCCTACAGCGGCGGCAAAGCCGAAACTCGCCGTCGCGCCCGCGCGTTGCAATCGCACGAAACGACGTTTCTCACCCCCGAAACAGCGATCGCGGCGGCTGAATCACTGACGGAGAGCTGTGCTATACAAGACTGGCGCCTGACCCGCGGGGCCGTCTTGCACAATCATGTACACATCGTCGTAACGGGTTGTCCTGATGACGGTCCGGGCGTACGGCGGACATTGAAGGGGCGTTCCCAAGCGGCATTGTCGCGGGCGTGCGGCGTGCGGAAATGGTGGACGACCGGCGGCAGCGATCGTTATCTCCACTCGGAGCGTTCTATCGCGGGGGCGATCCGATACACCGCCGATCAGCCCGGCGCCCTCGCGGAGATCGTGGACGGCGTCGTTCTGCCGCCGACCGACGACGGCAATATGAAGCGAGCCGGGGGGCTGGTCCCTCCGGACCCCGACGCCCCGCCGACGAAGCCGCGGTAGACTCGGTCGCCCCGGCCCGGGGGGATAAACCCCCCGGCTCGCCATTCCCTCCAGAGACTCCTCGCCGATGTCTATCGCCCTGCTGCTCGCCGCCGTCGCGGTTCCCTCCGCCGCGGAGGTCGTCCCGGAATACGGGGCCGACGCCGCCTTCGTTTATAAAACCGCCGAGAACCCCAAGGCGGGCGATACGGTCGACCTCAAACTGCACGTCTTTCTGCCCGACGGGAAGGACGAGCGGCCCGTGGACGCGGAGCCCCGGCCGGCCGTCGTCTTCTACTTCGGCGGGGGATGGAACGGGGGCAGCCCCAGTCAGTTCGCCCCGCAGGCTAAGCACCTGGTGAACCGGGGCATGGTCGCCGCCGTCGCCGAGTATCGCGTGAGGAGCCGCAACGGCACCGGGCCGGTCGAGTGCGTGCAGGACGCCCGTGCGGCGCTGCATGCGTTTCGGTCGCGGGCCGCGGAGTTCGGCGTCGATCCGAACCGCGTCGCCGCCGGCGGGGGCAGCGCCGGCGGGCACCTCGCCGCCTGCTGCGGAGTCATTCAATCTTTCCCCGGCGATCCCGAAGGCTTTCGCACCGCGGACGCCCTGCTGCTGTTCAACCCCGGCCTGATCTGCGCCCCCTACGAATCGCCGGAGGGGGAGACGGCGACGTTCGATAAGTGGATGAGAGGCGGCCTGCCGGAGGGCGGCGACGAACGCCTCTCCCCGATCCATCACCTCGACGCCAACGACCCGCCGACGATCGTGCTGCAATCCAAAAAGGACACGACCGTCCCCGCGGCGTCAATCGAATTATTCTGCGAGGTCGCCCGGGCGAAGGGCGTGAACTGCCGACTGGCGATGTTCGACGACGGCGTCCACGGCTTCTTTAATCAGTTCCGCGGCGGCAACAAGCCGTATCAGGCCACGCTGCGGCTGACGGACGAGTTCCTCGTCTCGCTCGGCTGGCTGGACGGCCCGTCCCCCGCGGCGGCGGACGACGAACCGACCTTCACGCTGACCGGCGTCAAATGAGGTCTTGGCGAGCCGGGGGGTTCATCCCTCCGGCTCGCCGATCCCTCTGAGGCCCGGATTCAATCAATCGGCAGGTCGCTCGGCGGACGCGGGGCGATGCGGGCCAGGGAGGTCGGCCGGGTCAGCGTTTCGCCGAGTTTATCGGCGCTTTCCGGGGTGTCGCCGCCGGTGGAGAGCGTGAACCGGCCGACCTGCGTGGGCGTCTCGCCCGGCAGGGTCTCCGCGTTCACGTTGCGGGCCGGATTGCCGTCCGCGGTGAACTGCGCGCGGTTCAAGGCGACCCACCGCGAACGCCCCGCGGCGTCGCCGTCGGTCTCCGTCGGCACGGAACGCGCCCAGCCGGCGCCGAACTCCGCCGCCCGCCGTTGCGTCAGGCTCACGCCGTTGCGGCGGAAGTCTTCGACGAACGTATAGAAGCTCCGCAGGGACTCGAACTCGCCGGCCTTCGTGGGGGTGAGGGTGGAGAACGTCGCCATCTTCGTCCACGGGCCGGGCTTGGCGTCGCCGGCGGCGTGCCGGGAGTAGTACCCGGTGTACGCCGTCCGGCCGGCGATCGGGGCGCCGGACTCGTCCTTGTCGACCGCCGCGGTCACCAGGAACCGGCAGGTGTCGCCGATCTGCCAATCGGCGGCGTCGGTCCGCAGAAAGCATTGCCCGCCCGTGCCTTCGCCGCCGAATCGCTTGACGATCGAATCCTCTCCTTTGGACCGCAATTCGACCCGGCGATCCTCCGGCACAAGCTCGGGATTCTGTCCGGCTTCCGGCTCCCACACGCTGAACAACGCCTGCTTCGAGCCGTTCGCCGCCTCCTGGATGCCGAAATACCCGCGATTCCAACCGCACGCCATGAAGTAGCTGCCGGGGGCGCTCTGGCGAACGGTCATCTCCTGATAGAACGCGTCCGCTTTCGGCGCCGGCAACCGCAGGTGCACCGACCGACAAGCCTTCCCCGCCAGCTTTTCGTCCGCTTGGGCGGCATGCGGGAGGACGGCGGCGAGGGCGGCCGCGAACGTCAGAGTCGTGGCGATCGTGTGTGGGAGGGCAGGCATGTGCGGTCCGGGACGGACAGGGGGAGTTGAGGCGGGAGCGACAGCTTACCGGCCGACGGCGGCAGACCGGAGCGGTAGAATGCCGCTGCTCGCTTCCCGAACGGACCTCGCCATGACCGCCCCCGTGTCCTCCTCCAC
>NZ_WTPX01000243.1 GCF_013036045.1 Alienimonas chondri
GTCATGGGAGGGGGGCGGGAAGCGGAGCGATTCACGGGGCCGCCCGATTCACGGGCGGGCTACCCACTGATTACGGAACCGCGCCGCGAGGTTACGCGGAAAATCGGTCCGCCGCCCGGATTCGTTCCGCGCGCCCCGCTATCCTGCCCGCATGTCTGATTCCAACCCCGCGGTTTCCTCGACGGACGCGCCCGTTTCTGACGCGCCCGTCTGGTTCGTCACCGGCTGTTCAAGCGGCTTCGGCCGTCAGCTGTGCGACGTGGTGTTGAAGCACGGCGGACGCCTCGTCGCGACCGCCCGGGACGTCTCCACGCTGGCCGACCTGCCGGCGGATGCGGACCGCGTGCTCGTCGCTCCGCTGGACGTGACCGACCGCGCCTCCATCGACGCCGCCGTCGCCGCGGCGAAAGCGCGCTTCGGACGGATCGACGTGCTGGTGAACAACGCCGGCTACGGCCTGTTCGGCGGCATCGAGGACACGCCGGACGCCGACGTCCGCCGCCAGTTCGACGTGAACGTCCACGGCCTGCTGGACGTGACCCGGGCCGTGCTGCCGACGCTCCGCGCCCAGAAGTCCGGTCATATTTTGAACCTGTCCAGCATCGCCGGCCTGGTGGCCCGGGCGAGCACCGGGTTCTACGCGGCGACGAAGTTCGCGGTCGAGGCGCTCAGCGAAGCGTTGCGAGACGAAGTCGAGCCGTTGGGAATCAAGGTCACGCTGATCGAGCCGAGCGGCTTCAAAACCGATTTCCACGGCCGCAGCCTCGCGGCGCCCGAAGCGGAGGGGGCGGATTATCTCGAGACCGCCGCCGCCGGCCGCGACCGGGTCCGCGGGATGGCCGGCGCCCAAGCCGGCGACGCCCGCAAAGCCGTCGAACTCATGTGGCAATGCGTGCAGCTCCCCGACCCGCCGTTCCGCCTGCCGATGGGCGTGATGGCCATCGAACTGCTCCGCGAGAAACTGGCCTCCGTCGCCGCCGACGCCGACCGCTGCGAACCCAGCGCCCGCAGCGCCGACGGCGAGGAACCGCTCGTTCCGCTGACATGAAGGACGCCGGTTCCATATCCCGCGACGATCCGCGAGTCTCCCCTCTCCCTCAGGGAGAGGGGCCGGGGGTGAGGGTGGCGAACCCTCACCCGCGGTCGTTCGTGGCATCGATCGTCGAGAGCGGCGGGATATTCCAAGGCGATCGAACGGTTCCAGCCCCCTCACCCCCGGCCCCTCTCCCCCAAAAGGGGGAGAGGGGAGTCATAAACTCCCCACTTCTTCTTCCCTGCTCTAAACCATGCCCACCGCACTCGTCACCGGCGGCGCCGGTTTTCTCGGCTCCCACCTCTGCGATCGGCTCGTGGAGCGGGGGGACGACGTGATCTGCGTCGACAACTTCTATACCGGGTCGAAACGCAATATCCGGCATCTGATCGGCAACGATCGGTTCGAGGTCGTTCGTCACGACATCGTGCATCCGCTGTTTCTGGAAGCGGACGTCGTTTATAATATGGCCTGCCCGGCCAGCCCGGAGGCGTATCAGGCGAACCCCATCAAGACCATCAAAACCTCCACCGTGGGGATGGTGAACGTGCTGGGCCTCGCCAAGCGTTGCGGCGCCCGGTTGCTGCATACCAGCACCAGCGAGGTCTACGGCGACCCCGAGGTGCATCCGCAGACCGAAGATTACTGGGGCCACGTCAACCCGATCGGCCCCCGCAGCTGCTACGACGAAGGCAAACGCGTCGCCGAGAGCCTCTGCGTGAACTACGCCCGGCAGCACGGCATGCCGGTGCGGATGGTCCGCATCTTCAACACCTACGGCCCCCGCATGGACCCGAACGACGGGCGGGTCGTCAGCAACTTTATCTGCCAGGCGTTGAAGGGCGAGCCGCTGACGATCTACGGCGACGGCAGCCAGACCCGCAGCTTCTGCTACGTCAGCGACCTGATCGAGGGCATCCTCCGCCTGACCGACTACGACCCGTCCGCCGAGGAACTGAAAGAGGACGGCGCCGCCCCCGGCCCGGTGAACTGCGGCAACCCCGGCGAGTTCACGATGATCGAACTGGCCGAAGCGGTCTTGAAGCTCATCGGCGGCAACAGCGAATTGAAGCACCTCCCGCTGCCCACCGACGACCCCAAGAAGCGCCGCCCGGACATCAGCAAAGCGAAGCGCCTGCTGGACTGGGAACCGCAGGTCAGCCTCGAAGAGGGTTTGAAGCCGACCATCGAGTTCTATCGGGAGCGGTTGGGGCTGTGAAGACTCGAATCCTGCCACCGCTATTGATGCTCTTGGCTGTCGCCGGGTGCGACGCGAACCGCGGTAAACCGCTCACCACTGCGAGGTGGGAGGTTATCAGTAACACCGGGATGTCTTTCCAGCCGTGGGTGCGCGAGGGAGCCGGTCCGCGGCTGTTCTTTGCAGACAGCTCGACTGGGCACGATGCAATGCGGCTTCTGCTGGGGGCGCTCGGTCCGATCGACTCGACAGAAGTCGCCGCCCTTGGTCCCCCGGACTACCAACTCAACTATCACGCCGGGATGGACCCGACGACCATCAACATTCGTCGCGACGGAAACGGACTCCGTTTCCAGATCGACGGTCGCTATGGGCGCGAGCCGTATGTCTATGGAACTGACGACGCGACTCGATTCACCGCCGCCTTGGAACAAGTCCGCGGACTCACGGAAGCCGGTCCGCACGACTGGAACGGGAACGACATCACGCTGCCGCCGGAACTGCGACTCGATCATTCTCCGCAGCCCGATTGAGCCGGTAGGGGACCTGTGTGACCCTGTGTGACGGGGAGAGAAGTTATCGGCCGGCCGGACGCCGCCGGACTAGCGCCGCCCAGACGACTCAGAGGCGATGAACCAACGGCGTTCCACCATCCGCCGCCTCGCCCGGTTCGCCGGGCTGATCCTCGTCGGATGGTGCGTGATGTGCTTCACTCATGAACTCGGTCATTGAATCGGCGTGCGAATCGATGCCGTGAACTTTGATCTATAAAAACCGCCCGTCCCCGGGCGAACCGGGGACGGGCGGCGAAGCGTTCGAGAGGAGTCTTGCGACTCGCACCGGCTCGATCAGAAGGCGTCGTCCACGACTTCGCCGCCGTCACGGGATCCCAAAGCGCCCCAGGTTCCGTAGGGGCTCGGGCCGAACTTCACGCCCGTCGCCGAGAGATCCCCGGTGTCGATCGCTTCGGAAATGAAGTTCACTGAGCCGTCGCACAGCACGACTTGCACGCCGCCGCTGTGGAAGCTTCCGGAGCTGATGATCCCGGCGTGACGGTCCACGTGACGGTCCGTCTGCGCCCGGCAACTCGGGCTGTTGGGCGGCAGGATCGTATGGAAGCCGGTGTACGGCGCCCAAGTGGTCGCCCAGCTTTTCCCCTGCGTGTCGCGGTAATCGCCCGCGGCGTAGAACCCGGGGGTATTGACGTTGACCACGGCGGGGTTCTCCAGGCAGGTGCCCCGCGGGTCTTCATAGGCCTCGTCGGCGACGGTCAGGGAGACGCCCCACTTCACGCCGCCTTGGAAACGGCGCTGGCCGGCGCGGCCGACTTCGCCGGCCAAAAGGGTGCTCGTCGTGCCGTCGCGGGCGTCGCGCAACCCGGTGCTGGGGTACTTGCGACCACCCGACCGGCCCCAGATGGGATAGAACATCCCGCGGCCGACCCGCAGCGGCAGACCCGTGTCGCCTTCGCTGCCGGCGTAGCCGTTGTCGCCGTAGTTCATCGCATAGTTCGTCTCCGCGGCGCCGTCCGGATCCGTTCCGTCCGAGGGGCACAGCAGGCTGGCAATCTGGGTGCGGAACGGCGGATATCCGTTGCCGTTGTCGGGGTTCGGCCACGGGCCGAACGCTTGATAGTTCGGCGTGCCGTCGCCGTCGGTGTCCAGCGGCCTGGTCATCTGGTTCCACATCGCCGTCTGATCCATGTACGGCGTCAGCGGGACCAGCGGGCTGAGGGCCGCTTCCGGGCCGGACTGCGGGCCGTTGCCGGCGGGCGGGAAGACCTTGTAAGTGCTGTGATAGTTGTGGAACGCCAACCCGAGTTGCTTCAGGTTGTTCTGGCACTGGCTCCGGCGGGCCGCTTCACGGGCCTGTTGAACGGCCGGCAGCAGCAGCGAGACCAGGATCGCGATGATGGCGATCACCACCAGCAGTTCGATCAGCGTGAAGCCGCGGCGGGAGCGGCGGGCGAGCGACGATTGGTGCATACGATGGTTCGTCTGGAGGTGAGGAAGGAACGAGCGCTGCCCGAGTGAACGAGCGTGGAAGGCCGGCGAGAACGGAGAACCCATCGCTCGCGAACGAGGGCGACGCACGTCGCATCGCCGCAGGCAAACAGCGGCGTTCGTTGTTGCGTTACGGACAAATCCCGCACGGAACAAAAAATCCCTCTCTTTTCCCGCTCCGCGGGCGTCTCGTCCGTAACCGCGGGACCCGCTCCGCTGTTTCCCCGTGACGGGCGGCAGGCGCCCCCGCCCCGAC
>NZ_WTPX01000244.1 GCF_013036045.1 Alienimonas chondri
GGCGGGTCGCACGGCGGGGGGGAGAGTGTAGGCGAGCGGGAGGCGTCAGCCCCCTGAGTATTGAGGGCCAGCAGACTTTCAGGCTCTCAGGGGACTGACGCCCCCCGCTCGCCCGGGGTTCGCTCGAAGCTCATCCCCCGAACGCCCCGTAACGCCGCACGCCCCGGCGGAACGCGATGCGGTTCACGATCAACAATCCGATCGCCCAAGCGGCGCCGGTCAGCAGCACGGCGGGCAGTTCGTCCGGATCGTATTTCCCCAAGAAAATCGCCGCCGGAACGTACGCCAAATATTTGAACGGCAACCAGATCACGACCGCGGTCACCGGCTCCGGCAGCCAGTCCAGCGGGATCATGTGCCCGCTGAGGAAGTAGTTCAGCATCATATAGATGAACAGCAGGCTGCTGACTTCCAGGAACCAGAAACTGACCAGCCCGATCAGGCTTTCGATCAGAAATCCGATCGCGAACGCCAGACCCAGACTGGCCAGAAACGCGGCGAAGATCTCGATCCCCGGCCACGCCGGTAGATAGTCGCGGCAGAGCCAGAACACCAGCGCGAACGGCCCCGCCGCCACCATGTAGTAGACCAGCTTATGCGCTACCCGGTGCACGAACAGATAACCGAGCATATCGATCGGCTGGGTGAGATATTTCTTGATCACCCCCTCCCGCACGTCCCTCGCGATGCCGCTCGCCAGCCCCGGCATGCTGCTGAACGCCCGGCCGACCATCGCCAGCAGGTAATAGCTGACCATCTCCGGCAGCGAATAGCCGTTCAAACTCTCCGACTTCGACCCGGCGTACACCGCGGTCCACAGAAAGATCTGCGTGACGATCGGCAGGAACCGGACCAGCGTGCTGAAGGCGAAGTCCGCCCGGTACGCCAACCGCTCCGCCATCGCGGTTTTGAGAATCCACCAGTTCAATCGGATCGACATCGCGCTCCCTACGCCGAGAGCTCACGGTCGGCGAGGGCGCGCTCCGCGGCCTCGTCTTCGGCGTCGTGTTCGCCGAAGAGATCCGCGATCACCTCTTCCAGCGGGCGATCGTTGACGCTCACGTCTTCGATGCGGTGCCGGTCCAGCAGGTCGGCCAGCACGCGGGGGATCTCCGCTCGGGCCACCTCGATCCGGGCCCGCGGAGCGACGGCCTTCAGCGGCGTGCCGTAGCGTTCCAGGTCGTTCGGCACCTCCCCAGCGAAGGAAAGTTCGATGATCTTATGGGTGCTGAATCGCTCCACGATCTCGCTCAACGGCCCGTCGTGTCGCAGTTTGCCGTCGTCGATAATCACCGCCCGCTCGCAGAGGGCTTCCACGTCTTTCATGTAGTGACTGGTCAGCACCACGGTGGTGCCGCGCTCGGCCTGATACGTCTTGAGGAACGTCTGCACCGTGCGCTGACTGACGACATCCAGCCCAATCGTCGGTTCGTCCAGAAACAGCACCTCCGGGGCGTGGAGCAGGGCGGCGATCAACTCCATCCGCATTCGCTCGCCCAGCGACAGTTCCCGCACCGGCTGACCGATCAACTTGCGGACCTTCAGCAGGTCGACCAGTTCGTCCAACCGCTTTGAGAACTCCGCGGCGGGGACGTTGTAGATCTCTCGGTGGAGGTTGAACGATTCCTGCGCCGGCAGATCCCACCACAGTTGGTTCTTCTGCCCCATCACCAAGCTGAACCGGCGGCGGTAGGCGTTCGCCCGCTCCCACGGGGTGTAGCCGAGGACGGACGCCTCGCCGGCGCTGGGGTGGATCAGCCCGGCGAGCAACTTCAGCGTCGTCGTTTTGCCGGCGCCGTTCGGACCGAGGAACGCCAACATCTCCCCCGGCTCGACCCGAAACGAGACGTCGCGGACGGCGTGCACCTCGTTGTATTCCCGCCGAAACAGACCGCCGACGCCGGCGAGCAAGCCTTCGCGCTTGCGGTAGACGCGGTAGGTCTTCGTCAGCCCGCGCGCTTCGATCGCGGCCTCGCTGCGCAGCGGGGTAGAGGTCGGACGGGCCTCATCGGCGGGGGCCTCCGGGGCGGCGACGGACATGACGACAGTCTAACGGCCACAACGGAAAGAACCGCCCCGCGACGCGGGCGGACCCCGAAACGGACAGCGTCCCGATCCCACTGCGGGACCGGGACGCTGCATGCAAACACTCAACGCGCCGCGACTGCGGAATCAGGAACCGGGCGTTTGGATCGTCGGCTGATTCGGCGTCGCCCGCTGGGCGGTGGCGGCGTTCTTGAACATCTGGACGTAGTCCGCAGTGACCCGCAGCACTTCGTCGTTGTAGGCGCCCTCCGGCAGCACGGGGCCCTCGCCGGGACCGGGCTGCCGCTCCTCCTCGTCCTCGTCCTCATCGGCCAACGCCTTCAACTCGGCCCGCTCCTTGCGGCGCTCGGCTTCGTTGAGGGAGACCGTCTTCCGTTCCTTATCGCGCTCGTAACGCTCGATCCGCTTGAGGATCTTGGCGAACTCCGGGTCGGCGTCGACGCGGACCTTGCTGGACTCCTGCAAGCGGGCGGCGATCGCCGGGCTGGCCATCGGCACCGGCTTGAAGTCCGCCGCGGCGATGCGATCGAACTCCAAAGCGTTGTCGAGGAACTGCTCGCCCAGTTCCATGTGATCGAGCATGTCCGGCAGCACGACATCGCTGCGGACGCCCAAGTTCTGGGTGCTGTCGCCGTTGACCCGATAGAACTGCTGAATCGTCAGCTTCAGCGCTCCCTGCGAGGCGTTGCCGATGAGGTTGAACAACTGCTTCGGCGGGACCGGCATGACGTTCTGCACGGTGCCTTTACCGTGGGTCGTTTCGTCCCCGACGATGATGCCGCGGCCGTAATCCTTAATGGCGCCGGCGAAGATTTCGCTGGCGCTGGCGCTGAGGCGATTGGTGACGACCACCAGCGGGCCGCCGTAGGCGACGTCCGGGCGTTCGTCATGATGCACCTCGATCTTGCCGGCGGGATCTTTGACCTGCACGACCGGACCCTGATCGATGAACAGGCCGGTGACTTCGATGGCCTCGGTGAGAGCGCCGCCGCCGTCGTAACGCAGATCGACGATCACGCCGTCCACGCCGCCGGCGTCGCGGAACTCCTGCAACGCCTTGAGAACATCGCGGCTGGTGCTGGAGAACCCTTCCACGCCGGCGTTGGCCCCGGCGAAGTCGCGGTAGAAGCTGGGGATGTTGATGACGCCGATCCGCAGCGGAGGCGCGTCCTCGCCGAGCCGTTCCTGCAGCTCATAGATCTCGCCGCGGACGGCGGAGTCCTTCAACTCGATCTTGCGGCGCTTCAGTTCGATGACTTCGACCTCGCCGCCGTCGGCGGGCATCACCTGCAGCCGCACGACCGTGCCGGATTCGCCGCGGATCAGGCGAACGACGTTGCCGATCCGCATTTCGACCACGTCCGTGAATTCGGCTTCGCCTCCCTGGGCGACGCCGATGATCTTATCTTCCAGCCCGAGCCGCCCGTCTTCCTCAGCGGCGCCGCCCTGGATGATTTGCTTGACCGTGACGTAGCCGTCTTCGTTCTGCAGCGCGGCGCCGATGCCCTCCAGCGAGAGGTTCATCGAGATCTGGAAGTCCTCCAGCGTCTTTTCGCTCATGAAAGAGCTGTGCGGGTCGAACGTCATCGCCAACGCGGTGATGAAGGTCTCCAGCTTGTCCGCCGGTTCGATCTGCTGCTGGATGCTCATCAAGTTGCTGTACCGCTTGTGCAGCCGCTCGCGGATGTCCTTGATGTCCTCGTCTTCCAGCGTCAGTTGCAGCACATCGTATTTGATGCGTTTCCGCCAGCGTTCGTTCATCTCCGCCGGCGAGGCCGCCCAGGCGATGTCATCCGGGTCGGAGACGATCGACTCGTCCACGGTGAAATCAAACTGGCTGTCGATCAGCCGTTGGGCGAACGCGACCCGCTGCGACAGCCGTTCCTGATAGCGGTCGTAGACGGCGTTGACGAAGGTCAGGTCGCCGCGGCGGACGGCATCGTCCAATTGCGTTTCGTAGCGGGCGAAGGCGTCCAGATCCGACTGCTCGAAGTACAGCTTCGCCGGGTCGAGCGACTCAAAGAAGCGGGCGAACAGCTGCTTGGAGGTCTCGTTGTCGATCGACGCGCCGGAGACGTGATACCGGTCCAGCAACTCCGCCGCCATCCGGGCGGTGGTGGCATCGGCCCGGGTCGTGTCTCCGCGTTCGTTCTGGGCGAACAGCGAACCCGCGAGTCCGACGGCGACGGTCAGGGACGCGGCGATCAACACGGCCCGCCAAGGGCGCACGCCGTACGCCTTCCCACCCGTCTGCGTGGCGCCCGTCGATGCGGGAACGCGGGACGGCGTTGCGGGGCGAGGTTCGATCACGGGGGGCGTCCGGTGCGGGGG
>NZ_WTPX01000245.1 GCF_013036045.1 Alienimonas chondri
CTCAGGGAGAGGGGCTGGGGGTGAGGGGGCTGGAACCGAGCGAGCGATCTTTAACGTCCACCGCTCGCTGTACCCTCCAAACCGCTCCCATCATTCAAAGCATGAGAAGGCTCGCTCACCCTCACCCCCGGCCCCTCTCCCTGAGGGAGAGGGGAGGCAGAGGAACCACCGCGTTCCGGCGTTGCGTCAGGCGTTCTGGCCCGGGTGCGTCCACGGATCGCGGTACGGTCGCAGCAAACGGCCGTTGGCTTCGTCGTCGCCTTCGACCCGCCATTCGCTCTGGTTCCACTTCAGAGAACGGCCCAGGTCCATCGACAGGTTCGCCAGGATACAGGCGACGCTGGAGGTCGCGCCCTGTTCGATATCGGCGACGGGACGCTTGGTCTGTCCGCCGGGCTGCTCGCTGACTTCGATCGCGCGCAGGAAGTCTTTCATATGCGCCCGGCTGGCGGGGACGACGTGCCGTTCGATCTGGGGTTCGTCCTTCTCCTCCGGGTACTTGTCCGGTTCGAGGACGACGTCGCCGTGCAGCGCGTCGTTTTTATTCCTGCGGGGGACGAAGTCGTACGATTGAACGCTCGCTTTGAGCGTCCCGTTCTCGCCGTGAATAAACGCCGCCCAGGGGTAATCCGGGTCGGGGGCCTCGCCCCAACTGCGATGCGTCCAGACGACGGGCAGATCGCCGAAGGTAAAGGTCGCGGTCTGGGTGTCGGAGATATTCGCCAGACTGTCCTTTTGAACGAGGATGCCGCCCTCGCTGTAGACGTTCTCGACGGGACCGAGGTCCAGCATCCAGCGGACCATATCGAGCATATGCACGCACATATCGCCCACGATGCCGTTGCCGTACTCCGTGAACGCCCGCCAGCTGCGGGGATGCGTCAGGTCCGTATACGGCCGCATCGGCGCCGGGCCGGTCCACGTTTCGTAGTCGAAGTGCGGCGGCGGGGGCACGGCGGGCGGATTGCGATTCGCCCGCATATGATAATAACAGCAGATCTCGACGTGCCCGATCTTGCCCAGCAGCCCTTCGTCGATCACCCGGTTCTTCGCTTCGACCAAGTGCGGCGTGCTGCGGCGCTGCGTGCCGACCTGCACCACGCGATTGTGTTTGCGGGCCGCGGCGATCATCGCCCGGCTCTCGGCGACGTCCACGCTGGTGGGCTTTTCGACGTAGACATGCGCCCCGGATTCGACCGCCGCGATCATCGGCAACGCGTGCCAATGATCGGGGGTGCCGACGAACACGATATCGAGATCCTTCTCCTTCAATAACTCCTGATAGTCAGCGTAGGTGCGAGGGGTCTTCCCCCCCTGCCGGGCGGCGATCATCTCCGCGGCCTCGGCGAGCATCTTGGCGTCCACGTCGCAAATCGCCACGACCTCCACCGGGGCGACCTGCAGCATGCGGAAGACGTCGCCCTTCCCGTACCACCCGCAGCCGATCAGCCCCACGCGACGCGGTTTGAACTCGCCGTTCTCGCCGGCGTATAAGCGGGGAGCCAATCCCGCGAGAACCCCGGCGCCCGCGACGCCGGCGCCGAGAAAACCGCGACGGCCGACTGCTCCGGCGGGCGGAGCGGCGTCTGGGCGAACGGAATGTTGAACGGGCGACATCCTCTGCACCTTTTCTTCAGATCGAACCGGGCGAACCGTCCGAGCGTACCGGCTTCGCAAACGCCGCGGCAAGCGGCGCGCTGGAACGCCCCCCATCAAGAGGCGTCAGCCGCCCGGGCATGGGGCCGGAGCTGTCGGTGCGCCAGTCTCGCAAACGCGGCGCCGCGGGCCTCGAAGCTCTCGAATTGGTCGAGGCTCGAACAGCCGGGCGATAAAAGGATCGCCCCGCCGGTGTGCTGCGCGTCTTGAAGAGCGGCGGCGAACGCCGCGTCCAGCGTGATGCTATTGAAGCAGCGATGATCGGGGGCGACCTTCAAGACCGCTGCACGCCACGCGGAAGCGGTGGCGCCGATGAAGTAGGCTCCCGCTGTACGGTCAGCGATCGCGGCGGCGGCCGCGGCTTGCAGATCCGCTCCCTTATCCGCCCCGCCGGCGATCATATATATGGGTCCGGGCGTCGCGTGCAGGGCGGCGATGAGGCTCTCCGGAGTCGTCGCGGCGCTGTCGTCGACGAACCGCACGCCGTCCCGCTCCGCAACCAGTTGCAGCCGATGCGGCGGGAGCGTCGCATTCTTCAAACCCGCTTCGACGTCGTCCGGCGAACAGCCCAGCGCCAGCGCCGCGGCCTCCGCGGCCGCGGCATTTTGAGCGTTGTGGGCGCCCGGCAGCGGGATCGATCGTTCGTCAAACAGAACCCGCCGGGCGGCGGTCGGCCAGATGCGCACGTCCGCGTCGGCCGCGTTCAAAATCGCCGTATCGGTCGGCCGCAGGTTCTCCAATAACCCCTGTTTCGCCGTGCGATAGGCGGCGAGGGTGCGGTGTCGATCGAGGTGATTCGCCGCGAAGTTCGTCACCACGGCGACATCGGCTCGGAAGCCGTTCTCGACAAGATATTCGAGTTGAAAGCTGCTCACTTCCCAGACGACCGAATCGCCCGGCCGGACGCGTTCGATCTCGTCCAATAAACTTCCCCCGCCGTTGCCGGCCAGCCACGCGGCGCCGCCCGTGCGAGCGTGCTTCGCCGATAGCATCGCGTGCAGCAGGGCGCAGGAGGTGCTCTTGCCGTTCGAGCCGGTGACCGCAGCGGTCGCGACGTTCGGCGGCAGCGCCGCGGCGGCGAGGGCCAGTTCCGTCGTCACCGGCACGCCCGCCGAGCGGGCCGCTCTTAATAAGTCGTGATCGTACGGAATCGCGGGCGAGGCGACGATCAGATCGGCGGTCATGAAGTCCGCAACGTCATGCCCGCCGAGTTTCAGAATCGCCGGTTCGCAGCCCAGCGTTTTCAGCGGTTCGGCCAACTCCTCCGCCGTGCGGCGATCGGTGAGGGTGACGTTCGCTCCCTCGCGGCATAAATACCGCACCGCCCCGGCCCCGCCGCCATGCGTGCCGAGACCCATGACAGTGACGGACGATCCTGAAGCGATCGCCGGTGCGTTCATGGGGAAGTCTCAATGACCAAGAACTCAAGAACCAAGATGGGAGCGCCCATCGTATTTGGTTCTTGAGTTCTTGGATAGCGGTTCGGCCAACTCCTCCGCCGTGCGGCGATCGGTGAGGGTGACGTTCGCTCCCTCGCGGCATAAATACCGCACCGCCCCGGCCCCGCCGCCATGCGTGCCGAGACCCATGACAGTGACGGACGATCCTGAAGCGATCGCCGGTGCGTTCATGGGGAAGTCTCAATGACCAAGAACTCAAGAACCAAGATGGGAGCGCCCATCGTATTTGGTTCTTGAGTTCTTGGATAGCGGTTCGGCCAACTCCTCCGCCGTGCGGCGATCGGTGAGGGTGACGTTCGCTCCCTCGCGGCATAAATACCGCACCGCCCCGGCCCCGCCGCCATGCGTGCCGAGACCCATGACAGTGACGGACGATCCTGAAGCGATCGCCGGTGCGTTCATGGGGAAGTCTCAATGACCAAGAACTCAAGAACCAAGATGGGAGCGCCCATCGTATTTGGTTCTTGAGTTCTTGGATATTGGAGCTTCGACAGCCTCAGTCGTCGTAATCGACCTTCACGTAGCCGTTGCGGCTGGTGAGGGTGACTTCATATTTTCCGTAGTCCAGATGCACGCGGTAGCCGTGGCGGGTGACCTTCACCTCCTCGGGCCGACAGGGCGGGACGCAGACGTCCACGAAGACCAGCCCGCCGCCGTCATCGCACAACGGATCGCACTCGCGGCAGCCGTGCAGGCAGCCCTTGCACGGACGGTGGAACAGCTTCGCCAGCCCGATCGGGGGCGCCGGACGGGAGGGGTCCGCGACGGCCACCACCTGATGGATCGCATGGGGGTGAATGTGGTCCGGGTCTTCGATCTCCACGCGACGGAACAGCGACATCCCTTCGCACAGGCCTAGATCGCACATTCCGCCGGCGGAACCTAACTCCGCGATCGGGCCGGCGCCGATGCCGCCGCCGTGGAGACCGGCGCCGCTGGGGAACCCGCCGCCGGCGTACAGGCCGCCGCTAGCATCGCCGAACGGCGTTCCGGTCGGCGGGAGGTAGTCGCCGCGACCGTACTGGCCGCCCGGGGGCGCGGGCGGGTGATAATCGCCGAACTGCGGATAGCCGGTCGTCCGCGGGGGTTCGGGCGTGCGGAGATCGCGGACCGGCACGCCGTTGCGAATGACGGTGTCCGAGGGCAGCGTCACCGTCGAACGCGGCGGCGAGTACGACCGCGGCGACGGCTGGGGC
>NZ_WTPX01000246.1 GCF_013036045.1 Alienimonas chondri
CTCATACGTCGGTTCCCGCGGGGAGGCGGGCGCGGGCGGTATCGCGCGTCGGGGCGTTCTTGACCACTTTGCGGGGCTTCGGCGGGGCGGGCAGCGCCGGACGGGGCGGCGGCGGCGGAGGATCGTCGTCGTCTTCTTCCCGGGCGATCGCTTCGACCAGACGCTCCGCCAATTCGTCCATCGTCATCACCAGCGATTCGACCCGGCCGGAAAGGAAGTGGTACAGAATCAGGCTGGGGATCGCGACGGTCAGGCCCAACGCGGTGGTCAGCAGGGCGGTGACGATGCCGGCGGCGAGTTGGTCGGCGTCGCCCATCGCTCCGTCGCCGTCGGAGATCTTGGCGAAGGCGAAGATCATGCCGATCACCGTGCCCAGCAGCCCCATCAGCGGGCTGACGGTCGCCACGGCGTTCAGGATGCGGAGGTGCTTGCGGAGGTGCGACACCTGCCGGGCCCCGCCGTCGATCACCGCCTGTTCGACCTCCATCGACGGGCGGCCGGACTTCTTGACGGCGTGGCGGAAGACCTCCGCGACCGGGCTGCCGTTCTCCTCGCAGATCTCACGAGCTTCGTCCTCGGTGATCCGTCCGGACTCGACCAAGCTGAGGAATCGGTTCACGAACGCCGGCGGGATGACCCGTCCGCGACGCAGCACGACCAATCGCTCCACGCCGAACCACAGCGCGATCAGGCTGGCGATGAGAAACGGAGTCGCAACGAGGATCAACTCCCCCAGCGACATCCCCAGCAGCCACGGTTCCCCGAACAGTCCCCCCGCGGGAGCCGGCTCGCCGGCGTCGACGGGCGGTCCCCCATCCTGAGCGAGCAGCACCGGGGCGCCGGCCAGCAGGCCGCAGGCGATCAGCAGTCGGGCGACCAACGGCACGGGCAGGACGTTGCAAACGGGGAAGGGAACGAGACGCCGCGGAACCGGCGGGACGGGGCAGGCCGGAGGACTAGTCGGCGGGCAGGGCGGCGAGTTTCTCGGCGGCGGCGGCGGCTTCGGGGGTTCCCGGGAAATCGGCGATCACCGCTTCGTACTCCTTGCGGGCGGACGCGAAGTCCTTCAATCGTTCGTCCATCTCGCCGGTTTTCAGCCCCCCCAGCGCCCGCATCCCGGCGGTGGCGCCGAACAGGTTCAAGTTGAGGTACACCTCGCGGGCCTTCTTGAGCAGCGCCGTTTTCTGCGCCTCGGTCGGCGCGGGGCGGAGCAGGGCGATGTCCGCCAATAGGATCTGAGCACGATCCCGGGCGGCGGTTCCCTTGGCGGTCGGATCGTTCACGACCGAGGCGGCAAGCTCCTCCGCTTTTTCGAAGTCCGGCGGCGCCTGCTGTTTGAAGCGGCGGGCGTGAACCTCCCGCATTTCATAGAGGTCCGGCGGCGGCGGGTTCCAGGTCGCCAACTCCTCCGCAAGCCGATCGACCTGCTCGTAGTCCTTGGCGAAGAACGCCTCGCTCGCTCCGAGAATCCAAGGTCGCGACGCCCAGTTTGGACGGTTCGCGGCGTCGCTGCCCACGTTCATCCCCGCCAGCGTCGCACGGGCGTCGGCCAGATCGTCCCGAGCCGCGGCCCGCAGCGCCGCGACGTCCGCGGGGGTCTGATCCTCGGAGGATTGCACCGCGGTCTTCACGCGGGCCTCCGCGGCCATCAATCGAGCGACCGCGGACGCGACCGTGTTCGGGAATTGCTCCGCCAGCGGGCCGGCGGCGGCGATCACCTCGGCGGCGTTCCCGGTCGCGGACAGAGCCGACAGGTAGGACGCGACGGCCTTCTGCACCGTGGCCGGGTTCGCGGCGATCGGTTCGTCCTCGGACGGATCGATGAGGCGACCCAGCCGGCGGGCGGCGTCCTCGTACCGCGGCGGGCTCGCCGCCAAATCGCCTTCCCCGAGGATCAGCAACGCGAGATCGGCCTTCGGATACTCCGGGGCCTCTTCGACGAGGATGGCGTAGACGGCTTCGGCTTCGTCGTACCTCTCCGCGGCGTACAACGCCGTGCCCCATTCCCACAGCAGCGGGCCGGTGCGGGACTGGGGGAACTTCTCGTAGAGTTCCGCGTACGCCTCGCCGGCGTCGGCGGCTCGGCCGGGCTGCCTGCTGAGGAAACGCGCCCGTTCCAACCCGGCGATCCAAGCGTCCTGCCACGGGCCGGAGGAATCCGCCCCGGCGGGGGCGGGCTGTTCGGGGGCGAGTTGCTTCCACGCCGTGCGGAGGGCGACCTCCGCGGCTTCGGAGTCTTCGGTACGAGCCAGCGAGA
This sequence comes from Alienimonas chondri, assembly GCF_013036045.1. GTDB lineage: Bacteria > Planctomycetota > Planctomycetia > Planctomycetales > Planctomycetaceae > Alienimonas > Alienimonas chondri. Next base: position 2,258 of record NZ_WTPX01000246.1, read on the forward strand.
CGCCCAACTGAGTGAGCGCTTCGTCATGGCTCGGCGCGTCGGGGTACTCCTCGACGACGGTGCGATACGCGTCCGCAGCTTCGGCGAACTGTCCGCGGTGAAAATTCGCCCAGCCGAGCAGCGTGAGGGCGTCGGCCCGCAGGTCCGCGTCCGCCGCGGCTTCGTCGGCGGCGATCGGGGCGACGAGGTCGGCGGCCGTGACGGCGAGCGAATCGACTTGGCCCGCCCGATCGTCCGTCTCTGCGGGCAGGGCTTCGAGCGTCGCGATCGCCCGATCGGCCAGACGCACCGCCAATCGGTCGGTCTTGGGCGAGCGGCCGTCCTCGATCGCGGCCTGGTGCAGCGCGAGAGCCTGATCGAAGTCGCCTGAGGCGGCGGCGGCCTCCGTCATCGCGGACCGCACGTCCGCGGCGCGGGGATCGTTCGGGAACAGATCGAGGAACCGCTCGCTGAGTTCCGCGGCGATCTCCGGCTCGCCCGCCGCGACGGCGGTGGAGGAGCCGAGCACCAGGGCGTCCCGCAGCGCCGCGTCGTCCTCGTCCTTCTCCAAGCCGTCGGCGACCGACTGGAACCCGGTCAGCGCCTCCGCCCATTCGCCCCGCTCCCGCATCGACAGGGACCGGCGCAACGTCGCGTCCCGCCGCACATCCGCGGGCGCTTCCGGCTCCGCGGCGAGGGCGGCGTACTGGGCTTCGACGGCCCGGCGTTCCGGGGTGTCGTCCGCGTTCGGCAGATCCGCTTCGTCCAATCGGGTCAGGAAGAGGGCGTTGCGGGGGGCGTCCGCGGCATCGGGGGCCAGCGCAACGGCCTGCGCCGCCCGTTTGCGGGCGGCGGCGGCGTCTCCGCTCAGCAGGGCGCCTTTCGCCTCCGAGAACAGCAGGCGGACGGCTTCCCCCTTGGCCGGCTCAGCGAGGGGAGACTCCGGCGAGTCCTCCATCACCCGCTCGAACTTCGCCAGCGCCGCGGCGCGATCCTCGCTCTTCGTCGAATCGCTCAGCAGGATGCCCCACCAGTACAGTACGTCCGGGATCCAACGCCCTTCGGGAGCGAGTTCGCGGGCCACCTTGTAGTCGGACGCAGCCGCTTCGCGATCGCCCGCCCGAGCGGCGGCGCGGCCGGCCCACAACCGGGCCAACTGGGCCTGCTCCGGAGCCGCGAGATCGCTGGCCGCCCGTAGTTCCGCAGCGGCGGCGGGGTTGTCGTCCAGCCGATACAGGGCGAAACCGAGGTTGATGCGGCCGTCGGTCAGCAGGTCGCGGGAGGGTTCGCGGTCGATCAGCGCCTGAAACGCCTCGGACGCCTCGCGGTAGTTGCCGCGGCGGTACTCCAGCAGACCGAGATCCCGCAGCGCCTCGTCGGCTTTCGGACGGGCGCCGTCGGCGGCGCGACGCAGCTCGACGAGGGCGGCGTCCGGATCGCCCTTCTCTTCGAGGATATTGCCGAGCGTGCGCCGGGCGTCGGTGACGGTCGAGGCGTTCGCGTCCGGCTTGTTCGCGGCCGCGTTGAGGTACTGTCGGACCGCCCGCTCCGCGGCGTTCAGGTCGCCGCCGGCCCGGCGAGCCTTGCCGAGGGGGAGCAGGGCGTCGTTGGCGAGCGGGTCCGCGGGGTGATCGGCCCGCAGCTTCTCAAGCGCCGCGATCGCGGCGTCAGGGTTGCCGAGCTCCGTCTCCGCCAACCCAATGCGCAGCAGGGCGCTGGGGGCGTAGTCGGCGTCGCCCGGCTGGTTGAGGGCGGCCCGCAAGGCGTCGCTGGCCGCCTGCATATTGCCGGATTCGTACAGGCTGAAGCCCCGGAACAGGGCGGCCCGCTTGGTGAACTCGTGCCCGGGATGCTCCGCGAGGAAGTCGCCGAACTTTCGGGCGGCGTCGACGTAGCGGCCTTTCTTGTACAGACCGGCGGCGAACCGGAAATCGTCGTCCGGCGGGCCGGCCTGAGCGACGAGCGTCCCGCCGGGGCCGAGGGCGAACGCCCCCGCGAGGAGCAGGGCGACGGCGAATCGGGCGGGCGTGCCGAACAAAGCGGAAC
>NZ_WTPX01000247.1 GCF_013036045.1 Alienimonas chondri
AACGAATCGAGAGGCGGGCGGGGATGGTAGCGGCGCTCACGGAGGGCGCCACGGCGACGTCCTCTTGCGACGGCAGCGGCGGGGCAGGACCATGATCGGATGTCCCGTACCGCGATTCTCGCTCCGCCTGTTGCCGACGCCGGGGGAGGGGTCATTCCGTATGAGCGTCGGCTCGACATGAACCGGAGGTGGGCCTTGAGCGAAGGCGGCAAGCATTTCGAGGGCCGCAGCGAGGTTGAGACGTCCCTTCATCGCATCGCGGACCGGCTCAACGCTTTGGGCGTCCCGTACGCTTTGGTGGGCGGGATGGCCCTATTCCAACACGGCTTCCGGCGGTTCACCGAGGACGTCGATCTACTCGTCACGCAGGACGGCCTGAACCGCATTCATGAGAACCTCCGCGGTCGCGGCTACCTGCCGCCGTTTGAAAAGAGCAAGAATCTCCGCGACACGCAGACCGGCGTGCGGATCGAGTTTCTCGTCACCGGTCGCTACCCCGGCAAGGGCGAGGAGATTCCGATCTCGTTCCCCGATCCGGCCGAGGTCGGCGTCGATTTGGACGGCCTGCGATGCGTGCGGCTGGAAACGCTCGTCGAACTGAAGCTCGCTTCAGGAAAGGATCACCCGCCGCGATTCAAAGATCTAGTCGATGTGCAGTCCGTCATTAAAGCGCTGGATCTTCCCCGCGGCTTCTCCGAGAAACTGCACCCGTACGTCCGGTCCGAGTTCCTGAAGTGGTGGGACGCGGCACAGACGGAGACGAGCGAGGAAGAGCTTTGAACTTGGTCGATCGTCCTGCCGCGCACGACGCGACCGACCGCCTCCGCCATGCCTTCCGCCGCTATCGGAAGCCGCGACAGATGGCCGGGTGCCCCTGCTGTACCTCCGAAACCATGACGCGGCGGCTGATCGACCCAAACCGCGAATCGGTCGACGACGACACCCTCGATCACTACGCCCATCAAGCGCTGCTCACTTGGGGGACGGTCGCGGACTTCAAATATTTCCTGCCTGAAATCTTCGAGCGGACCGCCCGCGGTCAGCTGGGTCCGCTCTCCGACTTTGAGGCCGTGCTCGGAAACCTGTCGAAGTTCGGCGGCTTCGACGACTGGCCCGAACCGGAGCGGGCCGCGGTGCGGCAATGGCTGAGCGCACAGTTCCTTGCCGTGCCGGAGGCGGTGAAAAGCCTCCCCGATGACTGGCCGCGGCGCGAGCGCCTCAACTGGGCGAACGCGCTGCTGGCCGGCGGCGACCCGCTGCTGGGCGACGTGACGCCGCTGTTGAACGCCGCGGATGAGGCGTACCCGCATTTCCGTCTGCTGTATGCGATCCAGCACTCCAACCAGACGAAGCACAAGCTCGACGGCTGGTGGGACAAAGAGTCGGAGAACTACCGGCGCATGTTGGACTGGCTATATCCAGGGGGAGCTGTGTGCTAAACACGGGGGGCTGGCGCCCCTCGCTCGCCCTTCCTATTGAAGCGAACCTGTCGTCGCTGAATAATCTGTTCGCTGCCCGATCACGCCGCTACGCTCCCTGGTTCACGATGACTTCGCTTCTCACCCAAGCGTTCGATCGCGCCGCGGAGCTTTCGGAGGAGAGCCAAGACGCGCTCGCCCGGCAATTGCTCGCGGAATTGGACGCCGATCGCCGCTGGGACGACGCGTTCGCCTCGCCACGGTCCGAAGACCTGCTCACCCGGCTGGCGGATCGGGCGCTCGCGACTCATCGGAACGGCGAGACGGAACCGCTGGACGACGCAGCGTTCGACCGGGTCGGCCGAGAATTGGCCACCGGATCCTCGGCGGACGACTGAAAGGCATGCCGTCCGTCGCGACGCCTGAGTTTTGGGCAGCCTACCGAGAATTGCCCAGATCCGTCCGCCGACGGGCGAGGCAAGCGTACGCCCACTTCGCTGACGACCCGTCCCATCCCGGATTGCGTTTCAAACGAGTCGGCAAACGCCGTCCCGTATACTCCGCTCGAATCGGGATCGACTACAGAGCGCTGGGCGTCATGGACGGCCCCGTCATCGTGTGGTTCTGGATTGGCCCGCATCATGAATACGACCGATTACTGGACTCACTTTGAGCGTCCGTTCAGTCGCTCCCTCACGCCAGCGCCGCGTCCTGCCCTTCGGTTTGCAGCACGACCATGTCGGCGTAGCGGCCGCCTCTCAGCATTAATTCCTCGTGCGTGCCGGTTTCGGTGATGCGGCCGTCTTCCAGCACGATGATCTGGTCGGCGTCGCGGATCGTGCTCAGACGGTGGGCGATCACGAAGCTGGTGCGGTTCTCCATCAAATCCGCCAACGCGCTTTGGATCAGGCGTTCGCTTTCGGTGTCGAGATTGCTGGTCGCCTCGTCCAAGATCAATATCTTCGGGTCCGCCAGGATCGCCCGGGCGATGGCGAGGCGCTGGCGCTGGCCGCCGGAGAGTTTGACGCCGCGTTCGCCGATAAAGGTGTTCAAGCCGTCCGGCATCTTGCGAATAAACTCCGCGGCGTTGGCGGCCTCGGCAGCGGCTTCAATGTCGCGGGGGGTGGCGTCCGGGCGGGCGTAGGCGATGTTGTCCGCGACGGTGCCGTCGAACAAGAACACGTCCTGCTCCACCACGCCCAGCAGCGTGCGGTATTTCTCCACGTCGAACTCCCGCAGGTCCGTCCCGTCGAGCGTCACGCGGCCCTCAGTCGGATCGAAGAACCGGGCCACGAGGTTGCAGAGCGTCGTCTTGCCCGCCCCGCTGCGGCCCACCAGCGCGACCGTCGAACCCGGCTCGGCGACGAGGCTCACGTCCTCCAATGCGGTCTCGAATTGGTCTCCCTCTTCGCCCTCGGCGGCGTGCTTGCCGCGACGGCCGGCGGGGTAGCGGAAGGTGACGTCTTCAAACGCGACCCGGCCCTGCACCGCGGAGCGCTCCAGGTCGGCGGGTTCGGCGGGCGTGGGGAAGTCGCGGTCCTCCTCAAGGATATCCATCACGCGGTCGAGCGCGCTGAGGCCGTTTTGAAGCTGCGTGGCGCTGTTCGCCAGCACGGCGATCGGCTCCAGCAGCAGCAACAAATAGGTGAGGAACATCATTAACTCGCCGAGCGTCAATTCGCCCTGAATCACCTGCAAGCCGCCGTACAGCAGCAGGCCGGCGCTGGCGGTGGGGATCAACGTCTCCCAGATCACCTCGATAATCCGCATCCACCACCAGACGTGCAGCTCCTGCCGGCCCATTAAATGCTGGCCGGTCATATTGCGGCGGGTCTCCGCCTTCTGCCGACTGAACGCCCGGACGACGCGCATGCCGCCGAAGCTCTCGACGGCTTGGGCGTCCACGTCTTCGCGGGTGTTCCGCACGGCCCGCCATTGGGGACGGATGCGGTCGATCCAGGTTTTATGCGTCAGCCAGATGACCGGCATCAACGCCACGGCGCCGGCCAACAAGCGCCAGTCCACGAAGGCCAGAATGACCAGCGAACCAATCAACTGCACGACCGCCCGCCAGGGGTTATAAACGCCGTTGAAGATCAGATCGCCGACGCTGCCGCTGTCGTTCCGCAGCACGCTGGAGATGCCGCCGCTTTTGAGATCCTGCACGCGGTTGAGCGGCAGGCGGACGGCGTGTTCGAACACCCGCTTCCGCACGCTCATCTGCACCCGTTTATTGGCCCGGGTGGCGAACCACCGGCCCCACAGGCTGACGCCGACTTTGACGAAGCTGACCGCCAGCACGGCGCCCACGATCACCCACAGCAGGTTGATTCGGCCGTCCTGCGTCGCGGTCGAGGGCAGATCAACGCGATCCGTGACCCACACGGGCAGGGGGGTGTCGCCGAGGACGCTGTCGATGACGAACTTCGTCGCGGCCGGCGGAACCAGCCCCAGCAGCGTGCTGAGCGTCAGCGTGCCCAAGGCGAACAGAATCTCCCCCCGATGCCCGCGGATCTGCGACCAGAACGACAGCGCCAGCGCTTTCGCGGGGCGACTGCGGGGTTCCGTGTTCTTTCGACGCCGGGCCGCGCCGGCGGTCTCCCGGGGGTCGCCGGGGCCGCGATCGCCGGTCTGCGGCTTGTCCTTGAACAGGCCGCGGCGGTAATCCTCGAAGCGGGCGCGGCTGGGGCGCCCGGAGCGGGAGCCGCTATGGGACGTGGGTCGGGCGGGGGCGGTCTCGGGAGTCGTGCGCATCGCCGGTCATCCTTACTTCATCAGGCGTACCGGCAAGCGTCCGGCAGCCCGAGGCGCCGTACTCCCCTCTCCCTTGAGGG
>NZ_WTPX01000248.1 GCF_013036045.1 Alienimonas chondri
GAGAGGGGCTGGGGGTGAGGGGACTGGAACCGATCAATCACCCTTCACTCTCCCGCCGCTATTTGATTGCTCAATGGAGTCCACTCCATGAACGCGGGCGTGTGAAAGCTCGCTCACCCTCACCCCCGGCCCCTCTCCCTGAGGGAGAGGGGAGCCAGATGCGCCTCACAGGCTTCGCAGATAGGCGTCGAGATCGGCCCAGTCTTGGTCGGTCGCGTCGTCCATCACGCCGCTGGGCATCAGGGAGTTCGACCCCGTGGTGCGTTCGAGGATGTCCTTCGCTTCCACTCGCCAAGTGCGGCCTTGGGCGTCTCGCAGGGTCACGCCGTCGACGCTCTGGTAGACGACCAAACCCTCCAGCACCTTGCCGTCGGCGGTGACGATCAGTTCGGTGCGATAGCGGCTGGGCACGTCGCGGGAGGGATCGAGGATCGCCGTCCAACGGTCGGCCCGGCCGTAGCGGGAGCCGGCGCCGGAGAGGTCCGGGCCGACGGCCCCGCGACCGCCGTGGCAGGTCGCGCAGCCGCGGGCGGTGAACACCGTCGCCCCGCGGACGGAGTCGCCGGCGTCCCAGTCGATGCGGGCCAGCCGAGCCGCGGTTTCCGCGGCGCCGTCGGGACGCAGATCGGGGAAGCGGGCGGCGACGTACTGCGTCCAGCCGGTCGCCGCGGCGGGGCTGGTCGGATCGGCGGACGCGGCGGCGGTCTCGCCGGTGTTGCGACGCAGCAGGTTGACCGTCTGCGTCTTGAGCTTCCGCCCCCGGGCGTCGTCCGGCAATCGGCGGAGCAGCGCCGTCAACGCCGCGACTTCCGCCGCGTGCTCCGGCTCCGACAGGCGCGACGACGGCGGGAGAATCTCCAACGCCCCCAGCGCCGCGGTCGCGACGGACAGGTCGCCGTTGTCCAAACTCTCGACGAACGCCGCCCGATCGACCGATTGCGGGTCGTTTGCCAAGCTCATCACCACGGCGCTGCGGACGGCACGGTTCTCGTAGAGGGGACGAATGCGCTCCGCCCCGCCGGGGCCGGCGCCCAGCAGAAAGACCACGTCGCCGGTCCATTCGTAATCCGGATCGCTCGCGGCGGCGGCGAATTTCTCGCGGGCCCGCGGCACGAGGTTCCCCGGCACGTTCTCCAACAGCGCGACATGCGCCGGACGGCCGAAGTCCGGGCGCTCGATCAGCGCGGCGGCCAATCGCGGATCTCTTTTGAACAGGGCGTCGTAGAGCTCCTTCAGCCGCGGCTCCCAATTGGTATCGGTATTCAGACCGCGAGCGGCGACCTTGGCGTCGAGATTCACCAGCGCCGCGGCGATCGCCTCGGTCTGCGGGGCCGACCGCTCGACCGGCAAGCGGGCGGCGGCGAACAGGTGGTGCAGATCCTCGTCCGGTTCGCTGGTCTCCGTCAGCCGGGCGCACAGTTCGCCGAGAATCACCGGATTGTACGGGGCGATCATCGCGGCGACGCGGACGAGTTCATGGTCGACCGCCGCTTCCTCCCGCCCCTGTCGACGCCGGGCCAGCAGCATGGAAAGCCGCGGGACGAGCGGGTTCAACGCGCGTTCGTGCGGAGCGAGATCGAAGCCCGCCGTGTAGCCCTCGAACGCCGAGCCGTTGCCCTGCTGGGCCTCTTTATAAGAGGGTCCGTAGTCGCCGAGGGCGACCTGCACGAGCCGCACCGCGTCGCGGCGGACGTCCGGGGCGGCGTCGCCGTCGAGGACGTTCAAAGCCAGCCGAATCGCGGCGTCGTCGAACCGCGGGTACGCCTGCAGATAGCCCAGCGCAAAGGTCACGCGGGCGGCGTCGCCGTGTCCGTGGGCGGCGCGGGCCAGCGGCTGCAATTCCGCGGACGACAAACGGGCGATCACCCGCTGCGCGGCGCTCCGCACCAGCCGGTCCGGGTGGCCGAGGTCGGCGGCGACCGGTTCGATCGCGGTGGCGAACGCGGCTTTGGGGGAGTCCGTCATCCCCGCCAACGCTTCCAGCGCCGCCCGGCGGACGCGGGGCGAATCGTCCGCGAGGAACGGCGCCAGCGCGGCGGCGTCCGGCGCGTTCGGTTCGCGGACGGCGTGCGCCCAACAGACCCGCGCCCGCACCGCCGGCTCCGGGTCCGAGGCGAAGAACGGCAGGACGTTCGCCGGCAGTCCGCCGAACTTCTCCGTGAGGATTTCGATCGCCCGCACCCGCTGCCCGACCGGCCGGGCCTGATCTAGCGCCGCCGCCCGCAGCGGCGCCGGGCCGATCTCGCGGACCAACGGTTCCCACGTCGCTCGGCTCCAGGAACTCAGCGGCTGCGGGGCGGTGAGGACCGTCGTGAGGCCTCCCTCCGCTTCGCCGTCGCCGTTCGGCGGAGCACTCGTGAGAGGGTTCGCGCCGCCTAGCGGCGACGGCGAAGCGGGGGACGCGAGAGAGTCTTCCCCTTCGTAGATCAATCGGTACACCGCTCCGCGGGTGCCGCGGCCGCCGACGGAAACGCACAGGTCGCCCCGCGGGCCGACGCTCATGGCGGTCGGCGCGAAGCCCGCCAAACCGCTGCTTTTCATCAGACTGATCGGCTCCGTGGCGTACCCGGCGCCATCTTGTTCCAAGGGCAGCGCGACGACGCGGCCGAAGGTCCAGTCGGCGACGATCACGCTGTCGTGCAGTTCCTTCGGGAACGCCGTGTGCCGATAGCAGACGACCCCGGTCGGCGAGCCGCGGCCTAGTTCGCAGACCACCGGCGGCATGCTGGGGGCGTCGAACGGCCGTTTGACGCTGCGGCTGAGCCAGCCGGCGTGCGAGCCGGGCGCCAACGCCAGCACGCGGGTCGGGCGATACCAGGGCATCGTCACCTCGCGTTCGCCGTCGCTGTCGTAGGTGAAGGCGTCGCCGAGCGGGTGAAAGTCGAAGTCGTAGGCGTTTCGCATGCCGTGGGCGACGATCTCCCCGCCGGTCAGATCCGGGGTGAGCCGCATCAGCACGCCGGCCTTCGGCGCCAGCGGACCGGTCTTCGGCACGGGGGAACTGGCCCGGGTGATGAACTCCGCCCCGACGCCGGAGTAGTTCCCCGCGATCAGATACCACCAGCCGTCCGGCCCGCGGCGGATCGCGTGCACGTCGTGCTCCCCGCCGGTTCGGAACTTCACAAAGCGATCCGGCTGGACCGGATCGCCCCGCAGATCGGTCTTGCCCAGTCCGTCCCACACGCCGTCGCCGTCCGCGTCGCGATACCGCAGCAAGCCGCCGTCGCCGGTGCACAGCAGGTCGTTGCCGTGGAAGAACAATCCTTGCGCCCCGCTTTTGGGGCCGTCGGCGAACAGTTGGGCCTTGTCCGCGATGCCGTCGCCGTCGGTGTCCAACAGTCGTTTGACGAACCCGGGACCGCTGACGACCACCTCCCCGTTGGCGTCGTGCGTGAGGCAGAACACGTCGTGGGCGAGGTCGTCGCCGGCGAACTCCACGGCCCGAAAGCCCGGCGGAGCGATCAGATCCGCGGTGCGCGGCGGCGCCGCGGGGCCGGCGTCGCTCGGTTCGGTCTCCGCCGCCGGTTCGATCGGCTCCGGGACGCCCGGCTCCGGGACGTCCGGCTCCGAAACGTCCGTCACCGGCATGGCCGCCGCCGGCACGACGACCGTCCCCGCGGGATCGACCATCTTCTCCGGGACGCCGTTCTCCGGGACGCCCACGGGTTCGGGGGCGGTCGGCTCCGGGGTGCGGGGCGTCGGTTTGGTCGCCGTCAGCGGGGAGCGGGCGGGCGGCGCGTCGAGTTCCGCGGCGCTCGTTTGGACGACCGGCCGTGGGGCCAGCAGTGCGGTACGAGCCGTCGTGTCCGGCGTCCCGGGTTCCTGTCCTTCCAACGCGGAGGCCCCGCAGAGCAGCGTTCCGCACGACAGCGTCAGCGCCGCGAGCGTCCGCGGGGGGGGGAAGAACAGCCCGGGTCCGAACGCCATAGCCGCCTGCTCTGGGAATCGTGGATGATTGCGGAGGAATCCCGATGGTAGGTCGGGCGGCCGGACGGCGGCAACGGGAACGAATCGCCGCGCGATGGGGGACTGCAGCGGCTGGGCAGAATAGAGGGGCGAGGCTTCAATTCACATTGCGGAAGAACCGTCATTTTCGCACTATCCGCACCCCTCTTTCCGAGATCTGACGCGAATGTCGATGCCCCGTTCCGCCCCCATCCGACGCCGCGGACGCGCGACGGAACCGCGCGGCGCGGCCCGCGGCGTGGCCGGCGTGCTGTCCCGCTCGCTGCTCGGACGGCGC
>NZ_WTPX01000249.1 GCF_013036045.1 Alienimonas chondri
GCGCGGGGAGAACGGCCGCAGGATACCGCATTCGCCGCGTGCCCGGGGGCGGCGCCGGCGGTCGGTGGCGACAGGCGGGCCGAGGGGCGAAGATCACGGTCGCCCTCGAACCTTGGAATCCCGCCGATGCGCCGCGCCGCCCCGCTGCTGACCGCCCTGCTTCTCGCCGTCGGGTTCGCCCCCGACGCCCTCGGCGACGAGCGACCCAATATTCTGTTCGTCTTCGCGGACGATCTGGGTCAGCGGGATCTCGGTTGTTACGGCTCGGAGTTTTATGAAACGCCGCACATCGACGCCCTTGCCGCCCGCGGCGTGCGGTTCACCGACGCCTACGCCGCCTGCCCGGTGTGCAGCCCCACGCGGGCCAGCGTCTATACCGGCAACTATCCGGCCCGGCTGCCGCTGACGGACTGGCTCAAAGGGCGCCGGCAACCGCAGGATTCCCCGATTCGCTGGGCGGAATATCTGAACGAACTGCCGCTCGAACAGGTGACGGTCGCGGAGGAGCTCAAAGCGGCCGGCTATCGCACCGGCTTTATGGGCAAGTGGCACCTCGGCGGAGAAGGCTTCCTGCCGACCGACCAGGGCTTCGACGTCAACGTCGCCGGCGGGGCGAACGGCAACCCGGGCAACTTCTTCTGGCCGGGGTGGCAAAAGCGGGTGCAGGGTCTCGAAGGGGAGTTCGAGGGGCAATACATCACCGATCTGCTGGCGAAGAAAGCGGCGGGTTTCGTCACGGAATCGTCCAAAGAGGACGCCCCCTGGTTCCTCTGCGTCGCCACCTATCAGGTTCATACGCCGATTCAGGCCAAGGCGGACGTCATCGCCAAATACGAAGCGAAACTAGAGCGATTGGCGAAGACCGACCCCCGCTACGACCGCACGGACGGCAACGGGGGAAACGGCCGCAACGGCAACCCGGGCATCCCCGTTCAAAATAATCCCGTGTATGCGGCGATGGTCGAGAGCATGGACGACCTCGTCGGGACGGTGGTGAAGTCCGTGGAGGACGCCGGCGAACTCGATAATACGCTGGTCGTGTTCTTCAGCGACAACGGCGGTCTGGCCGTCTCCGAGGGACCGAAGACTCCCGCCACCACGAACGCTCCGCTGCGTCACGGCAAGGGCTGGCTGTACGAGGGCGGCATCCGTGAACCGCTGATCTTCGCCGGTCCGGGCGTGGCGAACGGCGAGACCTGCGACGTGCCGGTGATCTCGAACGATCTGCGTCCCACCTTCCTGCACGCCGTCGGCATGGAAGACGTCGATTTGCGAGACGGGGAGAGCCTCGCCGACCTCATCGAGTCCCCCAACGCTCCCGAGGAGCTGCCGCGGCCGCTGTTCTGGCACTACCCGCACTTCTCCAACCAAGGCGGTCGTCCCGGCGGTGCCGTGCGATACGGTAATTGGAAGCTGATCCAGCGCTACGAGAACGGCGTCGTCGAGCTATACGATCTGTATTCCGATCCGTCCGAGACCCGCGACCTCGCCGCCTCGAACCCCAAGAAGGCCGACGAACTGCGGGCACTGCTGTCGGCGTGGCGGAAGGACGTCAAAGCGAACATGCCGACCGCCAACCCGAACTTCACCGGCTCCGTCGACGGCCCCGGCCCGGTGCTGGAACGTTAAAGCGAACCGCAGCTTCTCGTAGCGGCGGCTTCCAGCCGCCGACTCTCGACGCAGCGTCTCCAGGACTCCCGCTCGCTGCGCTTGCGGACGGCGGCAGGATGCCGCCGCTACGGCTCAACGCGGCCCCCTCTGAACGGTTTGCCGTCAGTCCCCGTCGGACGCCTCCGCGGCGCGGAGGCAACGCCCGTCGGGCGTGTCTCCGCTCGCTTGATCGCGGGCTTCCGTCACCTCCTCCGCCAACGGCCGCGGCAGGGCGTCGAGGCCGCGCTGCGTGAACGTCTTGAGGATCGCCTCCCGATGCTCGCCCAAGACCGCCTCGCCGGTCGGGCCGGCGTCCGGGAGGTAGGCGTGATGCAGGCGCTGCGACAGCGCCGTGAGGAACACGGTCCCCATGTCCGCTTTATACAGCGGCGCCAGCAGCACGGCGGAGACCGCGACGAGATACGAACGGTCCGCCTGGCTTCCGCGTCCGTCGAAGCATGGGGCGTCGGCGAGGCGATCGAGGGTCTCCGCAAACGGTCCGGGGGTCTCCTCGTCGAATAAATCCTCCAACCGGCCGGCGGTCGCCTCGTCGGCCAGCGGCAGGTCGCCGGCGGCGGCGGCCAGGGCGGTCGGCAGCGGATCGGGGATCGCGTCGGCCCAGTGGGCGATCGAGCGCCGCAGCACGTCGGCGACGCTCGGTTCGTCCAGGCCCGCGTCGGAGAGCACGCGGGCGTCGATCGCCCCCAGCCGGGCGGCGGCGACCGCGGCGGCGGTCTCCGACAGCGCCACCGCCGTCGGGTCGTGACCCTCCAGCAGCATCGCCCACGCCCCGCGAAAGCGATCCGACGGGAACGTGCCCGTGGGATCGCCCAGCGCGACCCGGGTGCGTTTTAATTCGCTCAACGCCGCCAGCAGGGGACGCAGCGCGGAGAGCCGCTCCGGCGAGGGGGCGGGGCCGCTCATCGCATCGCTCATAAAATCAGTGGTTACTGCACCAGGGAGCCGGGGGGCACGACGGAGCGGCCCTTGGAGCGAGCGGGATTCCGGCTCTCCCCCAAACCCAACGATCGGGCGCCCGCGGCTTGGCGGGGGGCGGGGACCGGCTGGCCGAGGTCTTGAAAGAACGCCTCCCAGGTCGCCCCGCGGCGCTTCGCCGCCGCTTGCAGCGACCGCAACGCCTGCCGCATCGCCGGTTCGTCGATCTCATGCACGTTCAGCGGAGCGCCCACGCCGTTTAACAGCGTGACGGTCAATCGCCCGCCGAGATGCTGGCGGAACTCCTCCAACCCTTGCATCAAGCGATCGGCGTCGCCCAGCAGCGGATGCCACAGGGGCAGGCCCAGCGCCGCGAGGCAGTCCAGTGCCCGGTCCGCGTCGGCCGTCGAGAGGCCGTGCACCGCGGCGGAATATAAAACGTCCAGCGCCACGCCCAGACCGACGGCTTCGCCGTGCCGCACGACGTATCCGCTGAGCGGCTCCAACCGATGGGCGCTCCAATGACCGAAGTCCAGCGGCCGGGCTTCCAACGCCTCGAACGGATCGCCGCCGGCAGTGATATGTTTGAGGTGCCACAGACAACTCGCTTTCAACGCCGGCCAGTAGGCGTCGAAAGCGCGCTGTTTAATATCGCCGGCTCGCTCGCAGAGATCGGCGAAGTCCGCGGGGCTTTTCAGCAGGGAGACCTTCACGCACTCGCTGAACCCCGCCCGGAAATCACGGTCCGGCAGGGTTTCTAACAACCGGGCGTCGTTCACCACGGCCCACGGCGCCGCGAACGTGCCCTGCCAATTCTTTTTTTGAAAGCGATTGACCGCGTTTTTGACGCCCACGCCGCTGTCGCCCTGAGCCAACGTGGTGCTGGGCAGACGGATCAGGCGAACTCCCCGGTGGGCGATCGCCGCGGCGTACCCGACGGCGTCCAACACCGCCCCGCCGCCGATCACGATCAGATAGCTGCGGCGGTCCAGATCCGCGTCGTTGATCGCGGCGAGGATGCGATCGACGTGCTTCGGGTCGTTCTTGCACGCCTCCCCGCCGACCAAGCGGAACGACCCGGCCGGCTCCGCGAGGCCCGCGGCGTCCCAGTCGGCCAGCAGTTCGTCCAAGCGGTCCGTCAGGCCCGGCACGCCGTCGGCGAGGGACGCATCGACCCACACCTGCGCCTTGGGCGTCGCCCGGCTCTCGCGCTCGCCTCCGTCCTCGTTACTCAGCACGTCCTCGTCCCGCAGCAACAGAGCGGCCAGCTCGTTCGCATCCGACCCCAAGGCGTCCCGAGTGAACCGCACGCGATGGACGAGCGGGACGGAGAACGACACGTCGAACCGATCCGCCGTGCGGTCCTCCATTGCGCGGTCCGCCATCGCGCGGTCCTCGGCCGACGCCGCCGCGGGGGCGGTCGTGCGGGAAGCCGGCGGCGGGGGAGGGGAATCAGGCACGGCGGACGAACGACGACCGGGGAGGCAAGCCGGGACCGGGGGCGAGCCGGGGGAACGCACAACCCTAAAGGACGATCCGCGGAGGTCTACGGGCGATTCCTCGAATGCCGGGCGGCGGGGCGTCGCCGCGGCGACTCGCCCCGCGTCCCCCGCACAGC
>NZ_WTPX01000025.1 GCF_013036045.1 Alienimonas chondri
GTATAGATCGCCGCCGCCCGATGACCGCCGACACGCCCTCCCCCGCCGATCAGTCCGCTCCGCCCCGGCGCGTGCCGTGGCCGGCGGCGGCGATCTATACGGCGTTTCTCGCCGTGCTCGTGCCGGTGTATTGGCATTATTATGGGCCGACGAACTTCCTCTACTTCTGCGACCTGGCGCTGTTTCTAGCGCTGATCTCCGTCTGGACGCAGCGGTCGCTGTGGGCGAGCGCCGCGGCGGTGGGCATCCTGATTCCGCAGGCGGTCTGGGTGGCGGACTTCTTCGTGACGATGGCCGGCGGAGAGTTGCTCGGCATGACGGACTATATGTTCGACTTCGACAACCGCGAGGAACTGTTCCTGCGGGGGCTGAGCTTCTTCCACTTCTGGCTGCCCTTCCTGCTGGGCTATATCGTGTGGAAACTCGGCTACGACCGGCGGGGGCTGGTCGTGTGGACCGTGATCGCTTGGGCGGCGATGCTGATCGGCTACTTCCTGCTGCCCGGGCCCGGTGAGGCGCCCGACCGGTTCACGCCGCAGAACGTGAACTACGTGTTCGGCACCTCGGAGAAGGAACCGCAGACGATGGTTCCCCCGCTGGTCTGGTTCGGCGGGCTGCTGATCGGCCTGCCGGCGCTGGTGTTCGTGCCCACCCACTTCGCCCTGCGGGCGCTGTGCGTCGACGCCACGCCGGGAGCGGCCCCGCGGCGAGTTCCCCTCGCCGCCGACGACGAGCCGGCAAGCGACGTTTCCGGTCGGGAGCGGTCGGCTTAGACTGCCGCGCTCACCTCGCCGCCGACGGACCGCCCCCGCTTCCCCACGTCATGACGACCGCCGCCCCCTCGATCCAGTTCTATAACTCACTGAGCCACGGCCTGGAGCCGTTCGCCCTGCCGGCGGATCGCCCGGTCACGATTTATAGCTGCGGGCCGACCGTCTACGACTACGCCCACATCGGCAACTTCCGGTCGTTCCTGTTCGCGGACCTGATCCGCCGGTTCCTCGAAGCGACCGGCGCCGAGGTGCGACACGTGATGAACATCACGGACGTGGGTCATATGACCGAGGACACCGGCGAGGACAAAATGGCCCAGGCCGCCAAAAAACTGGCGGAGAAAAAGAAGGCTGACAAAAAATCCGGCACCGTCGAAGAGGGCCAGGTCGAAGACCCGTCCGACCCGTATCAGATCGCCCGGTTCTACGAAGACGCCTTCCTGCAGGACGCGCTGACCCTCGGCATGCGGCTGGCGAACGAGCCGGAGAACATCCCCCGCGCGACGGAGAACGTCGAGGGGATGCTCGCCATGATTCACGAACTGCTCGCGTCCGGCCACGCTTATAAAAGCGAGGGCGGGGTAATCTATTACAGCGTCGAAAGCTTCCCGGAATACGGCAAGCTCAGCGGCAATACGCTCGATCAGCTCGTCGCCGGCCAGGGCGGGCGGGTCTCCGAAGACGAGATCGCCGGCAAACGGCACCCGGCCGACTTCTTATTATGGAAGCCCGACACCTCCCACATCATGAAGTGGGATTCCGACTTGGGCACCGGCTACCCCGGCTGGCATATCGAATGTTCGGTGATGGCCCGTCGATTGTTGGGCGACACGATCGACATCCACACCGGCGGCGAAGACCTGATCTTCCCGCACCACGAATGCGAGATCGCCCAAACCCGCGGCGCCACGGGGGAGGATCGCTTCGCCAGCTTCTGGATGCACGCCCGCTTCCTGATGGTCGAGGGGGCGAAGATGAGCAAGTCGAAGGGCAACTTCTATACGGTTCGCGACGTGCTCGGCGGGAAGGTCACCGGCCGCGACGTGCACCCCGGCGTGCTCCGGTATGAACTGACGAAGAGCCACTACCGGGCCAATATGAACTTCACCGTGAAGGGCTTGCAGGACAGCGCCGCGGCGGTCCGCAAGCTGATCGAGTTCAAAGCCAGGTTGAAGGCCGAAGCCGGCGACGCGACCGCCGAGGTCGACAATAGCCACCCCGCCGTCAGCGGCTTCCTCGCGGCGCTGGGCGACGACCTCAACATGAGCGGCGCCCTGGGCGTGCTGTTCCCTTGGGTCGGCGGTTCGCACCCGGACCCCGCGGAGAGCCTGGCGGCGTTCGAGATCATCGACTCCGTCCTCTGCACCGACCCGTCCGCCGACCCGGCGGATGGCGAATCGACCGGCGGCTTCGACCCGACGGCGCTGTGCAAACAGATCGACGAGGCCCGCGCCGCCAAGGACTGGCCCGCCGCCGACGCCGCCCGCGACGAACTCAAAGCCGCCGGCTACGAAGTCCGCAACGACCCCAGCGGCACCGTCGCGGTGAAGGAACTGGCCTGAGCGGGGGGGGCTCCTGTCACGAGGCCGCCCGCGGCTCAGCTGAGGTCCGCAGCGGCGAACAGTTCGTTCAACTCGATGCGGAAGCCGGGCAGAACCGGGTCGCCGACGAGAGCGTCGCCGGGGCCGAGCGGGCGGTCGTCGTCCGGGCCGGCCCAGATGACGGCGGTGCGGGCCTCGGGGTCGACCTCCCAGACCCGCACCACGCCCGCGGCGAAGTAGATGGACCGTTTTCGCTCCATCTCCCGGCGGGTGTTGCCGGGCGAGAGCACCTCGACGACTAGCGCCGGCGGCACGTCGGAATAGCCCTGCCGCCGGAGTCCGTCCGGCCGGGCGGCCCGCGGGGTGAAGGAGGCGTCCGGCGCCCGCAATCCGTCAATGAAGTGGAAGAACCCGTCCGCCGGGTGAACCCAGCCGAGCTTGCCGGGTTCGACAAAGTTGCCCAACAGCCGGACGAACTCGCCGCCGAGCCAAGACGAAAGGTCGCTCACGGCTTTCTCGATCAGGGTTCCGTCGATTAACTCGAACACGCCGACGCCGCGGGCGTTGATGCGGGCGTGGTCCTCCTCGGTCGCCGTGCCGGGGGCGGGGTCGCGGACGACCCGCGAGCCGGGAATGGGGCCGAAGCGATCCAGCAGGTCGGCCAGCGTTAGCCCCGGCGACGAAGCCGGGGCACGGGGCGCTTGGATGGGCGAATCGATCACGGCGGACATGAATTGAGTTTACCACGGCGGCCGCCCCGCGCGACTCGCTCTTCACCCCGGCCCCGCGGTCGCACTATAACGGTGGGGTTCCCCGCTCCGCTTGGAGATCCCGCCCCGTGGGTCTGCCCGCCGTTCAAGCCGATGTTGCTCAGGACCTCGTTCCCTTCGACCGATTCGCCGCGGCGAATCGGGCCGCGGAGGTGCTGCGCGCGGAGGCCGACGCACTGTTCGCTCTGGCCAAGGCGCCGCCGGCGGGGCTGATGGAGGCGGCGGATCTGATCGAATCCCGCGGCGGGGGCGTGGTCGTCACGGGGATGGGCAAGGCGGGGTTGGTCGGACGCAAGATCGCCGCGACGCTGGCGAGCCTCGGCACGCCGGCCTGCGTGCTGCACCCGGGCGAAGCGGTGCACGGGGATCTCGGCATGGTTCGCGACGATGCGACCGTCCTCGCCCTGTCGCACAGCGGGGAGACGGCGGAGGTCACCCAGATTCTCGCCTCGCTGAGCCGCCGCGGCGTGCCGGTGGTCGCGGTCACGGCCAAGGAAACCAGCACGCTGGGCCGGGCGGCGGCGGTGGTCGTGGCGATGGGCAAGCTGCGGGAAGCGGACGCCCATAACCTCGCCCCCACGGTCAGCACCTGTGCGATGATGGCGCTGGGCGACGCCCTCGCCGTGCTGCTGAGCGAACGCGCCGGCTTCACCCCGGACCGCTTCGCCGCCTTCCACCCGGCCGGCTCGCTGGGTCGCAAACTGGCCCGGGTCGATGAGGTGATGCGCACCGGCGACGCGTTGCGGGTGTTCACGGACGATCAACCGGTGCGTAAGGTGCTGGAGACGTCGCAGGGCGAACGCCGCACCGGCGCCGTGATGCTGACCGACCCCGCCGGCCGGCTGACCGGCCTGTTCACCGACAGCGATCTCGCCCGACTGCTGGCCCGGCGGGGGGAACACGAACTCGACCGTCCCATCCGCGCCGTGATGACCCGCGAGCCGATCACCGTCTCGCCGGACGGCTCCGTCGGGGAGGCCGTCAGCCTGTTGAAACGTCGGAAGCTCAGCGAGTTGCCGGTCGTCGACGCCGCCGGGCGCCCGATCGGGCTGGTGGACATCACCGACTTGATCGGCTTGGTTTGAACCGCTTGGTTTGAACCGGGACCGATCCGCTTCTCACAAACGCCGCCGTGTCGAATCCCGATTCCCGCCGCACCGCTCCCGGCCCCGGCGCTCCGGCGATCGGACCGCGGTACGGGCCGACGTCCGTCACCCGTCGGGCGGCGCTGACGACCGGCGCCGCGGCGGGGCTGACGGGGCTGTATCTGGCGTATGCGGCGACGGTCACGCCGCTGCTCGAATCCGCCCGGATGAAGGCGGACACCGAAGCCGAGGGCCGCGAGAAGGGGATCCTCGCTCCGAAGTCCAACAAGGAACTCGCCCAACGCTACCTGCCGCATGCGCCGTTCGCCGAGGAGGCGAAATATCAGATCGGCTCCGGCAACAGCATGATGTATTGGAACGAGTGGGAGATCGTGGAGCGGGGCGAGAAGAGCGCCTTGCAGGTCTCCCCGTTCGCGATGGTCGTCGTGGACGACGCCGGCCTCGATCCCGAAACCGGCGGCAAGCCGCCCACGACCGTCACGGCGGGCAAAGCCCTGCTGCGGTTTGAATCGAACATCTCCGAGGAGATGGTCTCCAGCCCCGGACGGGTCGTCAACGGCGTCTTTCAAGGTGCCGTGCGGGTCGACGGCGAAGGCGGGTTGCAGATCGTCGGCTCCAATTTTCAATACTGGGAGGGCGACCCGACGAACAAGTTCTCCATTCTGTTAAGCGACTATCCCGTCGACTTCCGCCACGGCGGCTCGAACCATATCGACGGCGACGGGGAGCGGATCGCCCGCGGGCATGAGGGCCACGGCAAGGGCGTGGAGGTGAAGCTGTTCCGCACCCGCACCCCCGGGTCCTACGACAACATCGCCGCCGACGGCCTCGCCGAGGTCGCCGTGCGCGGTCCGGTCGCGCTCACCCTGCAAAGCGGCAGCGGCCTGCCCGGTCTCGATGCCGCCGGCGGCCCGCTGGCCGACGCCGACGCCGAAGCGGTCGAGGACGTGAATCAGGACGAACCGCGTCAGCCGGTACACATCACCGCGACCGGGCGGCTGGTGTTCGATCCGCACGCCAACACGGCTCTGTTCACCGCGATCGAACCGGAGGGCGTCCGCGCCTGGCGGGACCAACCGGCCGGCACCGTGCCGCCCTCGCCGGATCGGGCGGGACCGGACGAGCTGATCGCCGACGACCTGCTGGTCATGTTCTCCCCCGCGACGCCGGAAGCTCGCGAGGAAGCCGCGGCGATGCGGGCCGCCCGCGAGAACCGCAACTGGGACGACCGGGGGTTCTACGCCGCCGACGACGATCTCGAAGCGACCGCCGTCATCGCCAACGGCGCCCCGGTCCGGGTGAACTCGCCGGCCCGGCAGGTTCAGACGACCTCCGCCCGCTTGGAACACGACGTTCGCAAGGACGTCCTCACCCTGATCGGCCGCACCGACGGCGACCGCCCGCAACCGGCCACCGGCGTGCAGCCCGCGGTGTTCCGACAGGCGGCCCGACTCCGCCCGGAACTGGGCGACGTCGTGCGGGTGATGCTGCCGGACTCCGTCATCGATTGTCCGCGACTCGTGGTGATGCCGCCGGAGATCCCGGCGGGCGTCGACCCGAAATCCGTCGACGCCCCCCGGCGGATCAATGCGCTCGGCCCCGGGACGCTGCGGCGGACGGACCCGGAAACCGGCGAACCCGCTGCGCTGGTCAAATGGCCGGGCACGCTCACAACCCAGCGCGACGCCGGGAACGGGCGGGACGTCGTCATTCTCACCGGCCCGAAGCGGCCCCAGCGGGATGCGAACGGGCACACGGCGCTGGCCGATCAGGTGATCGTGCAGACCTTCGCGGAAGGCTCCGACCTCGCGGCGGATCACATCGTCCTGGAGTTGGAGAAGAACCCGGACGCCGACAATCAGCCGCCGTCCGACGCGAACGGCAGCGCCCCGCCGGAGAACGACGGCGCCCTGGCCGGAGCGGACCCGATGGGCGGGAAGATGCGACCGGCGAAGGCGATCGCGACCGGCTCCGTCCGCATGAAGGGGCCGGAGCTGCTCGCCGGGGCGAAGAGCGTGCATGTCGACTTCGTCGATCCCCCGCCCCTGCCCCCCAAACCGCCGGGCGACGCGGTCGCCGACGCCGGCGGAGCGGGCGGACCGGGCGCCGCCACGCCCGCGGAACCGACGCCGGAGCCGGAGAAGGAAGAGCCGAAGCAACCCGGCCCGCTCTCCAAGTTCTACGCGGACGACATCGTCGCCACGCTGGTCCGGGCCCGGACCGACGAACGGGGCGTCGAGGTGCAGGAAGGCTACGTCTCCCACGGCGTCGCCACCGGTCAGGTCGGCCTCTTCCAGGACGCGGCCCCGCCGACCGAACCCGGCGGGAAGGGACGCGATCGGCGCTATGCCAAAGCTTCCAGAATGGTCGTCACCGGCGCCGGCCCCGGCGAGCAATTGCTGACGATGTTCGGCAAGGAAGCGACCGAGGACTCCCCCGCGATCCCCGCGGAACTCGAGGGCAGCGGCTCCGACCTCACCGGGCCGGAGATCCGCTTCGATCCCCAGAAGAACACCGCCGTCGTCGTCGGCGCCGGCTGGCTCAACCTGCCCGTCAAAGGCGGGGGCATGCCGGGGTTCGCCGGCGCCTCCGAACCGGACCCGGCCGCACAGCTCTCCGCGGACGAGGAGGACCCGGACCTCCCCTCCCGCAAATCGGTGCGGGTGGACTGGCGCGAATCGATGACGTTCGACGGCAGCGTTGCGACGTTCTACGGCGGCGCCCGCACCTTGTTCCACGGCATCGAGGGCGAGGTCGGTTCGCCGCAATATACGGAGGACACCGTCAGCCTGTATTGCAAATTGATGACCGTCACCCTCACGGAGAAGGTCGTCTTCGGCTCCTCCCTGCCCGGCGCCGAGCGGTCTCCCAGCGAACGGGGGCCGGGGGATAAGAAGGCGAACGAAGCCGAGATCAAACTCATCACCTGCCACGGCCGGGTGAACGTCCGCGGTCGGCAGGACGCCCCGGACCCGCGTCAGGCCAATCCCAAGGAACGACTGGTCCCGCGCGAGGCCCAGCGGGTCGAGGCCTCCTTCGCCCAGTTGGAAGTGCTGTGGAAGACCGGCGACTTCACCGCCCAGGGCGAGGGCGATATGAAGGTCTGGCGCCGCGACGACAAGACCGCCCCCGCCCCCGCCGGGAACGCCACGGTCCGGCCGAACGCCGGTCGCCAGCGGAGCATCGCCCTCCCCTGCGAATTAATTCACGTCGTCTTCAAGCGGGACGTCCGCGGCAACCTGAACGGCCCGGATGCGATCTTCCACCCGAATGCCGACGGCGACGTGGAAGTGACCCACGGCCCCGTGCGGGACTTCGGCGTGCCGCTGCTGACCGGCCCGGCGGTCTCCCTGCCGGCGGGCGCTTCGCGGATGAAGTCGCGTCGACTCGAACTGCGACACGTCGCCGCCGCCAATGCGGACGAACCCAAGACCCGCGAGCTGTTCGCCAGCGTCAACGTGGAGATCGAGGGCCACGGCGAATCCAACGACGGCAAGCCCGGCGCCTGGTACTGGGCCAACGCCCCGCAGGCGACGTACAACGAAGCGAAGGACCGTTTGCAGCTCAACGGCAACGCCGACGGCCTCGTGCAGTTGTATCGCGCCGCCACCGAAACCGGCCCGCGGACCCTCGCGACCAGCCGTACGATCGTCTACTTCCCCGAGACGAATAAAGTCGACGTGAAGGGCGTCCAGGATCTCGACGGCTTGCCGTGACGGGCGGAGAGATCAAGCAGGGGACGGACGGTTTCTCCCCCTCCCTTGAGGGAGGGGGAAAACAGGAATGAGTCGCCGCCCCGCCCCGCCCCGCCTCTACTCCGATAAATCGGCTCGCACCAGCTCGTTGTCGTTCCGCCAGAACACGCTCTTCATCGCGTAGGCCGGCTGGACCCAGACGACCCGGCGGCCGCCGGCGATCTGGGTGGGCTTCAATAACGTCTTAGAGCCGGAGATCGTCGCGCCCTCGGGGGAGAGCGTGCCGCTTTGCAGTTCGCCGGTCTCCACGGCGAAGTAGGCGGCGTTCGTGTCGCGGATCGGGGTCGTGAAGATCGTGCCCCAATTCATGCGGCTGTCGAAGAATTCCCGGTCTTGGGCGAGGCGGTCGCCGGACCGCATGTCCGCGACGATATAGACGCCGCTTTTATCGGGGCTGAAGATCGCCCCGTTCTCGCCCATGCCGGGGGCGACGACCGGCGTGTTCATGACGCCGTTCATCCCCGTGCGGGCGTCGCCGCGCCAGAGGATCTGCGGCTCGTCCGTCGGGTCGACGGCGAGCTTGACCATCGCGCACTGCGAGGAGTCCTCGGCCATGCAGAACAGCAGGCGGTCGTCCCCGTCCTCGACCAGCACCGGGTGCGCGATCGACATATTATATTGCGGGGCCAATCCCACGCTCCAATGCACCTCGCCGGTGGCCGGGTCGACGGCGTTGAGGCTCTCCGCGGTCCACGCGGCGAGGAACTCCTTGCCGTTCACCTCATACAGCGCCGGCGGAGCGTAGCCGACTTCATCCTCCGCCCGGCAGGCCTTCCACTTCAGTTCGCCGGACGTTTTGTTCACGCACAGCAGCGCCCCGTCCGTCGGACCGGCGATCACGTACAGGTTCTCGCCGTCGATCAGCGGGTGCGAGGCGAAGCCCCAGATCGGGACCGTCGAACCGAACTTCTCGACGACGTTATAGCCCCACACCTTCGCTCCGGTCCGAGCGTCCAGACAAACCAAATCGCCCATCGCCCCGAGGAAATACACCCGTCCGCCGGGGCCGCCGAGACCGCCGGGTTCGATCTCCACCGTCGGCGTGACCCGCGGGCCGGCGGGGTATTGAATGCGATAGGTGACCTGCGGGGCGTACTCCCACACGGCGTCGCCGGTTTTCGCATCGAGGCACAGCACCCGTTCCTTGCCGGAAAGGTCGGGGTTGGAGAACTGGTTGTCGGGGAAGGCGTCGGGGTCGTCGATCACCCAGTCTGCGACGAACACCCGTCCGCCGGCGACCGCCGGGCCGGCGTAGCCGCCGCCGATCTTCACCCGCCACAGCTCCTTCGGCGGCGTCTTCGAGAAGTCCGTCGTCACGCCCGTTTCCCGATAGACGCCGTCCCGCTGCGGGCCGAGCCACTGCGGCCAGTCGTCGGCGGAGGCGACCGCGGCGCTCGCCAGACACAGGACGATCGCCGACGGGGCGAACGTCGGCAGGGAGAAGGGCGAACGCACGGCGGCCTCGGGGAATGTGGTTTGAACGGGCCTCGCATCATGCGGCGCGGGTCGACGGGGGCAACTGAATCGCCGCGGGCGTGCGCATGTCTGTCCGCCCGCTGCGGCGCTCCTACAATGCAGACCGATGCCCAAAGCCGCCCCCGACGATTCGCCGACCTCTGCCGACGCGGCGACTCCGCCCGGTCCTCCCGTCACCGCGCCGAACAAACGGGTCATCGTCCGCGGCCTGATGATCGGCGGGGCGTTGGGCGGCGCCTTCGGGGCGATGAACCTCGCGGCTGGCGATGCGGGGGTGAACACCGGCGTGAACATTGAACGCCCCGCTCCCGGCGAACCGGAACGGCCCGGCGCCGAGAACTGGCACGCCCAGGCCGCTCGCTACACCGGCTGGTGCGTCTTCGGCGGGGCGCTGCTGGGCGGTCTGTCCGGCGCCGCCGCTCTCGCCCGCGATTCGCTCCGCGGCGGAGCGGAGCGTCCGCCGGCCGGCTACGACGACGGGAGATGACGATCGCCGCTCTCGCCCCGCCAACCCGACGCGTCCGCCCGCTTCACCAACCCGAAGCGTCAGCGAGGGCGGACCAGAGGGCGAACCTCAATTCCCTCGCTGACGCTTCGGGCTAGTTCTGCCTCACTCCGCCCCGCTCCTGCATAACGCCGTGCCGAACTACGAATATCGCCCGTTCGACGGGTCCGAAGAGTTCACCCCGCAATCCGCGGATGCGGTCTTCGATCAGCTGTCGGAGTACCTCA
Source organism: Alienimonas chondri (assembly GCF_013036045.1). Lineage (GTDB taxonomy): Bacteria > Planctomycetota > Planctomycetia > Planctomycetales > Planctomycetaceae > Alienimonas > Alienimonas chondri. The sequence continues at coordinate 10,154 of NZ_WTPX01000025.1, forward strand.
CCGACTTCGGCGAGGACGTGCTGGACAACCTCGAACGTTGGGAGGAGGAGAACCCGGATCTCGTCGACGCCCTCGTCAAACGCGGCCTGGTCGAGAAAGACGGCGAGGGCAAATATCGCGTCACTCCCAAGGGCATCAAACGGGTCGAGTCTAAAGCGTTGGAGGCGCTGTTCGACGCCCGCGGGAAGGACAAGCTGGGCAAACACGAGACCCGCCACCGCGGCGCCGGGCAGACGGTGCATGAGGAGACGAAAGCCTACGAATACGGCGATCCCGTCTCGAATCTGAACCTGCACGAGACGATGAAGAACGCGATGGTCCGCACCGGCGGCGGCACGCCGGTGGAGATCGCGGAGGGGGACTTCGTCGTCCACGACAGCGAATATCAAACCGCCTGCGCCACCGTCGTGCTGCTCGATATGAGCGGCTCGATGAGCCGCTACGGCAAGTACGGCCAGGCCAAGAAGGTCGCGATGGCGTTGCAGGGATTGGTGCGAGGCAAGTATCAGGGCGACTTCCTCAAGACCGTCGGCTTCTACACCTACGCCAGCCCGCTGAGCGAGAAGGAACTGCTCTATAGCGCGCCCAAGCAGGTCAGCATCTACGATCCGCAGGTGCGACTGACGATCCCGTTGGATCGCCCGCCCGGCTTCGTGCCGGAGCACTTCACGAATATCCATGCCGGCTTGCAGTTCGCCCGCCGTATCTTGAAGAAACAGCCCGCGGCGAACCGCCAGATCATCGTCATCACCGACGGCGAGCCGACCGCGCACATCGAGGATCGCAGCATCAAGCTGATCTATCCCCCCAGCCCCCGCAGCGCCGCGGCGACGCTGAAGGAGGCCAAGCGTTGCGCGAACGAGGGCATTCATATCTCCTCGTTCGCCCTGGTCGAGGATTACTTCTATCTCGGCCTGGTGAACTTCGTGCAGAAGATGGCCCAGGTCACCGGCGGCGTCGCGGCGTACTGCAACGCGGACGACCTCGGCAACATGGTCGTCGAAAGCTTCCAACAGGGCCGCAAGAAAAAGCGGGCGATGTGAGGCGCCGGCGGCGTATGGTGGGCGCCGTGTTCCGCGCCCTCGCCCTCCGCTTCCGCCGCGTCCCGAGCGATCCGCCGCCCCCGCCGTGGCGCCGGCGGTTCGTGCTGTTTCTGAAGCGTTGGAAACGGACGATCGCGTTCGCCGGACTGGTCACGGCGTTGCTGGGCTGGGCCGCGTGGCCGCATCTGTCCGCTCAGATCGCCGGCCTGCTGGCGGAGCGGCGGGGGCACGACGTGGAATGGGACCACTATCTCTCCGAAGAGATTCGCTGGTGGGCGCCGTTATCGACGGACGCCGCCGTGTGGAAGACGCCGGTCTGCGTTTTTATCAACTATGACGTGGACGACGGGGACGTGGATGAGGACGGTCGGCGGGATCATCCCGAAACGTTCTCCGACGCCCTCGATCGCGTCGAGAACATGCCGAGCGTGAACGATCTGAGAGTTTACGGCTGCGCCGTCAGCCTGACGGACGCAGAGCGGTTCTCAGCGATTCACGAAGCGGAGTTCTTATTGTTCTACCAGTGCGACTTCGCTCCGGGCGCCGTCACTGAGATCGCGAAACGAGGCGGGTACGGTTTCGTGGATCTGTCTCATTGCACGCTCCCGCCTGGCGAACTGGCTCAACTGGCGAAAAATCAAACGCTCTTTCAGCTGCGTGTCTCAGATATCGAGCGGGTCGGCGGGCAGTTCGCGGCGTTTGCCGATCACCCGAAACTGGTGGGCGTTCTAGCCGACCGGACGGACTTCAACGACGCCGACTTGCGCGCGGTCGTCCGCTGCGAGCAGATGTCCCGGCTTCACCTCGAGGAGACCGCCGTGACGGACGCCGGGTTCGCCGAACTCCCCGAACTGCCGTCTCTCACCATACTGAGATTGGCGAACACGCCCGTCACTGACGCGACCGTTCGCCGGCTCGCCGAACGTTGCCCGAACCTGTATTGGTTGGATCTCTCCGGCACACAGGTCACCGACGACGCCCTGCCGCACCTCGCCCGGCTCACGTCGCTTCAATACCTGAACCTCGCCGGGACGCGCGTCACGGCCGCGGCGGCGGACCCGGCGTTTGACTGGCCGGCGCTGGAGGATTTAAGTCTACCCGTCTCGCTCATTGAGGGAGACGCGACGGCGCTCGTCTGGGGACGGGAATCGAGGCGCCGCGGGGGACCGACCTTCCAGTTTGAAGACCCGCCGGAATAACGCTCCTGCCGCGACTCTGCCGAATCGCTCACGTATCCAACTGCACGTACAACGCCCGGCCGCGGGCGGCGATGTCGGCGACGGGGTTGTAGAGACCCAGGAAGAACTGCGTGGCGACGGATTCGTCGTCGTCGTCCATCGCCTTCGGGTTGAAGCCCGGCAGGGCCGCGGCGTGCGGCTCGACCGCCTTTAATTGCTCGTGTAGCGTGCGCGTCTCGGCGGGCGTCATCAGGTGGTAATAACGCTCCAATTGCGAGCGCTTCTCCGGCGGGCAGCGGAAGCCGGAGCAGCCGAACGTCTTCTCCTCCATCAACGGCGCCCCGTTCGCCGCGGCGAACTCGGCGCAGTCCCAATAAATGCTCTCGTAGTCCGTGCACTCGAAGTCCAGCCCGCACGCCTCGCCCGGCTCATGGGCAAAGGAGTGGACCAAGTTGTCCCAGACGTCCGCCTGCCCCTCGGTCAGGTCGCCGTACCAATCGGCCTTGGCGAGACGGGTTTTGACGAGATCGGCAAGCGGGGCGAGTTCCGTCGGCCAACCGACCTTCGCCGTGTCGTCTCGGTAATCTTCGCTCAATAAATGCTCTGCCAGCGCCCGGGCCTGGGCGTCGGTCGGCTCGGTGACGAGTTGCGTGAACGCGTCGCCGTCGAGCGAATAGATGAAGTAACCGGCCATCGGGTTCGATCCCTGCGGAGAGTGAGCGCATTGCAGCAGGCCGATGATCGTGACTTTCGCCGGAGCGGGCGACCAGCGAGCCCGTCGCCGAACCGTCGCCGAACGGGGACCAATCGGGCCGAGGATTGGATTCGAAAAAACCTCGGACTCGTGTGAACCGCGGGGCGTTCGGCGACGTATCGTCGTCGCCATGTACGATCTGCCCCCCGCCGACCGTTCCGAATCCCTGCTGACCCGCTACGGTCGTCCCGTGCGTTGGGCGGCGTCGCGGATTCCCACGCCGGGGCGGGTCGAGCGATGGGCGCGGCGCCATCCACGCGTCGCGACGTTCGGGTTGGGACTGTCGCTGACGTTGGGAGCGGCGACGTATCCGCACGCCTCGGCCGCCTGGAACGGGCATGTCGTTCGCTATCAGGGGCATCCGGTCCAGTTCGGTCAGTACCTGGATCGGGATCTCCGCCGCATCGCCCCGCTGCCGACGGACTCGCTGTTCTGGCTCACGCCGGTCGCGGCGACCTACCAGCGAGACGCCCCGCATTCCGGCACGGTGAACGAGTTCCTGGACCGGCTGGACGGCATGCCCCATGTCGCCCGCGTCGCGTTCAATCGGGCGACGCTCTCCGCGGAGCAGAGCGCCCGAGCCGCGGCCCGTCATCGCCACGCGACGCTCGATCTGCGACATTGCTCCATCGCGTGGGGCGGCCTCCGGCCCTTCACCTCCAAGACGAATTTGCATCGCGTTCGCCTCACGCACTGCTTGCTGCCGCCCGAGGAACTGGCGCCGCTGGCGGACGCCGCCGGACTGATCAGTCTCGATCTGAGCGGCAGCGTCGGGGTGAGCGGGGGACTCGCCGCGTTGGCCGGGCACCCGGCGCTGTCGGAGACGCGGGCCGCCGGCTCGGATCTGAACGACGCCAGCTTCGCCGCGCTCGTTCACTGTCCTTCGATCGCCTCCCTGCAACTGGATCGAACGAACGTCACCGACGAAGGCCTCGCGATGATGGACGGCGCCGCGACGGGGTTGATCAGTCTGTCGCTGGCCCACACGAACGTCAGCGATTGGGGCGTGGCGTCGATGGGTTCGCACCCGCAATTGTCCGCGCTGGATCTCTCCGGCACGAACGTGACCGACGCCGGCCTGTGGTCGCTGGTGCAGAACTGTCCGAACCTCGACGCCCTCACGCTCAGCGGCACCGCTGTCTCGGACGAAGGGCTGGCGGCGCTCGTCCATCTCCCGAAACTCTCGGCGCTGGATCTGTCCGAGACGAACGTGACCGACGCCGGCCTGGCCGAGGCCGCGGAACGACACGGCTGCACCGCGATCGCCGCATCGGGCGTCATCGAATGCACGGCCGGATAGGAGCCGCCCGCGGGAGCCGTCGGCATCGACGGTTTAGCCGGCGAAGGTGTCCGGGTTCGGACCGACGCGGCCGGGTTCGCCGCGGTCGAGGGCCGTCAGCGTCGCCATCTGGTCGTCGCTCAGCGCGAAGTCGAACACTTGCAGGTTCTCCCGCATCCGTCCGGCATCGGAGGACTTGGGGAAGATCACGTCCCCGCGCTGGATGTGCCAGCGGAGCACGACCTGGGCCGGCGTGCGATCGACGGCCGCGGCGACGGTCGTCACCGCCGGGTCCTCGATCAGATCGCCGGCGCGGGCCAGCGGGCTCCACGCCTCGATCAGCAGGCCGCGCTTGAGGTTGTCGATCCGCACCGCGTCGTTCGTGAAGTAGGGGTGGGCTTCGATCTGGTTCACCGCGGGTTGAACCTCGCTCCCCGCGGTCAGCTGATCCAAGTCCTGCGGGCGGAAGTTCGAGACCCCGATCGATTTCGCCCGGCCCTCCTTCTGGAACTCCTCCAGCGTCTTCCACGTCGAAACGAAATCGCCGTCGTACCGCGTCGGCAGCGGCCAATGAATGAGGAAGAGGTCGACGTAATCCGTTTGCAGATTCGCGAGGCTCTGATCAAACGCCCGGCGGGCGTCGTCCGGTTCGTGCGCGTCGTTGTTCAACTTGCTGGTGAGGAAGATCTCCTCGCGAGCCAGCCCGCTGCTGCGGATCGCGTCGCCCACGCCCCGCTCGTTGCCGTACATCTGAGCGGTGTCGATGTGGCGATAACCGGCCTCCAGCGCCTCGCCGACGATGCGGGCGGCGTCCGGTTGTTCGACCTGCCAGGTTCCGAATCCCAACTGCGGGATTGATCGACCGTCGTTGAGGGAGAGGGACGGGATCGTCGCGGGAGCGTTCATCTCGACGTTCGTTGAATCATGCGAGCCGGGAGACGCCTGCACGGCGACGGGGGTGCCCCGGGAGAGAAGCGGGCGGGCGCTCAGGTGTATTCGCCGCCGCCGATGGCCGTGAGGGCGGAACGGGCGGCGCCGGCGACCTCGGAATCGTCGTCGGCGCTGGCCCGCTCGAGGGCGACGTACGCCGCTTTCGCTTCGGATTGCAACGCGCCCAGCGCCTTCGCCACGGCGATGCGGACGTCTTTGGGACGCGATTCGTGCAGCGCCGCGGCGAGCGCCGGCACCTGCGGCCTCGCGGCGGACCCCAATTCGCCCAGCCGCTGTGCGGCGTCGATGGCTTGGGCGTCGTCCGTCAGCGCCTCGGCGAGCGCGTCCGGCGTGGCGTCCGGGTCGGAGACGGGAGTCGAGTCGGGCACGGCGGAGCGGGAGGGACGGTGAAGCGAATTCGGTCGTTCGATCGGCCTGGGCATTCTACCAAAGACCGCGGGGCCGGTTCCGCCCGCGAGGGGAGGAACCGGCCCCGCGGGGCGTCAGGTTCGTCAAAGCGTCCGCGAAGCGGACCGTTCAGGAGTGACTACTCTTCGGTCGCGTTGCGCTTGGTCATGGCCTTCGGGGGCATCAGAACGGTGTCGATCACGTGGATGACGCCGTTGGAGGCCTTCACGTCCGTGGCGGTCACCTTGGCCTTGTTGAGCATCACGGAACCGTCTTTGACCGTCACGCGAACCTTCTTGCCGTTCAGCGTTTCGACCCGCTTGCCGTCCAGCTTGACGACGTCCTCGGCCATCACCTTGCCTTTGACGACGTGGTAGAGCAGCACGGCCTTGAGCTTTTCCTTGTCCTTCAGCAGACCTTCGACCGCCCCCTCGGGCAGCTTGGCGAAGGCTTCGTCCGTCGGGGCGAAGATCGTCAGTTCGGCGTCCTTGGCGGTCAGGGCGTCGACGAGGCCGGCTTCGGTCGCCGCCGTCAGCAGGGTGTTGAAGCTGCCCGCGGCCTTGGCGGTCTCCACGATGTTTTTCGTGGCCGTCTCCTCGTGGTGATCGAGGGGGGCCGGGGCGGGAGCGGCGGCGGTCAGCAGGCCGATGCAGCCGAAGGCGGCAGCGGTGGAGAGAACGTTGGTGAGCGAACGCATGGGGGTCGATTCAGTGAGGGAGAGGAGTGGCCGGGGCCGACGTTCGCAAGCCGCGACGTTCGACCTCACACACTTCCTAGACCCCTGCGGTCAGCGGGCGAGGGGGTGATGAACGAAAAAACGTTCAAGGCGGTGCCGCCCCCACCCGCTGACGCGGGAATCGACCGGCGTTAGCTCTCGTCCGCGGGCTTCAGGCGCTCCGCCGCCAGCTTGAGACCGGCCAGACGAGCGGCGACGGCGTCGCGTTCGGCGGCGGGATCCGGCAAGGCGTCCGCTTCCTTCTTCTTCTCCTCCGCGGGACCGATCGCTTTCTCGGCAGCCTCGGCGGCCTTCTTAGCGGCGTCCAGATCCTTCGGCAGCTGCTTGACCGCAGCCTCCGCGACGGCAAGCTCCGCGGCGATTCGCTTCGATTCGGCTTCGGCCGCGTTCTGAGCGTCCTTTGCGATCTGCGCCTCTTTCGCGGCCTGCTGCGAGGCCTCCACGGCTTTCGCCGACTCTTCCATCGCCTTCGCCGCCGCCTGTTCGGCGGCCTTGAGGGCTTCGTCCGCCGCTTTTTTGGCGTCCTCAGCCGCCTTCTTCGCCTCGGCAAGCTCTTTCTGGGCAGCTTCCGCGGCCTGCTTGGCGGCGTCGGCCGCATCGCCCTCGGCGCTCTCGGCGGCCTTCGTCGCTTCCGCGGCTTGGCCCTCGGCGGTTTCGACCGCATCGGCGGCCTCCTTGGCGGCCTCGGTTTGTTGCGACCGGGCGCTCTCGACGGCCTTGGTCGCCTCAGCGGCGTTCGCCTCGGCCACCTTCGCGGCTTCGGCCGACTTCTTCGCGGCCTCGGCGGCCTGTTTGGCGGCCTGCTCCGCCTTGGACGTCGCTTGCTTGGCCTTCGAGGCGGCCTCGGCAAGTTCCTTCCGGGACTTCTCCGCGGCCTCTTTCTCCTTGGCGACCGCGGCGACGCGCTCGGCGGTCGCCTTCTTCGCTTCCTGAGCCTGCTGCACCGCGGCGGCGGCGTCCGCCCGGCGTTTGGCGACGCCCTCGGCGGCGGCGGTCAGCTCCTTCAATTTGGTTTCGGCGGCGGCAATCCGCTCCGGCATCGGCGGCGGAACCGGGGAGAACTCCGCGGCCAGTTCGCCGGTAGCGGGATCGAACGCGGCGACCTGACCGGTCCAGTCCCCGACGAAGACCCGCGGACTCCGCTTCCCGTCGGCGGCGGCGACGGCTTCATCGGCACAGGCGACGGACAGCGCGAAGTCCGGCCGCTTGGGGAAGTCTTTGAGCTGCTTACCGTCGATGCCCCATGTCGAGCTGCCGCCGTTGCGGCCGGCGACGGCGAAGGTGCCGTCCGCGGCGAACGCGACGGACTCCGCCCCGCTGACCCTCAAGTCCACTTTGCGGACCAGTGCCCCGTCCTCCGGGTTCCAGAGATGAACCGTGTCGTCCAGGCTGGAGGAGGCCAGCAGGTTTGAGTCGGCCCGCCAGCTGAGGCCCGTGATCGCGTCCCGATGGCCGCGGAGGTCGGCGTAAAGCAGACCGCTGGCGGCTTCCCACATGCTGAGGTTGCCGCCGCGGTCGCCGATCGCCAGCAGCACGCCGTCCGGGCTGAACGCGACCGCCGTCGCCCAGTCGGTGGGTTTCTCGATCATATAAACCATCTCGCCGGAGGCGACGGCGTAGACCTTCACCTTCTTGGAGGTGGTGCCGATCGCGACGAGCGATTGATCCGGGGAGATATCCGCGGCGAGCACGGCATCCGGCTCCTCGCCGATCTCCATCACGCGAGCGCCGGTGGTGACGTCCCAGACGACCGCCAACCCGCGATACGCCCCGCGACCGCCGCCGGCGATCAGCAGGCGACCGTTCGTGCTGAACTTCAACGACTGCGGCCGGCCTTCCGGGAAGGGCAGCACGCCCCAGGGCTGAAGCGAATCGGCGTGGAACAGCAGCACTTGGCCGTCGCCCCCGATCGCGATCAGCGGCGCCCACTGGCTGGCGGCCATCGCGACGACGGCGTCCGCACGATCGCCCACGCGGCCTTCGACGGGGATCGCCTCGACGGACAGCGGCTTCGGATCGGCGTCATAAGAGGCCGCGTCGTACGGGTTGGGCGGCATCGGCGGCGGGCCGTCGGGACGGCCGATCGGGGCGGCGCCCAGCGACAGATCCTCCTTCGGCTTCATCTTCACCTTGGAGCCGGCGTTCTCGCGGGCGCCGGTGTCGATCCATTTCTTCAGCGTCGCCAGATCCGCGTCGGCCATCTTCGCCCCGTTGGGCGGCATCACCGGCTCGGCCTCGTGGGCGGCGAGCATATAGAGGTAGCTGTACTCGCCGTCCCCGGGGCTGACGACCTCGCCGCTGCCGCCGCCCTGCATCAACGCGGCGAACTGGGACATATTCAAGCCGCCCTCCTGCTTGTCGGCGTTATGACAGCCCACGCACTTCGCCCGCAGAATGGGCAGCACGTGGTCGTCATAGGTCAGCGGCTTTTCCTCTTCGCCTTCTGCGCCGCACGCCGGCGACGTCCAGAGCGAGAGAGGGCAAACCAGCAGTACGGCGAGCGGGGCGAGGCGGAGCGACATGGGGCGAATCGTCGGGGACTCGGAAATCTGTTGGACAATCTCGGCGTCAACGGCATCTATGACGTAACGCCGAGGCTCCGCGGAGCCTCGGCGTTACGGGCGGGACTGATCAGTGGTTGAACAGGAACTCGCGGCTGTTCAACACCGCCCAGAAGTAGTCTTCCAGCACGGCTTTGGGTTCTTCGCCCTCCGCGAGAGCCTCTTCCAACGCTTTCTTCTCCGCATCCGTCGGCTCGCGGGAGAGACAGCGGGCGGTGATTTCCGCCAGCACTTCGGCGGGTTCCATCGGCGGAATGTCCTCGGCGCCGTCCTGGCCCTTCTCGCCTTTCAACAGCGATTCGACGACCTTCCCACGTTGAACCTTGTCGTGCACCGTGCTGCCGTTGAGCAGGTGCAACGCCTGGGCGAGGTTCGGATCGGTCCGCACTTCGCAGCTGCACACGGTTTCCCGTTTGGCGCGGCCGAAGGTGTCCAGGAAATAGGTGCTGGTGTTGCCGTCGGCGATCTCCACCGCCCGGCTGCCCAGCGGCAGACCGCGAAACTTCTCGGAGGTATCCGTGACCGCATTGATGCTGTCGAGCATCACTTCGGCCCGCATCCGACGCAGCTTCGCGGAGGCGAAGTTGGCGGTGTCCGCGACGTTCGTCGGATTCGTCCGGGTCGCCAGTTGATAGGTGCGACTGGCGCAGATGTCCCGCACGAGCCCCTTCAGGTCGTAGCCGCTTTCGATAAACCGCTGGGCGAGCGCGTCCAGCAGCGCCTCGTTGGCGGGCGGGTTGGAGATCCGCACGTCGTCCACCGGCTCCACGATTCCGCGGCCGGTGAAGTGCGCCCAGACCAGGTTGACGATATTCCGGGCGAAGTACGGGTTCTCCTCGGAGGTCAGCCACTCCGCCAGCACTTCGCGGCGGTCGCGTCCCTTGAAGCGTTCGTCGTTGGCGAAGTCCGGCTGCTCGCCGCCCAGGAACTTCGGATCCACATCCTTGTTCGTGACCGGGTGCTTCACGGAGCCGCTGTTGCGGTTGTAAACGATCCGCTCGCGGGGATCGTCGGAGTTCTTCGTGCTCACCTGAGCGAAGAACGAGGCGAACCCGTAGTAGTCGTCCATCGTCCACCGGTCGAACGGGTGGTTGTGACATTGGGCGCACTGAATCCGCATGCCCATGAACACCTGGGCGACGTTCTCCGCGGTCTTCAGCGTGTCGCGTTCGGTCCGGTAGTAGTTGGTGGCCGGGGTGTCGAACGTTCCGCCGCTGCTGGCGAGCAGTTCGCGAACCATCTGATCGACCGGCACGTTGCCGTCGATCTGCTCCTTGAGCCAACGGTGATACAGCACCGCTTCCTTGCCGGTCAGGACGTTGTTGTCCGTGCGGATCGTCAGCAGTTCGGCCCACTTCATCACCCAGATGTCCGCGAACGCCGGCTTCTCCAGCAATTCGTCGACCAAGGCCTGACGCTTGGAGGGATCGGTGTTTTCGAGGAACTCCCGGGTGGCGTCGGCCGGCGGAACCACGCCGACGAGATCCAGATAGGCCCGGCGAACGAACTCCGCGTCGGTGCAAAGCTCGCTGGGCTTGATCCGCAGCGTGGCGAGCTTCGAATAGATCGCCTCGTCGATGTAGTTGGCGGGAGTTTTGTCCTCCGGCCATTCAAACTGCACGTTCTTCGGCAAAATGATGCTGGGCACGCCGACGGTATGCACGTCGAACCGGGCCGTGATGAACGCTTCCGCGCCCCCGGTGCCGGTCACCGGACCGGCGGTGACGACGCCGGCGTCGTCGATCGGGGCGGTGATCGGGTTGTCCGTGTTAAAGGCGACGAGGTGCGTCACGTCGCGGTCGGTGCCGTCGGCGTAAGTGGCCACGGCGACCATCCGCTGGGTCGTACCTTCGCCCGTGAGGGCGAATTCCGGCGGGTACAGATCCAGGGAGACGCAGGCCGGCGGGGCGGTCGCCGGGTCGGCCCCGTCGTCCTTGGCGCCGTCGGCGATCCAGCTGAGGATCAGGTCCGCGTATTCACTGTCCGGCTCGAACAGTTTGCCGCCGGTGTGGGAGACGGCGCCGGTGCTCTTCTCGAATATCAGGCTGCGTTCGGGCACGCCCAGGTTCAGCCGACGTCCGCTCTGCTCACGGGTCAGGCGGAAGTGATCGCCCGCCGGATCGAAGCCGAACAGGCTCAGGCGGAAGCCGTCTTTTCCGCGGGCCGCCCCGTGGCAGGAGCCGTTGTTGCACGCGGAGCGGGCGAACACCGGCATCACGTCGTTGCGGAAGCCGACCGGCGGGGTGACGCCGGACTCGACCACCGTCAGCGGCACTTCGACCTTCTGGTCTTCGTACGTCACCGTCACGGAGGTGACGCCGTCGGCGGCGGGGTGATAGGTGAACCCGCCGTCCTCGCCGACGCTGGCTTTCGCGAAGCGATCGTCGGCGGCGACGAACTTCGCGTCGGCGGTGACGTCGCGCGTCGTGCCGTCCGACAGCGTCAGGACGGCGATCACGCTCTGGCGATCGCGGGCGGTCGAGAGGTGCACCGCGGGCGGGTACACGTTCAACGCGACCGCGGTCGGCGCGGCGTTCGGATTCGGCGCCGAGGCCTCGGCATCGGGTCCGGCCGCGACCGGTCCGCTGGTCAGGAGAGCGGCAGCGAGGAGCAGAGGGGTCATCAGTTGGTGTCTCCGTCGGCGGAGTCAGTGTCGGTCGGCAGGCCGGCGGCCTCACGGCGGAGGCGTTCCAGTCGGCTCAACGGTTTGGGTTTGGCGGGGGCTTCCGCCACTTTGGGCTCTTCCTTGGTCTCTTTCTTGGGCTCCGGCTTCTTGGGGGCCTCGTCGACCCGCAGGTCGGTGGTCCCCGCGGTGAAGACCCGGGCGCCGGCGCCCGGCTGGTCCTCGGCGATCGCCTTGCCGTCCTCGTCAACGTTCGGCAGCACGACCTCGGCGACAAGTCCCTTTCGGGTGCCGCGGGGGGCGTTCTCGGCGGCGCTGATCTCGAACACGAACGATTCCATGTCGGAGGTCACCTGAACCGGCTCGCAGTTCAAGCCCTCCGGCAGACCCATCAGCGTGACGGTCGCCGTGCCTTGGAAGTCCGCGTTCTCCAGTTCGGCCGTGATCGCGGTCGACTGCGTCAGCTGCACGGCGCCCTTGGCGAGCTTCAGGGTGAACGGGGTCTCGGCGACCTCGATGTCCACCAGTTCGCTGGAGCACAGCCCGGTTCCGCCGCCGTAGGTCACGCCGTTGAGTTCGTTCGGCAAAGCGGCGAAGGCCAGCACGTAGAACGGGAACTCGCCCAGCGCCGCGTTGCTGTTGGCGTTCAGGGGATAGGTGGCGGTGTCCTCGCCCTTCTTGACGGTGCGTTGGTAATCGCAGCCGATGCCGGCGGTCCGCTGGGGGAACTCCATCTTGATCTCCCCGTCGAAGCCGTCGTCGCGATGCACCTTGATCTGCAAGTCGAGTTTGCCGTTGCGCACCAGCGGGGCGGCCGGCGGGAGAACCTCGATGGAGAACGGCAGCTTCTCCGTCACCGCGACGGCCACCTTGGGGGCCTCGACGACCCACAGGGAGCCTTGATTGTTGTAGCGGACGAGGTCCGCTTCGATCAGCGAGGAGGCGTACGCGGCCCGTTGGTCGGGGCCGGCGGAGACCATCTCCGGCTTGTCGGCGGCGAAGGCGCGGAGCTCGCTGAGCGTGCCGCCCAGCGGGGCGTCCTCGGCGGCGGTGAACAGCACCGGCCAGGTGGACTGGTTCGCCGGCACCGTCGGGGAGGTGATCGTCACGCCCTCGGGCAACTCGGCGGCGTTGACGGCCAACTCGCCGCCCAGCCCGTCGCGGGAGACCGTCACCCGGGTGGCGAAGTGGCCGCCGCGGGGAATCACGACGCGCTGCCGGCCCTGTCCGTACCGCCCGTAGCGGGGGATCGAGAGCGTCGGCGTGCGGACGGGGGAGCTGATCTCGAACCGGTACACGAACCGCGGTCCGCCCTGCTCCAGGTGATCGCGGACCCGCACGGCGTACGTCCCGTCTTCGGGCAGGCTGAAGTCTTCCTGCGGATCCAGTCCGACGCGATCGCTGCCGCCTTTCAGGTACTTCCCGTCCCACTGCTGATAGAGGGCGAGTTCCGGGTCGATCGGGGAGCCGAGCCGCGTCCCGAAGATCGTGAATCGCAGCGACTGGCCTTTCCGGCCGGCGAAGACGAACCAGTCCTCGTCGCCCGGCTCTTCCAGGATGCCGTTGAAAGCGACGCCCTCGAACGCGTCCGGCTTGACGGCTTCGGCGGCCTTCTTGACGGCGCTTTCATCGCCGCCGTCGGCCTTCGCTTTCTCCTTCGCGGCTTCGACCGCAGCGAGGTACGTCGCGACGGCGGGATGCGCGGTGCCGGTATTCCGGTTGTCGTTCGGTTCGACTTCCAGCACGTTCGGGAACGGCGACGCCCGGAACGGCAGGGCCGAGGGGCTCTTCGCGCCGGCTCGCTCCGCGTAGACCTGCCCGGTCTGGTCGCTGGTCTGCCCGGCGACCGGGGTGACGGTCTGTTCAAACGGCCCGGCGGGATCGCCGAGGAAGGTGACTTTCGTCGGCTCGCCGACCGGCCCGCCCGCGGGGTACACGGCATAGGGGCGGGGGAACGCGTCCGACCGCACGCCGACGTGCATCCGGTAGTAGGCCCGGCCGTTGCCCTTGAACTCCGCATCACGGATCCGCAGCAGGTAGGAACCTTTTTCCTCCGCGGCGAATCGCAACACCGGGTCGGCTTCGGTCAGCGGCGTGTCGTCGGAGGCGGCCAGCTCGCGGCCCTCCATGTCCAGCAACTCGATCGCGGGATCCCAGTTGTTGTTCTCGACGTTCGCCAACCGCATCCCCTCGACCTCGACGTTCAACGTTTGACCGGCGTCCAGATCGAGCAGGAAATGGTCCAGGTCTTCGTTGTCGATTCTGCCCAACACCGTCACGCCGCCGGCCTCTTCAAAGAGGTCGGCCGTCAGCGGTTGCGGGGTCTCCGGATCGCTGTTGGGGGCGTCCTCCGGATCGACCTCATCCACTTCCGGCAGAGCGCCGATATAGATCGTATGGAACGCCGTGAGTCCGTTGGCGCACCGCAGTTGCACCACGTGCTCCCCGAGGCGGGCGTCCGGGGCGATCTTCACCGTGACGTTGACCTTGCGGTCGCCGCGCTTCTCGTCCGGCTCGATGGCCGTCACCTCGAAGGCGCTGGGCTCGTAGAACAGAACCTCAGCCGCGTCCTGCAGGCGATTGCCCTCGAAGGCGAAGGTCACCTCGGCCCCCTGTCGGGCACCGCGAGGCAGAATGACGGAGAGTTCCGGGTCGGCGGCTGCGGCCGTACCGGCGGTGAAGGGGTTGGCGTCGGCGACCAGCAAGGTCACGGACAACGCCAGCAGCGCTGCGGAGCGGGCACGCACGGGGCGGCTCCCGGGCTTGGGGGAGAAACAAAAGGGGATCGTTAGCCGTCCTCTTGAAGAGGACGGCTAACGCACGAAACAGAGGATCGCGACGCGAGAACTAGGCGAGCAGCGCTTCGATGGGCGTGCCGCCGTCGACGATCTCGATCGGGCGACCGCCGGGGGACATCAGTTCCTTGCTGGCCCGAATGCCGAGCCGGTCGTACACGGTGGCGGCCCAGTCCATCACGGTGACCGGATCGGTGTCCGGCTCGGACGCGGTCGCGTCGCTGCTGCCGTAGACGACGCCCCGTTTCAGGCCGCCGCCCGCCATCAGCACGCTGAACACCTTCGCCCAGTGGTCGCGGCCGGCGGTGTTGTTGATCTTCGGAGTCCGGCCGAACTCGGAGCCGACGCACACCAGCGTGCTGTCCAGCAGGCCGCGTTCGTCGAGATCGGAGATCAACGTGGACAGCGCCTGGTCCAGATCCGGGCCGCTCCGCTTGAAGCCGTCCGCGATCTTGTCGTGCATATCCCACCCGCCGTAGGTGAGGGTCACGAACTTGCTGCCGGCTTCGACCAACCGACGGGCCAGCAACATCCGGGCGCCGGCCTGGTTGCGGCCGTAGCGGTCGCGGGTCTTGGAGTCTTCCTTCTCCAGGTCGAACGCTTCGCGGGCCTTCGGGTTGCCGATCAGCCCGTAGGCCCGGTCGTAGAAGCTGCCGACGGCGTCGAGGCTATCGTCGCTCTCGGTGGAGGCGAAGTGGTCGTTGACGGCGTCCAGCAGGCGACGGCGCCGGGTGAACCGGGCGTCGTCCACGCCGTTCGGCAGGCTCAGGTCGCGGACCTTGAAGCCGTTCTGAGCCGGGTCGCCGCCGACGGTAAAGGGGGCGTAGCTGCTGGAGAGGTAGCCGGTGCCGGCGAACTCGTTCGGCTGGCCGGGCACGCAGATGTACTGCGGCAGGTTGTTCTTCGGCTCGAACTCGTGGGCGACCACGCTGCCCATCGAGGGGAACTTCAGCGCCGGGCTGGGCCGATACCCGGTGAACATGTTGTGCGTGCCGCGCTCGTGAGCGGCTTCGCCATGGGTGAAGCCCCGCATCACGACGCACTTGTCGGCGATCGCGGCGGTTTTGGGGAAGGTCGCCCCGAACTCGACGCCGGGCAGCTTGGTCTTCACGGTGCCCAGCGGGCCGCGGTACTCCGCGGGGGCCAGGGGCTTCGGATCCCAGCTTTCCTGCTGGGCCATGCCGCCGGGCAGGTAGATATAAATGACGCCCTTCGCGGGGCCCTCGACGGTCTCGAAGAACGCCTGATCGGCGCGAGCCGCCTGCTGCATCCCGAGGAATCCGGGAAGCGTGAGCCCGAGACCTCCAATGGCGCCGACTTGCAGGAAGTCGCGGCGAGACGGACCGGCGCACCGGCGTGCACGAGGAGAAGTCATGTGGTTACTCCGTCGGGGGCGGGACCGGGCCGGCGAAGTGCACGACCGCGGTAGTGGAGGCGGGAAGCGAAGATTGACCGACGACGGCCATGACGACGACCCTGAACCGGGCTGGATGCCCCAGGCAGGGGGAACGCATCGCCAATCGCTGTTCTATTCAGCAGAACGTCGCGTTGTGCGGTTGTCAAGCGCAACCCCGCGAAGTCTGCCGAAGACCGGTGTATTTACACGCCGGGCAGAAGAAACGTTCGTCACAAAATGCTGCGGGACGAAAACCGCCTCCGCGGCGCCGTGTTCCCCGCCTCTCCGTAGGCTTGGAACCCGTCTCTTTGCGAATCTTTGCAGACCCGGGCGCTACGCGATCGCCGTTCCGTCCGGCACCCGTCGTTCCAGGCCGAGCAGCATCACGCCGCCCTCCGGAACCGCGCCCAGAACCAACACCTCGCTTTTGATCCCCGCGATCCGCTTCGGCGGGAAGTTGACGACCGCCGCGACCTGGCGGCCGACCAGCGCCTCCGCATTGTATCGATCGGTGATCTGGGCGGACGAGAGTCGTTCTCCCAGCGGCCCGAAATCGATCCGCAACACATAGGCCGGCTGACGAGCCTTCGGGTTCGGCGACGCGGACAGGATCGTGCCGACTCGCAGATCCAGCGCGGCGAATTGCTCGACCGAGGCCTCGGCCTTCGCGGGCGGTTCCGCGGTCGTCGCGCGTTCCGTCGTCACTCGGCGGAGGCCGTCTCGGTGTCGGCGTCCGCGGCGGGAGCCTTCTCTTTGAGAGCCTGCCTGATGGCGGTGAGCATCTGCTTGCTGTCCGGGGAGACCTGCGACCGGAAGCGGCCGATCACTTTGCCGTCCCGGCCGACGAGGAACTTTTCGAAGTTCCACTTCACGGGGCCGGCGTCATCGGTGGTGCCTTCCGCGGTCAGTTCTTCATACAGCGGGGAGGCGCCGTCGCCTTTGACCTCGATCTTGCCCATCAGCGGGAACTCGACGCCGTAGTTCTTCTCGCAGAACGCGGCGATCTCCGCCGGGGCGCCGGGCTCCTGGCCGCCGAATTGATTGCAGGGGAAGCCGAGGATCACGAGGCCTTCGTCGCTATATCGCTCGTGCACCTTCTGCAGCGGCTTGTATTGTTTCGTGAAGCCGCACTGGCTGGCGACGTTCACGATCAGCACCACCTTGCCGCGATATTGCGCCAGATCGACCTCGGCTCCGTCGAGGTTTTGAACCGTATGATCCAGGACGGTATCGAGTTTTTGATCGGTATGCTGCGGGTCGGCGGCGGGGGCCGACTGCACGAAGACGGCGCCCGCGGCCGTCAGGCCGACGGCGCAAACGAGACCGGCGAACAGGGAACGGCGGGCGGCGGGACAGCAGAGCACGGGAGGCGCCTTCGGGTGGAATCTCGCGATGGCGTTGGGGAACGCGCAGCGAAAAAAAGGGGGCGGGAGCGACGTCCGTGCCGCATGCGAGGCGAACGCGGATCGGCGAACGGCCTCAAGAGGGGCGCTCAACGGATCGGCATGCACCGGCGGGTTCGGCTATCGTAGTCACTGTCCCCCGCCCGCGACAATCACCTGCCGTCCAAGGTACGCTGTGGGGCGGTATGACCGACTCCAACCGATCCGCCGCTCCGGGGACGCCCCAGCCCGCCCCGGCGACTTCGGCGTCCGATCCCGGCGCTCATTCCGCCGTCGTTCGCGTGGTGGCGGCCACGCCCCCGGGGACGCCCGCCGGCCCTCACCTCAAAGCGAAGGTGGATACCGGCGCCCGCACCAGCAGCGTGCACGCCTTCGACGTGGAGACGTTTGAACGCGACGGCGTGGACCTCGTTCGCTTCACGCTTCACCCGCGTCAGAAGTCCGGGAAGAAGGCGGTGGCCTGCGAAGCCGAACTGCTGGGCGTTCGGGACGTGAAGAGCAGCAACGGCGTGGTGCAGGCGCGGCCGGTGATCCTCACGCATGCGGTGGTTTGCGGGAAGCGGTTCCCCTTGGAACTAACACTCGCCAACCGCGATGCGATGGGCTTCCGCATGCTTTTGGGCCGCGAGGCGCTGCGGGGGCGATTCCTCGTCGATCCGGCCGCCAGTTATCTCGGCGGACGTCCTCCCAAGTCCAAGCGGTGAACGACCCTTCGGTGAACGACGATTCGTCTGATTTGGCCAAGGATGAATTGGCCGAGAACGACCTCGAGCCGCTGGCCGGCCCGACGATCGACCCCTCTGAGGAGATCCCCGGCGATCTCCCCAACGGAGAGCCAAACGCGGGAATCGACGACGACGCCGAGGACGCCAGCGCCGAGACCGACACGATGCCGGCCGACCCCGAGCCGCCGGACCTCACGCCGCGGACGGACGTTCCCGTTCCTTCGCAAGACGGCGCCGCGATTCGGCCTCTCACCGTCGGCGGGACGGTTTGCCCGGCCGGCGCTCGGACGCACGTCGAACTGCCCGTCGGCCGCTTGCCGACCGAGACCTGGCTGAACGTCCCCGTCGAGATCGTCCGCGGCGAGCGGCCCGGTCCGACCGTCTGGCTGACCGCCGCGATTCACGGGGACGAACTCAACGGGGTGGAGGTGATCCGTCGCGTGCTGGCGAAGGTCACCTGCGAGAAGCTGCGGGGCACGCTGCTGGCCGTGCCGATCGTCAACGTCTTCGGCTTCAACGCCCGTAGCCGTTATCTGCCGGACCGTCGCGACCTCAATCGGTCCTTCCCCGGCTCCGCGAGCGGGTCGTCCGCATCGCAACTCGCCCATCTGTTGATGACGGAGGTCGTCGCCCACGCGGACGTCGGTCTCGATCTGCACACCGGCAGCGACCATCGCTTCAACCTGCCGCAGATCCGTGCGAACCTCGAAGATGCGGAGACGCTGCGGCTCGCGGAAGCGTTTCACGCCCCGGTCACGATGCACTCCGGCGTGCGAGACGGCAGTCTCCGCGGGGCCGCGACGGCGTTGGGCAAGCCGGTGCTGCTGTATGAAGCCGGAGAGCCGCAGCGGTTCAACGGGGAGAGCATCGAAGTCGGCGTCCGCGGCGTGCTGAGCGTGCTGCGGGCCCTGGACATGCTGCCGCCCCGCAGCGCCGCCTCCAAGGCGAAGCATCCCGACCCGCCGCCGTCGGTCCGCGTGCCCTCCTCTACCTGGGTGCGGGCGAAGCGAAGCGGGATCTTTCGGCCGACCGCGAACCTCGGCGTGCACGTTTCCAAGGGCGACCGGCTGGGCGGCATCGCGGACGCCTTCGGCCGCAATCGCAGCGCCTTGAAGGCGCCCTTCGACGGCGTCGTCATCGCCCGCGCCAACAATCCCCTCGTGCACCGCGGCGACGGCGTGGTGCATCTGGGGCGGGTGGAATGAGGTCGGATGTGGGATCTCGGATTGGGGATGTGGAGCGGTCGGCTCCCGAATCGAGGGCGTGATGGCGTAAGGTGACGTTCCGCCGATCGCCTGTGCGTCACATCCCACATCCGCCATCCCACATCCGAAATTGACAGTCGCCTACCAGACGCCCGCCGCCCCCGCCGACGCCAGCGAATTCGATCTGTCGGAGGTGCTGCCGACCTGCAAACCGCTCGGCGGGCTGCTGGATATCGAATACGACTGGGACCGCGTGGAGGTGCCGGATTCGCTCTCCTGGTTCGAGAAGCGCTGGAGCACCCGTCGTAACCCGTTGGACTTCTCCGGCGTGTGGCGCTTCCGCGAACTGCTGCCGTTCGCCCCGGACGACATGATCGTCACCGTCGGCGAAGGCCAGACGATGCTGCGTCGCAGCGATCGCGTCGCCAAATATTGCGGTCTCAACGCCGGTTGCCTGCACCTTCAATATGAAGGGCTGAACCCCAGCGGCAGCTTCAAAGATAACGGCATGACCGCCGCCAGCACGCACGCCCGCATGGTCGGGGCGAAGCTGGCAGCCTGCGCGAGCACCGGCAACACCAGCGCCAGCCTCGCGTTATATGCCGGGGCGAGCGGCCACTTTCGCTGCGTGGTGTTCGTCGGCAGCGGCAAGATCGCCTTCGGCAAGCTCTCGCAGGCGCTCGACTACGGCGCGGTCACGCTGCAAATCGAAGGCGACTTCGACGACGCCCTCATGCGGGTTCGCGAGGTCTGCGACGAAGCGAACATCTACCTGTGCAACTCCGTCAACCCCTTCCGGCTGGAGGGGCAGAAGACGATTATCTATCGCATCCTCGAAGGGATGAACTGGGAGGTTCCCGACTGGATCGTCGTGCCCGGCGGGAACCTGGGCAACAGCAGCGCGTTCGGCAAAGCATTGATCGAACTCAAGAAGCTCAACCTGATCGACCGCCTCCCGCGGTTGGCGATTATCAACGCCGGCGGGGCGAACACTCTGTTCCGCCTCTACGAACACGACGGCCTGCGCTGGAACGACGGCGAGCCGGACGAGGAACTGGTCGGCCGCTTCTACGGCGAGATGGACGCCGAGAACCGCCGGGCGAACACCCTCGCCAGCGCCATTCAGATCAATCGACCGGTCAACCTCTATAAATGTCTGCGAGCGCTCGACGCGACCGACGGCGTCGTCCGGGAGGCGCACGACCCGGAGATCCTCGACGCCAAGGCCCAAGTCGGCGCCGGCGGGTTCGGCTGCGAGCCGGCCAGTGCCGCCAGCGTCGCGGGGATTAAAGCGCTGCGGGCCGAAGGGATCATCGCCCCCAGCGACCGCGTCGTCGGCATCCTCACCGGCCACGAATTAAAAGACCCCGACGCCACGGTGAACTATCACCGCGGCGACGGGGCGTCCGCGAAAAGAGAGTTTTCCAATGCCCCGATCCCCGTGGCGAACGACGCCGCGGCGATCCTGAAGGCGTTGGAAGGACTGACGTAACCGGCGAGCCGCGACCGCTCTGCTCCCCTCTCCCTCGAGGGAGAGGGGCTGGGGGTGAGGGTGTGCGAGCCTTCGTGCGCAGGCGCTCGAAGGGCGGCGTGCGCAAATTCGACGAGCGAGCGACGGGGCCGTGAACAGCAATCGATCGGGGAATGCCCCCTCACCCCCGACTCCTCTCCCCCAAAAAGGGGAGAGGGGAGAAGAGTGGGAGTCAGGCGACGGCTCGCCGACGTTCACTCAGTAATCGCCTGCCCCGACGGGTTCGGCGCCGCTGGTGGTGGACAGGGCTTCGAGCACCGACGGGTCGACGTTCTCCGAGATGAACTGCACGCTGCCGTCGGCGAAGCCGAACTGCGTGCCGCCGGGGTGCCCGCCGAAGCCGTCGGGGCCGTTGATATACGGCTTCTGCGTAAACGCCCGAATCGTCGACGGCCCGCCCTGCGCCCACGGACCGACGTTTTCATGGACGGAGCCGTACATCAACGTGTTGGACAGGCCGTCCGTGATGTCGCGGAACTTGGTGGCCCGGTCGTAGCCGAACACGCCCGTCTTCACCGTGCGCGCCGGGGCGGTCGCCGCTTTCGCCCCGACGCCGGCGATGCCGACGTAGTGGGTGACGGCGTAGCCCTCGTCGGTCGTCGGTCCGCTGGGGATACTGGGGTTCACAAGGGAGGGGATCACGCTGCGGGCGACGCGGCCGTTCGGCCCGGCGTTCCATGCCTGCTTCGGGTCGAGCGCTTCGGCGAGCGCCTGCTGCTCCATGAACGGCAGCAGGGCGACCATAAAGCTGAGTCGTTGCTTCACCGGTAGGTCCGTTCCCTCGACCGTGCCGCGGGGCAGGGTCTTGAAGGTGTCGTAATAATTATGAGCGGCGAGGCCCATCTGTTTGATGTTATTCGCCGACTGCGTCCGCCGGGCCGCTTCGCGGGCGGCCTGCACGGCGGGCAGCAGCAGACCGATCCCGCCCGCGACCATCGGCAGGGCCAGCATCGAGGAGCCCGCACCGCCGCCGCCGGCGAACGCCGGGACCGGCAGCGAGGCGTACCCCGTGCCCCGCACGCCCTCGCCGGTATTCACCGCCCAGGACACGTTCGGGAACAACGGCCCGGTGACCAGTTCGGTCGGCGGCAGGGCGATATCGGTCGGCCCGTCGGCGAACTCGTTAATCGGCGGCAGCAACGTACCGATCAAGTTATTGAGGAACGCCGCGGCGGGTCGGGGATCGCTGGCGGCCAGCGAGGTGAACTCGTCCGGCACGCGTTCGAACTGCGGCGCCCAGCGGCCGGTCGGCTCCCAACGGGGCAGCGTGCCGTCGACGCGGTACAGGAACGCCGCGACCGCCTGCGGCGTCGGGGCGAACACGACCCAGTCGTCCGTCACGACGACGCTCGGCCGGAAGAACCCGCCGATGGAGATCGTGGTGATCTCCGCCCCGGCCTGCCGGATGACGTTGATCGAACCGCCTTCGCTGGCCCCCGGCGGCAACTCGCGGAGGATCCGGTCGTTGAAGCGTTGCAGGCCGGCCCGCAGCGCCGCGGCGTCGTCCACGGAGACCGCGACCACGCCGCCCAAGCCGAACAGCCCGCCGTCGGCCGGGTCGCTGTAGACCGCGGCGACGTTCCCCAGCGGTTCCAGCAGGGAGGCCCGCACGTCGAACCAGGCGAGGTCGTTGAGCATCGTGGAGGGGTTCTCCATGAGCGCCCGCTCCTGGCTCTCGGGCCGCTGGAGCTTGGCGAGTTCGGCGAGCGCCTCGACGACGCCGTCGTAGATCCGGTCGAAGTCGACCGAACCCGCCGCGAACGCCCCGACCTCCGCCGGCATCGGCGGGAGGTCGTCCATCGTGATCGGCGAGGGATCGAGTGCCGCGAGCAACCCGCGGGGGGCGCCCCGCAGCGTCCATTCGGCGTCGCTCCGCAGCGCCTTGCCGTCCACGGAGAGCGAGCCGCGGAAGCCGGCGAGCGCGTCCAGGCCCAGCGACGTCAACACTTCGTTGACCGTCACCTGTCCTTCGTCACGCCAGTCGGCCTCGTAAGCGGGAAATTCGCCGAAGCGATCGGCCACCGCCGCGAAATCGAGCCACCCGGCGACCAATGCGTCGTCCGGAGTGCTTTCGGCGAGGGGGAGCGTGCTGAGCGCCTCTCCGTCGCCGGCGCTGACGGCGGAGGCGGCTTCGACGGCGCCGGGGCCGGCCGCGGCGACGAGATGTTCGCCGACCCGCCACAGACCGAAGTTATAAAAGGGCGGCGCCCCCGGAATATTGCCCGCGGTGACGGTCACGCCGTTCATCTCGACCTGACGCAATTGCAGCATGTCGCGCTCCTCCTGCGTGGTCTGCGAGAGAACCGCTTCGACCTCGTCCGCGGCGCCCGGCAGCACGACGCACAGCGCCGGGAACGGCGGGCCTTCGGGCAGATGAATCGACAGCGCCACCCCGCCGTTCTTCACCGCATCCCCCAACGCTTGCAACGCCGCGAGGGCTTCGGCGCGTTCGGTCGGGATCTCCTCCTCCATCGTCTCCGCATCGAAGGCGTCGAGATCCTCTTCGAGGACTTGAAGCTCTTCGAATTCGGCCGGCTGCTGGAACTCATCGAACGCTTCCTGGTCGAACTCCTCCACCTCAATTTCCTGAACCGCATCCTCGTCGAACTCCTCGACGGCTCCTTCGTTGATCTCCTCAAACTGCATCTCGATCTCGACCGGCTCCGTCTCCTCAATAAACATCGGTGCGCCGGTCGCCTGATTGAAGGCGTCCTGAGCCTGTTCGAGCGCCTCCTCCCAAACCTGACTGAAGGACTCGCCGACCGCGGGGAACAGGCCGCTTTCGACCAGCGCCTCGTGGGCCGCGGTGCCTTCCAGCGCCGGGCCGAGCACGTCGGTCCCGGCGACGGTGACGAACGCGGCGGCGCCGCCGGCCGGCAGCAGGTCGGCCGGGGTGCGATCGTCGGCGGGGACGCCGCCCAGTTCGATCGGCGGGCCGGCGACGTTTTCCACGATCAGATCGGTCGTCGGGAAAGCGGTTTCCACCTGTAGCTCGCGCGGCGGTTGCGCCTGGGCGGCGGGACGCGTCGCCCACAGACCGGCGACGACCAGCAGGGCGAGCGCCGCGGCGATGCCGGCTCGGCGGAGAGCGCCTTCGGACGGATCGCGAGACGGGGGAGAGGGGGCTTGGGCGGACATCGTGCGGGACCGGTCGGGGAACGGGTCGCCGATCCTGTCGCGCCCGCCCCCGCGCCGACAACCGAATCGGGAGAACCTGATCAGTCCGCATTCCTCCGCAGAGCGCGCCGCCTGGCGGCGACGGCGAAGCGGGGGGCGTTTAGTTCACCCGCCAGAAGCCCGGGGCCAGCAGGACGAGGATGGCGAACAGTTCCAGCCGGCCGAGCAGCATTAACACGGTCAGCAGCAGTTTGCTCTGCGGGGCGAAGTCGCTGTAGTTCTCCGCCGGGCCGAGCTTGCCGAGTCCCGGTCCGATATTATTGAGGCAACTCGCGACGGCGCTGGCGCAGTCGATCAACTTCTCCGCCTGAGCGCCGGGCACGTCGTCGTGGGCGGCCCATTGGTCGCCCGGCTCTAATAAACAGAGCGCATACCAGCCGCCGACGAACAGCGTCAGCACCAGCGCGAAATAGACGACCACGTCGTGTCGCAAATCCCGATCGACGGGCAGGCCGAACAGCTTCATCGGGCGGACGACGTTGGGCCGGAACGCCTTTTCGACCTCCAAGCGGACCACCTTCGCCAGCAACATAAAGCGGATGACTTTAATCCCGCCCGCGGTGCTGCCGGAGCAGCCGCCGCAGAACATCAGCAGGAAGATCAGCCCCTTGGCGGACTCGCCCCACTCCGTGTAATCCTCCGTGCCGAAGCCGGTCGTGGTGGTGATGGCGACGGACATAAACGCCGCGTGCCGGAACTCCTCGAAGGCGGAGTCGTATTGTTTTCGGGTGAGCAGATAGGTGAACAGCAGGCCCGTCGCGATCGCCAGGATGGCGAGATACACGCGGAACTCCGGGTCGCCGAACACCAGTTTCAATCGGCCCCAGACCTTGCCCTCGCCCAATCGCGGCGTGCCCCGCAGCACGAGGTAATAGAGGCTGAAGTTCACCCCGGCCAGCAGCATGAACAGGATGACGGTCCATTGGATCAACGATCCGAAGTGGCCGACGCTGTCGTTGTAGGTGGAGAACCCTCCGGTCGCGAGCGTCCCGAAGCTGTGGCAGAGCGCGTCGTATAAGCTCATCCCTTCGAGGGAATACACCAGCGTCGCGACCGCCGACAGCGTGACGTAAATCAGCCACATCGTCAGGGCGTGCTCCTGCACGCGGGGGCGGACCGCTTCGCTGATCGGACCGGGGACCTCCCGGCGCATCAAGGCTTTCCCCCCGGCGCCCAATTGGCCGAGGATCGCCACGAACAGCACGATGATGCCCATCCCGCCCAGCCAGTGGGTGAAGCTCCGCCAGAACATCACGCAACGCGGGACCGCGCGGGGGTCTTCCAGTTCGTCCAACACGCTGGCCCCGGTCGTGCTGAAGCCGCTGACGCTTTCAAACACCGCATCGACCAGCGTCACCCGGACGTTGAACTCCGGATCTTCGGGGTAGTACTCCCGGTAGGAGCCGCTGAAATACAAGGGCATGGCGCCGAGAACGCCGGCGAGGATCCAGCCCAGCCCGACGACCGCCAAGGCCTCTTTCCGCAGAATCGTGTCGCCGCCGGTCTTGCGGCCGTACCACCATAAACCGCCGCCGAACAGGACCGAGACCGCGATCGAGGCCGCCAACGCCAGCGCCCCGCGGGTTTCGATCTCCTGCACCTGCCCGAAAAAGGGGAAGGCCCACGGCAGGGACAGCGACATACTGCCGCCCACCAGCATCGCCAACATCCCCAGCAGCCGACAGAGCAGCGGCCAATTCATCGCGGGACGGGGCGGAGCGAATGCGGAGTCGACTGGGGGAGGACGGGAATGTCTCCCCGCGGGCCGACGTTCACAACCCCGCCGCCCGGTTCATGCCGCGCGATGAAGCGGTTCCCCGACCGAGCCGACGCGCAAGCCGCGTGAGCGTCGGTCGTGAGTCGTCCGACGTGAGCCTTCAATCCGACGTCTCGTTCCGGCTGCGTCGACGGCCGATGCTCGCGCACCGGGCTTGTCTCCAGTTGACGATAACGTCTGAGCAGGATGACGAAACGCCGACGCCCTTGCGGAGGCGTCGGCGGAGCCGTTCGACCGGCTCAAGCGGCTTGGGCGGTTCCCGCCGAACTTCCCACGGCGCCCCTCACGCCCCGCCAGCAGGCGGTTCCGGGAGCGGTGTGCAGCACCCATCCGCCGGGGCCGGCCGGACGCAGGGCGTCCAGCAATGCGGAGCGACGGTCCGGCACGCAGAGGCCGTCGGCGGGGGGAAGCGCCGAGAGGTCGTCGCCGTGCACCACGGCGAGGCTGTGTCGTCCCGGACGCACCAAGTCGGCGGCGGAGACGGCCCGCAGCCGGTCGGAGCCTTCCGCGGGACCGACGTAGATCGCCGCTTCAAACGCCGCGGCGCCGGGGCGCACGGACGCCGGTCGGGCTTCGGCGGGGGAGGAAACGACTTCCACCTGAACGCCGAGGTATTCCAAGATGGACTCCCACGTGCCGGCATAGGGGCCGTGCAACAGCGCCCGGTCGCCCGGGGCCAGGCGGGAGGCGGTCAACACCGCGCGCATCACCCGGTTGGCGGGGACCGCCGTCGGGGCGAACAGCGGTAAAGCGTGAACGGGCTGCAACATCGCGGGCGTCCTTGCCGGTGCGATTGGGGGAAGGTCTGCATTCCGGGGATAGGTTTCACCTCCGAGCGCTGTCAATCCCGGCTGCCGCCCCAAATGCGGAGCGCCGGTCGTCCGTCAGCCCTGCATCAAGCTTTCCCCGCCGTCGACGACGATCTCGGCGCCGGTCACATGGCTCGACAGGTCGCTGGCCAGATACAGCACCGCGTTGGCCACGTCGCGGGGATCGCCGGGGGCGCCGTCGGTCAGGGGGATGCGGCCGTCGAGGTATTCCACATGGGGCTTTTCCGAATCGACGTTCCGCTCCACCGTCTTATCGAAGATCGGAGTCATGATCGCCCCGGGGATGATCGCGTTCACCCGAATGCGATGGCTGGCCAGTTCCAACGCGGTCATCTTCACGAACGCCACCTGCCCGGCTTTGCTGCAGCTATAGGCGGTCGATCCGGTGTTGCTGAACACGCGTGTGCCGTTCACGCTGGCACAGACGATCACGCTGCCGCCCCGCTCCTTGAGCCACGGCAGGGCGTACTTGACGGTGAGGAACGTGCCTTTGAGGTTCACCGCGAAGGTGTGATCCCACTCCTCCGGTTCGAGATCCGCGATCGGCGCCCACACGCCGTTGATGCCGGCGTTGGCGTAGACCACGTCCAGGCGCCCGGCCTGATTGGCGAATCGCTCGATCACCGGGCGGAGTGAGACCTTGTCGGACACGTCCGCCTCTAAGCACTCGCAGCGACCGCCGGCACCGCGGATCGCCGCGGCGACTTCCGCAACGTCCTCGCGTTTCAGATCCAGCAGGCCGACGAACGCCCCCGCGGCGGCGAGGCGTTCGGCGCTCGCCCGGCCCAGCCCGCTGCCGGCGCCGGTCACGAGCGCCGCCCGGTTTGCCAACGACACGAGCGGGGCGGCGGGGGGAGCGTCGTTCGACATGCGGAGTCCGTGATCCGTGAGGGGGGGCGAACAGTTTCGCCGGGACTTCGCAGCCGAAACCCGGGCGAAGCCGGGTTGATCGGGCAGGGTCGGCCCCGTGACGCGGCGCGACGGCGTTCATCAGAATAATCGTCTGAAGTTACCATCGCTCATCAGTCGTTCCCGCGCCATGCCGCCCGCTTCCCGAACCGTTGACGCCTCCGGCAATTCCGAGCCGGTCCCAGTGGAAAACGAGGCGCTGGACGACACCGTCCCGCCCGGCGAGTCGCCCAGCCCGTTCGTGCGACACGTCTGGAAGGTGGCGGCGATCTCTTCGATGGTCGTCGCGGCGTTTTTAGTGCTCTGCTACGCCCCGGAAGCGGCACTGTTGGTTTTCGCGGCCGTTTGGTTCGGCGCGTCCCTGAGGCACGGGGCCGCCAAACTGGCGAATGCGATCGGTGCGTCCCCGGGGATCGGACTGGCGCTTGTCGTGACCCTACTGGTGGTGGGGCTGTTCGGCTCCCTGGCGGTTGCGGGGTGGCGCGTCAGCGGGCGGATCGACACGCTTTCGCAGAACCTCTCCACCGCCCGCGGGAGCGTGGAGAAACGATTGACCGAAAACGGGATGGGCGGCGTTGTGCGGGCCGTGCCGGACCCGCTGAAAATCGTCGGCGGATTGATGGGCGGGGGGAAGGACGGACAGAGCGCCCAGCAGCGGGCCTTGACCGCCCCGCTGACCTTTACGGTGTACGCCCTGTTTATTTTCTTCACGGGGCTGTTTCTGGCGATCAGCCCCGCGGTTTATCGAGACGGTCTCGTCAGTCTGTTTCCAGATCGACAACGGACGAAACTCACCGACGTGCTGGAGCATTGCGGCGACGGTTTATGGCAATGGACGAAAGCCCGCGCCACGGCGATGGTCATCACGGGCGTACTCACCGGGCTGACGCTGTGGGCCTTGGGCATCCCCATGCCCGCGACCCTGGGCGTGCTGACGGCTCTGCTGGTGTTCATTCCCAATATCGGCGCCGTGCTGGCCGTGGTCCCGCCGCTCCTGTTGGCGTTTGAAGTCGGTCAATATACGCCGTTGTGGGTGCTGATCGCCTACGTCGGCGTGCAGTTGTTGGAAAGCTACGTCATCACCCCCAACGTGATCCGCGAAGGCACCGGCGTGCCGCCGGCGTTGGTCATTACGGCCCAGTTGGTGTTCGGCATTTTGTTCGGCGCCCTCGGCGTGTTGTTCGCCACGCCGCTGGTACTGGTCGCGATGATCTTCATCACCCGTTATTGGATCAACACGGCCCTGGGTCACGACGAAGTCGATCCCCCCTGCGAGGACGCCCACGAGGAAGCGATGCAGGCGGCGTGAACGCCGATCGCATGTCGGTCCGAAGGTCGTCGCCTTCGGCTGGGCCTGCGGTTCGCAACGCCTCATTGCCCGAGGGGCTTCCGAGGGATAGCCTCCAGTTTGCTTCTCCCTTAAAATCTCGGTCGATCCGCCGTGCCTACCGCATTCGCTTCCGGTCCGCCTTCGCCCCCGAGGCGCCGGTTTTTGAAGGCGGCCGGGGTGGCGATCGCCCTGCCTGCGTTGGAGTCGATCGCGGGGACGAAGTCCGCCTCCGCCGCGCCCGACGGCGCCGAGCCGAAGCGATTGGTCTGCCTCAGCAGCGCGCTGGGCATCAACCCGGAGGCGTTCTTCCCGAAGACGTTCGGCCGCAACTATGAACTGTCGCCGACGTTGCGATCGTTGGCGGATTTGCGGGAGGACTTCACCGTCTTCTCGCATATGGATCACCCGAATATCTTCACCAAGCACGGGTCGATGAACTCCCTGCTGAGCGGGGTGGACGCCAAGCGGGCCGGGCCGGGGGAGAACGTTTCGATCGATCAGGTCGTGGCGTCGCACGTCGGTTATGAAACGCGGTTTCCGTCGCTTCATATCTCGTTGGGCGGCGGTCAGGGAGCCTCGTGGACGGCCTCGGGGATCAAGGTGCGGGAGGAGTCCGATCCGCTGGATCTGTTCCGCAAGCTGTTCGTGAACGACTCCGCCGCGGCGAGGAAGGCTCGCCAACTGGAACTGGAGGAGCGCGGCAGCGTGCTGGACCTCGTGCGGGGGCAGGCGAAGCGCGTCGACGGCCGCCTGAACGCTCCGGACCGGGCGAAGCTGGACGAATACCTCACCGCGATCCGCGAGGCGGAGGGTCGTATCCAAGGCATGCGACGCTGGCAGGACGTGCCGAAGCCGGAAGTCGATTTCAACGCCTCCGCGAACCCGCACGGGTCGATGGATTACCCGACGCTCTCCCCGTTGATGTTCGACCTGCTGTATCTGGCGATTCGCTCCGACTCCAGCCGGGCCTTCACCGCCGGCTTCGGGATGCACAACCATGTCATCGAACTGGACGGCGTCACGGGCGGCTATCACGGCCTCACCCACCACGGCAATCTGCCGGACCGGCTCCGACAGCTCCGCAAGATCGACGCCTTTTATCTCGAGCAGACGGCTCGGTTCCTGACGAAGCTGAAGAACGCCCCCTCCGGGAACGGAACCCTGCTGGACGAGACGACGGTGTTCTTCGGCAGCGGTCTGGGCGACGCCTCCCGCCATTCGAACCGCGACCTGCCGCTGCTGCTCGCCGGCGGCGGCTTCCAACACGGCGCCCACCTCGACTGCACGCAGCCGAACGGCCGACAGACCCCGCTGAACAATCTGTTCACTACGGTGTTGCAGAACTTCGGCGTCGAGATCGACCGCTTCAACAACGCCACGGGGAGCTTCGCTCTGTGATCGCTTCGCACAAGTCCCCGCTGCTTTTGAAGATCGCTCTGCTCGCGGCCTGCCTGACGACGCCCGTCCCGGCCGGGGCGGACGAGGAGACGGACGCCCTGCGACCGCTGTTGCACGCGTACTGCGTGCGATGTCACGGGCCGGAGACGCAGAAGAGCGACGTGCGGTTGGACCGCCTCGCCGAGTTGGACGGCTGGGATTATGAACTAATTTACGACCAGATCGCCGGCGAGCAGATGCCCCCCGCAGGCGAGCCCCGCCCGAGCGACGCGGAGCGGCGCACGCTGATGGAGCACACGCTTCGACTGGCGAACCGCGACGCGACCGACTCGACGCCGGGGCTGCGGCGGCTCAATAAACGGGAATATACGAACACGATTCGGGACCTCCTCGGCCTACACGCCGGCGTGTACGACCCCGGCGCGTCGATTTATGAGGAAGAGATCGACGAAGGGTTCGACACCGCCGCGCAGTCGCTGGTCATCTCCAACGAACTGCTGCTGGAATATCTGGACGCCTCGGAGAAAAGCCTGCGGCACGCCCTGTTCATTTCGGAGGCGGCGCAGCCCGAATCGCGGCGGATCGAGGTGAACGTCGGACGGATGCGGGGCGTCGGCGGCAGCCGCTACGTCACCGGCGGCAGGGGCTCGAGGACCCTCCGCCTGGGCGGAAAGGGCCGCATCTACGACGGCAGCGGGAACCGGACGATTCGCGTCCCCGGCGTCTACCGCATCACGGCCACCGCCGCGGGCGTCGACCGGGACGCCTACTCGATCGAGTTCCTGCCCCCGGACAAGCCGTTCGTGTTGGGCTTCGGCGTCGCCCCGGACGATCCGGCCAGCGTCTCGGGCGGCGGACGGTTATTAAAGACGTTCGATTTGCAGGACGACGCGAAACGCACGGTGCAGTTCGACGTGTGGATCGATAAGGACCACATACCGTATTTCTCGTTCGTCAACGGACCGGGAAAGCCGATCACGCAGATCCGCGCGGGCATCCGCCGCGGAACGGTTCCGAAATCGGCGATGAAGCCGCCGTATCGATTTCCCGGCGTGCGACTCACCGAGTTCACGATCGAAGGGCCGTTTTACGACCAGTGGCCGCCGGTCTCCTTGCAAACGACGTACGACTCCGAGGAGATCCCGGACCTGTCGGTCGCCGATGAACGGCGGGCGGCCGTCCAACGATTTGCCGCTCGGACCTTTCGTCGGGACGTGACCTCAGAGGAGCTGCGACCGTACTTCGCCTATCTGAATCGGCGCCGCGCCGCGGGCGACGATTGGCGCGAAGCCGTCATCAAGACGTTTGCGGCGATGACGGCCTCCCTCGACTTCCTCTATCTCGATCTGCCGTCCGGACCGCTGGACGACATGGCGCTGGCGAACCGGCTCTCCTATTTCCTCTGGAGCACGATGCCGGACGCCGAATTGTTCGCGGCGGCGCGGGCCGGCACGTTGCGCGACCCGGCGGTCCTGCGGGCGCAGATCGAGCGGATGCTCGCGGACGATCGACACGCCCGGTTCTGCGACAGCTTCGTCGATCAGTGGCTGTCGCTGGATACGCTGGGCGAGATGCCGCCGGACGCCAAGGACCCGGTCTACCGCGTGTATTATCGACAACGGCTCGAACCGGCCATGCGGGAGGAGACCCGCCGCTATTTCCGCCATGTGTTCGACGAGAACCGCAGCGTCCGCGAGTTCCTCGATTCGGACTATTCCTTTATCAACCGCGGCCTGGCCGAACTCTACGACGTGCCCTTTCCGGGCGCCGGCAACGATCCCGACGACAAGGGGTTCGTCCGGGCGACCTTCCCGCCGGGCGTGCCGCGCGGCGGCCTGCTGGGGCATGCCAGCGTGCTCTCGCTGACCTCGAACGGGGTCGAAACGTCGCCGGTGACGCGCGGCGTGTGGGCGCTGGGCGACCTGCTCGGAAACCACCCGCCCCCGCCGCCCGAGGAAGTGCCCGCGATCACGCCGGACCTCAACGGCGCTCTCACCGTCCGCGACCTGCTCGAACGGCACCGCAACGACGCCGCCTGCATGGAGTGCCACCGGCAGATCGACCCGCTGGGGTTCGCGCTGGAAAGCTACGACCCGATCGGCCGATTCCGCACGCGGTATTCAAAAACGCAGGCGGTCTCGACGAACGGAACGTATCTCGGCCGGGACTTCGAGGACGTGGCAGGGCTCAAACGCATTCTGCTGGAACGTACCCGGCCGTTCGCCCGAAACCTGACGGTCCGCATCGCCGAGTACGCCAAGGGGCGGACGCTGACCGCGGGCGACTTCGCGACCGTCGAGGCGATCGTGGACGACGCGGAGCGGAACGACTACCGCTTGCGGGACCTCGTGACGGCGATCGCGGTCAGCGACCTGATGACGAACCGGTAGTGCGCCGCTCTCTTGGAGAGAGCGGCGCACGTTCGTGCCGCTCACTCCGCCGCGAACGTCCACAGCTGACCGAAGGTGGTCATGAAATACGCTTCGCCGTCCGGACCTTCGCCGAAGCTCATCATCGGGTGCTTATAGCCGGTCAGCGGCCGGTTGCTGATCACGCGGCCGTCCTCGCCCTTCTCCAGCGCCCACAGCAGGCCGGTGACGTAATCGCCGTAGAGGTATTTGCCCTGCAGCTGCGGGACTTTCTCGCCCCGATAGACGACGCCGCCGGTGATCGATTTGCCGACCGTGTGATCGTATTCCCAAATCGGGAAGGCCAGCCCCTCGATCTCGCCGGCTTTCGCCAGCTGATCCTGCTTCGGTTCGAAGACGTGGAAGCCTTCGTAGAAGGACCAGCCGTAGTTCTTGCCGCGCTCGACGAGGTCGATCTCTTCCCACTTGTCCTGACCGACGTCCGCGAGCCACAGCTCGCCGGTTCCCGGGTTCCGTTCGGTTCCCGTATCGAAGCTGAAGCGCCAGGGGTTGCGGAAGCCGTGGGCGTAGATCTCCGGCTGAGCGCCCTCGACGCCGACGTACGGGTTGTCGGCGGGAACCCGATACGCTTTGCCGTCGTCCGGCTTGCCGTCGACGTCCAGCCGCAGCATCGCCCCGAAGACGTTGCCGAGGTCTTGGCCGTTGTCCTTCGGGTCGCCGCCGCTGCCGCCGTCGCCGAAGGCGACGTAGAACTTGCCGTCCGGGCCGAACAGGATCGTGCCCGCGTTGTGGTTCCAGTACGGCTGCTGGAGCCGGTAAATCTCCTTCTCGCTGTCCAGATCGAGCCGCTGCTCAAGGCCCTCGCCGACGGCTTTGAACTCGCTGATGACGGAGGTGTGCGGGGCGTCGTTGGTCGTGTAATACACGAAGACGCGGCCGTTGGATTTGAACTGCGGATGGAACGCCAGGCCCAGCAGACCTTCCTCGTTCTGCTTGTCCTTGTAGGTGACGCGGTCGGACAGATCGGCGAACGGCGTGACCTCCTCCACGTCGGGGTCGTTGGGGAACTGGACGATCGGCCCCTTCTGCGTGACCACGATCACCCGGTCGGAGCCGTCGCCGGGGTGGGTCAGCAGGATGGGGCGATCGAAGGTGAGGAACTCGAACGCCCGCACCGCTTTGACCGGCAGCGGGGTCTCGTCGACGTTCGTCGGCGGGGCGGGCAGAGCGCCCTGTTCCGCCGCGGCGGGATCGGGACCGGCGGCGAGCGCCGCAGCGAGCATCAACGGAGCGAACATGCAGAAATCCTCAGGCGGGCGACGACGGACGCGGGAGACGAACGAATCGATCATAGCCGCACGCCGACCGGCCGTTTAGGCTGCGGCAGTCCGTTGCCGGTTGTAAGGGTTCGCCCATGGTCGCCGCTCTGTTCCTCGCTGACCCGCTGCCGTGACGACCGCCCCGCCCACGCCG
>NZ_WTPX01000250.1 GCF_013036045.1 Alienimonas chondri
CTGCCCCAGCCACCCACTGTCACCCTTGATCGAGTACACGAGTTACCCCAGCCACCCGCCCGCCGTATCCGCGGGTACGTTGGCCTGCAGAAGCACGCCTACCCTCCTCCCTCGTCTCATTCATTCATGTCAAATCCTGGCACCACCCTTTCCCCGCCTTCAGAAAAATGGTCCGACAAAGCGAGGGCGATCGTCGAGAGCGCGATCTCCGAGGTTCCAGGTGGCTCGTTCGGCGTCGCGGTGATGCAGGCGATTTACGCGCCGGCTCTAAGGCGGCAGACTGAAGCGTTTCTAGAAGAGGTGGCGAGCCGGCTGAACGACATGGACAAAGCGGGGGGCTTCGATCTCGAACAGCTCTCAAGTGACCCCGAGTTCGCAGCACTCGTTGTACAAGCTACTCGAACTGCTCAAGCAACTACCAATCAGGAGAAGCTGGGCGCACTTCGCGAGGCTCTTGTGTCCACTGCGGTTGGAGAAGGCCACAACGATAATCAACGAGCAATGTTCATGTCATATATCGACCGATTGACTGGCTTGCACATTCGAGTACTTCGCTTCCTCCACAATCCACTTGACGCAGTACTGGAAGCCACCGCCAGCCGAAACCCGAGCAACAGTGTGCGACAACATCTGAAAAAGCACTTCTCCGAAGTCAAGCAAGACCTGATCGACCAGACACTTGAGGACCTACACTCCATGGGATTGTCCGAATTCAGAAGCGAGCATAAAGAACTGTACATTACGGCCGACAACACTTCGTTGACGAAACGTACTACGCAACAGGGGGCCGACTTCGTCAAGTTCATTACGTCTGCGGCGAAGAGTTCACCATCGGGCGCAAGGCAATCAACTGGCGACGGAGCGTAGCAGACAACAGGGCGAGCACGTGCTCATAATAGCGCAAGTGCGGCACCAAGCAGCCCCCCACTCACCAAAACTTCCGGTCGAGCGCCCGGTAATTAATCGCTTCGCTGAGGTGGCCGGGGCCGATGCGGTCGGCGGCGTCGAGGTCGGCGATGGTGCGGCCGACTCTTAGAATGCGGTCGTGGGCGCGGGCGGAGAGGCCCATTTCCTCCATCGCGGCTTTCAACAGCTCCTCGGCGTCGGCGTCGAGTTCGCAGTGGCGGCGGATCTGGCGGGCGCTCATCCGGCCGTTCAACATCGCGGCGCCGCGGGTCTCCGGGTCCGCTTCGAAACGTGCCGCCTGCACCTCGCGGGCGGCGAGGACCTGCTCGCGCATCGTGGCGCTGTTCGTGCCGGTTTTTTTATTCGACAGTTCCCGGAAGGGCACCTGCGGGACTTCGAGGTGAATATCGATCCGGTCCAGCAGCGGGCCGCTGATCTTGGAGAGATACCGCTCCACCGCCGCGGCGTTGTCCGCCTTGCGGCCGGCGCCGTCGTCGGCGTGGTAGCCGCTGGGCGTGGGGTTCATCGCCGCGACCATCATAAACCGGGCGGGAAACTCCCGCGTGCCGATCGCCCGGCTGATCGTCACCCGCCCCTCCTCCAACGGCTGCCGAAGCACTTCGAGCGTCTTGCGATTAAACTCCGGCAATTCATCGAGGAATAAGACCCCGTTATGCGCTTGCGAGATCTCCCCCGGTCGCGGGACGCTGCCCCCGCCGACCAAGCCGGCCTCGCTGATCGTGTGATGCGGGGTGCGAAAGGGCCGTTGAAGAATGAGGCTGCGTCCGTTCCGCAGCTTGCCCAGCGCGCTCCAGATCCGGGTCGTTTGCAGGCTCTCCTCCGCCGACAACGGCGGCAGGATCGTGCCCAGCCGGCTCGCTAATAACGTCTTGCCGGTCCCCGGCGGGCCGATCATCAGCAGGTGGTGCGAACCCGCCGCGGCGACCACCACGGCCCGTTTGGCGAATTCCTGGCCTTTCACGTCGGAATAATCGACCGTATAGCCCTCGTCCGAGGCGACGGCGTCCTCCCAGCGGAAGGGGTGCGGGTCGATATCCAGTTCCCCCGTATAAAACCCCACCGCTTCGCTGAGCGAGCCGACGGGGATCGTCTCCACGTCGCCCACCACCGCCGCTTCGCGGGCGGTTTCGGCGGGGACGAGAATGCCCCTCAACCCCTGCTCCCGAGCGGCGAGGGCCATGCTGAGCACCCCGCGGATCGGCCGTAGCGAGCCGTCCAACCCCAACTCGCCGACGGCGGCGTATTGTTCGAACCGTTCTGATAAAAACTGCCCGCTCGCCGCGAGGGTGCCCAACGCGATCGGCAGATCCAGCCCGGGGGCGTCCTTCGGCAGATCCGCCGGGGAGAGCGCGATGACGATGCGATCCACCGGCCGGGTGTAGCCGCTGTTCACCAGCGCCCGCTCGATGCGGTGGGTGCTCTCGCGGGTCGCGGCTTCGGCGAGGCCCACCAGCGTCGTTTTGGGCAGCGCCGCGGGGGAGATATCGACCTCCACCGCGACCGGTTCCGCATCGATTCCATACAACGAATAGCTGCGCAACTGAGCGAGCATCGGCGGGACCGGCGGCGGGAGGAGCGGTGGACGGGCGTGAACGTCCGCGATTGTGCGAACCGGCCGGTTTCGCCGCAATCGGCCCCGGACCGGCCCGCAATCGGTAAGCTCCCCGGCGATGCCGTTCGAGATTCCCCCCGCAGCGCTCCCGGCTTTGCTGACGGGCGGGGGATTGGCCGCGGTGTTGGTCGGGACGTTGGCGATGCGGGTGCACGCGCTGGTCGTGCTGATCGTCGCCGGGCTGGGGGTGATGTGGCTCACCCCGCGGGAGAACCTCGTCCGGGCCGAGGTGGAAAAGACGGCCGAACGCTTCGCCGTGCGGGACGTCGGCGAGACGGTCCACGGCGCGGGTTGGATCCCGAACCCCGACGGCCTGCTCGTTCAATCGCACGATCCGACCCTCGCCGCGTATCGCCCGGGCCTCGGCGGCGGACTGGGGGAGCCGGTCGCGACCCTGCGGATCGACCGGGGCACGGAGTACGACTGGAAGTTCCCGCGGCAAATCAACGGCGACAGCCTCGTTCGCACCGATCGCGGCGACTATCAGATCTTCCCGTATCAGCCGTTCGTCGTCTTCAACGGTCCTTTCAACCCGATGTGGCAGGGCGGCTGGCCGAGCGGCCCGAACCAGCAGGCGGGCACGCCGGGGTTATTAAACGAGGGCGATCTGCTTGTTTCGCAGAAGGAACAGGCGCGCGCCGAGGCCGTCGCGAACCTCGCCCCGCCGGCCCGGCTGGCGCAGGCGTTCGGGGAGACCGCGGCGAGCATCGGCTTACTCATCGCCCTCGCCGCGGTGCTGGGCGCCGGGCTGACGCACTCCGGCGCCGCGGAGCGACTGGTGCGGGCGCTGTTGAGCGTCGTCGGTCCCCGCGGCCATCCGGCGGCGTTCTGTGCGGGGGGCTTGGCGTTGGGAATCCCGGTGTTCTTCGACGCCGTCTTCCTCCTGTGCGCCCCGCTGGCCAAGTCCACCGCGCTTCGGTCTTCCCCGGAAACGGGCGGACGCAGCTACGGCCTCTTAATGCTCGCGGTGTGCTGCGGCGGGGCGCTGACGCACTCCCTCGTCCCGCCCACCCCCGGTCCGCTGCTGGTCGCCGCGGAACTCGATGTGAGTATCCCCCTGATGATCGCCGTGGGACTGGCGGTCAGCGTGGTCGCGGCTCCGTTCGGCCTGCTGTGGTGCTGGTGGTGGACGCGGCGGCTGGAGCGCAAGGGCCGGGCGATCCCCGTGCGGGACGGCGCCGGGGCGGGTCTCGATCACCTGCGGGAACTCTCCGAACGCCCGATCCACGAACTGCCCCCGCTGTGGGCGAGCGTGCTGCCGCTGGCCGTCCCGGTGTTCCTCATCGCCCAACTGGCCGGGTGGGACGCGGCGGTCCCGCGGGTGGCGAACGTGGTGATCATCGGGGGTCCGCCGGGGCCGGCGCCGATCGTCGAGGAATGGCAGACGCCGATGGCCGTCGTGCGGGCGGTGGGCGAACCGACGGTCGCCGTACTGATCGGCACGCTGCTGTCGCTGCTGATCCTGTGGCGCTACTCCGCCCCGGTGGAGCGGCGCCGGGTGATCGGCGATGCGGTCGCGGAGGGCGGCGGGATTCTGCTGGTCGCCGCCGCCGGCGGAGCGTTCGGCACGGCGCTGCGGCAAACCGGCGTGGGCGGGCTGGTCGCCGCGGTCCCCGAACTGAGCGGCCTGGGCCTGCTGGCGCTGGCGTGGGG
>NZ_WTPX01000251.1 GCF_013036045.1 Alienimonas chondri
GGCGTGGTCGGGGGGGCGTTCTCCGCGGGAGGCTTCGCGGCGGGCCTCGGCGCCGGTTTCGGTCGCGGCGGGGCGGGTTCATCGCCGCGGGACTGACGCATGCGGGCCAGCAGCGCCTCCATGTAATCATCGACCGATTCCTCGACCGACCCGCTCTTCGGGGCGACGTCGAGCGACGCCGCAGCCGGCATGGGAGCCGGTTCGGCGACGCTCTCCACGGCCGACTCCTCAGCAGGCTCGCTGACCGGTGCGGCAAGAGGCGCCTCGGGCCGAGCGGTGACCGGCTCGATCCACGTCGGTTCCTCGGCTTCGGTCGGTTCGTCCGCCGCCAAGTCGGTCTCTGCGATCGGCGGCGAAACCGCGAGGGAGGCCGGCTCCTCGTCGCCGGCGAACCAGCGCGGGGACGCGGACGAGAGGGAATCCGGGACGTCCGCCTGCTCGTAGACCTCCGCCTCTTGACCCTCGTTCGGGTCGGAGTCCGGCGCCGATGCATCGAACGCCGTCTCGTGGTGGGGGTCTCGATCCGCCGGGGGCGAATCGAAGGACATCGACATCACATCCTCCGCTTCGGCGGGCGCGACGATCTCCTCCGACGCGTCGCGCTCCGTATCGGCGAGATCCAAGTCGAACATCTCGCTCAGCAGCGAGCGTAGCGGCGGCTTGGCGCCGGATGGCTTGGCGTCGGCGGTTCCCTCGTCGCGCGACGGCGTCCGCAGCGGGAGACCCAGCCCCGCGAGCGGTTGGAACGGGTCGTCGTCCCGCGACGCCTCGGGCACTTCGATCGCACGTTTCGCGTCCAAAGCGCGGCCCGGCTCCGGCGGTTCCGCGGGGAGAGACGGCTCGTCCCAGCAGAGTTCCCCCTCGGGTTGAGTCTCAGGAACCTTGTCTTCCGTGGGAGGCTCAGGTTCCAACGACTCGTCGGCGGAACGCGTCAACTCGCCCGCGATCTCCGGGGCGGAGGCCGCCGCGGTCGGCGCTGCCGGGGCCGGCGGCGCAACGGGGGCTTCCTCTGCCGCGATCTCGTCCGCAATCGATGGTTCGTCGACGTCTGTCACGACGTCAGTCGTCGGGAGAACGGCCGTAGGGAGAACGGCTTCGACCTCCGCGGGGACGGCGGACTCCTCTGAACCGCTTTCGTCCGAAGCCGTTTCGTCCGGGCCGATTTCGTCCTGCTCATCCAGGTGGGACGGCTCGGCGAGTTCGGCTTGCTCCGACGGCTCTTCCGCTGAGGGCGACGGCGGCACCGGGGCGCGGGGGGCGGCCTGCTCGCGGCCGCGACGTCGGCGTCGCGATTCTTCCCTCGGGAGCGATCGCGAATCGTCGAACGGGCGGTCCGGCCGGGTATCTAGCTCGCTCCCGGGAGCGGGTCAAAGCGGCACGTGGCGGGAACGCCACATTTGGCGGCGATCGGCTTTCCGCCGCTCGATTGCCCCGTTCGCCCGGGGGCGCCGGTTCCGCCGCGACCGGCCGGCACGGAGCGAAGATGAACCATCTCGCTCCGGGAGACGTTGAAAGGTACGGCGGCCGACCGACAATCCGACGGAGCCGCTTTCGCCTGCACACATCCATCCGATCCCTCCCCCGACGCCGTAGGTCGACGATGCCGGGGCTTTCTCTCACCGGCGCCTGGGTCGATCGCGTCGCGGGGGCGGTGCCGTTCGCCCGCTCGCTGCCGGGATTCGGCGTCTTGGCGGGACGAGCCGGAGCGTCGCCCCCGCCGCCGGCGCCCTTCTCGCTGGAATGCCGCTGCGGCTCGGCGGTGACGGGGATGCGCTCGGAGCGGGAGCGACACGAATCCTGTCTGAACTGCGGCGAACGGCATTTCGTCCTGCCCGCGGACGTCTACCCCGCGGCGCCCGCGGCTCGCCCCGCCGGCGCCAAACCGAAGTCCACGGAATCTGCGTCGGAAGCGAAGGCCGCTCAGCCCGTCGCCGCCCCCGCGGCGCCGGCCGTCCCCGCGGCGCCGCGCATTCCGCTTCGCACGCGGCTGAAAGGGTTCGTCCGGCGTGAGGCCACGCCGCTGCGGTTGATCGCGCTCGGCGTCGCGGCGGCGGTGTTGGGGACGACCTGGTGGGGCGTCGTGCAAGCCCGTCGGGCCGATGCGCGGGTCACGATCGCGGAGACGCCCGCCGTCGCTGAGGAGGCGCTGGCCGCCGGGCAGTTCGGCGTCGCGCTCCGCGGCGACCCGCACCGCGGCGACGCCGATCTCGCCTCCCGCACGCCCGCGGAGATCGCCCGGGAGGCCGCCGTCCGTTCGCCCGCCGACCGCGAGGACTGGCTGACGGCGTACGACCGCCTGTACCGCGGTCGTTGGGTGATCCTCGACACGCACGCCGCCCGCGTCGCGATGGAAGAGGCTCCCGCCGCCGCTTCAGACAACGCCTCCGACCCGGAGCGTTCCGACGACGTTCGCCCGATGGCTCCCTCGGACCGCATCGAGTTGCTCTACCCGCTGGTCGCTGCGGGCACGCGGTTCCGTCTGATCGGCGATCCGAACGTTCCGGGCGATCTGGCGTCGGGCGACGATCCGCAGCGGGTCGTGCTCGCCGGCCGGTACGGAGACTGCGTTCTCGTCCCGAGCGCCCGCGGCGGGGAGGTGTGGGAGCTGCGATTGGAACCGGGATCGGCGTTCCTCTGGACGGGCGCCGACACGCTCTCCGCGATCGGCTTTGACCTCTCCGACCCCGACGGCGCCGCGTTGCGGGCGGTTCTCGATCGACAGGCGACGGAGTTGGGACTCGAACGTCCCCCGAGCGAGTCCCCGATCCCCGAAGCGGAGGAGGAGAGATGAACTGCGTTCGGCCCGTCGCGCTGCTTTGTCTGCTGGCCTCCGTCGCGGCGGCCGCCCCCCCGGAGGGGGTGATGAGCAGCGAAGCGTTCCTCGAAACCCGCGATTTCTGGCCGGAATGGGAGCGGTCCGGGGAGATCTTCAAAGTGGAGGGCCGCGTCCGGGTCGTGGCCGGGGGAACGCTCCGACTGGAGAACGTCCCGCTAACGGTGCGGCCGGCCGCCGGCGCCTCGCTGGGCCGAGCGGACAACGACACCGCGGTCGTCGAGGTCACCGGTCGCCTCGCCTCCGGCACCCGGGGCCGGTATCTCCAGGCGACGAGCGTGCAGGTGCTGCCGTCCGACGCCGCGACGTTCGTCGACCGGAAGTTGGCCCTCGACCGAACCGACCCCGCCGCGCTGGAGGGGCTGGCCGAATGGGCGGAGAAGCGGGCGGCGTTCTACGAAGATTCCGGACTCGCCCGCCGGGCGCGGGAGGAGCGCCGGGCGGCGTTCGA
The DNA here is from genome assembly GCF_013036045.1 of Alienimonas chondri. Taxonomy (GTDB): domain Bacteria; phylum Planctomycetota; class Planctomycetia; order Planctomycetales; family Planctomycetaceae; genus Alienimonas; species Alienimonas chondri. Next base: position 3,285 of record NZ_WTPX01000251.1, read on the forward strand.
TCTCCGCTGGGACGCCGCCGGCGAGGCGACGAAGCGTCCCGAGAACGCCCCCGAGGGCGTGCCGTCGGGGATCTGGGCGCAGTTCGTGCTGTTGGACGCGACCCCTGACGGAGCGACGAGCGGGCTGGATGCGCAGGACCGGCGAGCGTTGATTCACGGTCTGCTGCAAGGCTGGTGGCGAGCGATGCGGGACGACGACGAGGCGAATCTCGCGGCGCTCTCCGGTCAGATCCGCCGTCGATTGCCCGGCGCCGCGACGCCGCCGTCGGAGGAACCGAAATCGGCCGATCTTTTCGCGGCCTACGACCGCGCCCCGCAGGAGACGTACGCCGGCGCCGATGAGGCCCGTCGGTCACGGCTGGACCGACGGTTCTTCGCCCTGGTCGAACGTACGCGGATCGAACGGACCGCGGCCCCCGACGGCCGCAACGGGCTGGCCGTGGCGAAGGAACTGTCGGTTCGCCTGCCCGAACTGACGGACCTGGCCGAGGAATACCGCGATCGAGAGCTGGCGTGGCGGATCGCGCGCGTCGCCAACTCGACCCGAGCCGACGCGATCGAACTGGCGGAGCAACTCAAGGCGCGCGGCGAACCCGAGCGGGCCGCGGAGGTTCTGCAAACCTGGCTGGCGGCTCGCGAGCGGTCGCTGCGGGCGGAGGGCATCGGCGGGCTGATCCGGGCCGCCGAGGAGTACCGCCTCGTCGCCGAGGACGACGACGCCGCGATCCGCCTGCTGACGGAGGCCTACGCCGCCGCGAACCCCGGCAGCCCGGAGGAGACCGCGGTCGGCGGCAAGCTGCGGGAGTTGGGGCTGACGCTCGCCGGGGGGCGCTGGCGAACCGCCGCCGAAGCCGCGGCGATGCCGGTGGACCCGGTCACGGCGGCGGTGCGGGACGGCCGCGTGG
>NZ_WTPX01000252.1 GCF_013036045.1 Alienimonas chondri
CGGCCGGAGCGAACCGGGGGGCGGAAAGCGGAGGGGGTTACTCCGAAGGCGGCTTCGGCCGACGCTTGCGGGGCGTGTCCGACGAACCGGATGAGCTGGAACCGGAGGACGACGAATCGGAGGACGAAGACCCCGACGACGACGACCGCCGGCGGACCGTCTTGCCGTCTTTCGAGGTCGCGGACGAACTCGAACCGGAGGACCCCGAACTCGACGACCGCCGCGTCTTCCCGGAGGACGAACCCCCCGAGGACGAACTCCCGGAGGAGGACCCCGCGGTAGACGACCCGGCGGAGGAACTCGACGTTCGTCGCGTTTTTCCCGAGGAACCGGATCCCGACGAACTGCTCCCGGAGGAACTTGATCCCGACCGCGTGCGGGGCGCGGTCCCGGCGGCGGGCTTGGAGGACTTCTTCTGCGGCAGGGCGCTGAAGTCCGGGAAATCGGTGCCGACCGGTCCCTCATCCACGACGTCCGGGACAGCGGCGGGGATCGGGGCCAGCTCCGGCAGCGAACTGCGGACCACCCCGTGCCCCTTCATCTTGGCATGCGTGGCGTGATCGTCCTTCGGCGTGCCGGACGAACGGCGGGCCGCCCGTTTTCGCGGCTTGGGACGGAACGCGATGATCGCCCCGATCGTGATCAGCACGAGGACCCCCACGCCCACGCCCAGCAGCACGACGTTCGGCCCTTCCTCCGCGTCTTCCTCCTCGGCGGCCTGCGGGGCGCCGGGGGTTTGCGGGCCGCCGTCGCCGTCGGCGAGTTGCGGGTCGTCCTCGCCGGGGGCTGCGGTCGGGTCGCTGGGCAGCGGCTTCGGAACCGCCACGCCCCGGCCTTCCTGCAGGCTTTGATAGAGATCCTCGGCGTCGCGGCGGGTGTCCTCGGCGATCTTCGCCGGGTCGGTCAGGGTGAGCCAGGAGAGCAGTTCCTTCTCCGCTTTGACGTACTCGGCGGTCTTCTCGTCGCCGGACTTCGTCTCCGCCAGCACCGCTCGGACCGCGGGGATGCGCAGGCGAGCGTTGTTGTAGTCCGCCTGGAACCGATCGCCCTCGGGGGTGGCCAGTTGCCGGGCGAGCATCTGGGAGATCTTGCCCCAGCCCCAAACCGCTTCGCCGTCGCCGCCGAGGGCTTTGGCGAGCGTCGGGCCGTCGCCGTCCGCTTCGCCCCAATCGGCCAGCAGGTTCGCGGCGGCGATCTGGCCGTTGAGGGCGTTGGGCTTCTCTTCCAGCACCGCTTTGACCTGTTCGTAGCCCTCTTGGTACTTGCCGGCTTCGGCGAGCAGCTCGCCCAACCGCAGCTTCACGCCGCTTTCGGCCGCGGCGCGGGCGTCGCCCTCGGGGAGATAATCCTTGAGCACCTTCCGCAGCGCCGTGGCGGCCTTGTTGAGGTAGCCGGACGCCTCCCCGCTGCCCGCGGGCAGGCTCTCGGCGAGGCCGCCGTAGGTCTCCGCGACCCACATCAACGACCCGAACGTCTGATCGTCGGAACCGGCGATCTGATCGAGGAACCCGACGAGGTTCTTGCGGGCTTCGTCGCGCTCCGGGCCGGGCGGCATATCGGCGAGTTCCTGCTGGATCTCCTCGCCCAGACTGCGGAACAGCCCGACGTTGCCGCCGTCGCTGACCCGCTGAATGTCTTGAATTGTATTTTGGGCGGCGGGAATGTCTTTCAGGCCGATCTGCGACCGCAACAGCGTTTGATAGGCGAGACCGGCGAACTTGGCGCTGGTCACGCCGCGGGGCGGACGTTCGGCGCCGTCCTCCACGGCGATCGCGTCGAGCACCTTGGCCTTGCCGCCGGTGAGCAGGTCGGAGGCCGCCTGGAAGTCCCCCGCGCCGTTCTTCAATTGGGCGAGCGTCGTTTTGCCGATGATGAGCTGCTCCGACGGTTTCGCCTCGCCGGAGAGCACCGCCTCCGCCTTCGTCACGCCGGTTTGCAGGCGCTCCATCGCCTGTTGCCGGAGGGCGTCGACGCTCTCGTCGGCCGGGGGGACGTCCATGGCGGCGACCTCGCGGGAGCGTCGGACCAGGGCGTCGCCGGCCTTGAGCTGGGCGTCGGCGTAGGCGGGGTCGCTTTCCGGGACGGTGGCGAACACCTCGGCGGCGTCGGCCATCTGACCGTCGCTCATCAGGGCGCGGCCCAGCGTGATGCGGGCGGCGCTGGCCCGGTCGCTGGCGGGGTACTTCTCCGAGATCCAATCCGCGATCCGGCCGAGCTGCGCCAGTTCGAAGGAGCCGTCCGTGCCCGCCGGGCGGTTCGTGTAGGCCTGCGTCCAGGCGAGCGCCGCGGTGCTGGCGGCTTCCAGCGGGATGCCGGACTGGTCCGGGCCGTCCTGTTCACTCTCCGCATCGGGGGCCGGCGGGGTGAAGTTGCGGGCGACGAACTCCGCCAGCACGGCGGCTTCGTAGTGGCGGCCGGACTGCACGTTCACCCACGCCAGCAGGTAGCGGGCGCGGCTGAGCTCGCCGAGGTCCGTGTTTCCGTCCGCCAGTTCGTTGGCGAGGTTCAGCAGCCGGGAGGTCTCGGCCAGCAGGGCGTCGAGGTCTTCCTGAGCGGCCGCTTTATCGGCGGGGGTTTCGGCCGCTTTGACGGCGTCCTGCTTCTCCTTGAGCTGACGCAACTGATCCTGAGCGGCGTCGAACGCTTCGACGAAGGTGCGGGGTTCCTCGCGGTCCAGACCCAGGGAGGTCCGCACCCGCGCGGCGGCTTCCTTCGCGACGCCGCTGATCGCCTGGCTGCGGCGGGCGGCGGTTTGGAAGTCGGCCAACGCGGCCCGCAGCGCGCGGGTGCGATCGCGACCTTCCTCCTCCGGAGCGCCGCGCTCCTGGGCGATGCCGCGTTCGAACAGCACCCCGGCGCCGGAGTCCGTCCCGAGACGGGCCCGGTCGCCGTCCAACCACTGCGTGGCCTGCGTGACGACGGTTTGATAATCGGCTTTGAGCGGATGGTTCAGCACGGACAGCCGCAACCGCTGGGCCGTGCCGCGCAGCGCCTCGACCGCGTCCCGCACCGCGTTGGAGGCGCCGTCGGGCGGCTGCTGATCGAGGACTTCCTTCAGGATCGTCGCGGCGACGGTGAGGTTCTGCACGGCGGCGTCCTTCGCCCCCCCGCTCAGCGCCTCGACCGCGGCGGGCTCCTCCGGCACGCGGGCGGTGCGAATCTGCGCCTGCAGGATGCGCCCGGGCAACGAGCCGATCGAGATACGGGAGTCCTTCCGAAGCTCCTCCAACGGAGCGTCCGCCTCGTCCAGCAGGCGGGTGCGGTCCGGCGTGCCGACCGCATAGGTCTCGGCGCGGCGGAAGATCACGCGGGCGGCCTCGACGCGGGCGCGAATCAACCGCCCCTGAGCGGCCCGGCGGCGGGCGGCGGCGGCTTCGTCCCGCTGCTCCAGGCCGATGTCGCGGATCGTCTTCTCCAACGCGGTGCGCGCGTCGCCGTACACGCGCTCCGCATCTTGCAGCAACTGGCGGGCCTGCGTCTTCGTCTCCTCCGGCAGGGCGACGGGGTCGTCCGACTCCAACAGATCGGCGGCGGCTTGTTGGAGGATCTCCGCCCGCAGGAACTGGGCGTCCCCGGCGAGCGGGCTGTTCGGATTGCCCTGGGCGAAGGACTCCAGCAGCGCGGCGGCTTCGTCCAATCGGGCGCGGGCGTTGCCGGCGGCGGAGGGGTTGCGGGCGAGGCTCAGCAGCGTCAGGGCGCGTTCAAACGGGAGCGCCGCGACCAGCTCCGCCGGCGTGTCTTCCGCCGCGGCCAAACGATCGATTTCGAGCAGGGCGAAGTCCGCCATCCCCCGGTCGCGCAGGCCTTCCAGGAAGGCGCGCTCCGGCCCGTCCAACGCGGAGCCGTCGTCGTCCTGCCCGAGCGCCGGCCCGGCGAGGCAGAGCAGCGCCAAGCCGCACAGGCTCGTCCGCAGGGCCGTCGCCCACGGCCGGACCGGTCGCGGAGTGGAGGCGTACGACATGCGAAAGCGGAGGGTGAACAGTGGGCCGGAAACGAGTCCCGAAAGGGACGCAGTCACGATACGAGCGCAATTGAGGAGCCGCAATCCGCGGCGGATTAGGCCAATGCCGGCGGGACATTCATGCGTCCGTCGAGTCAACGTGGCGGCAAATGCGGCCGCGGGCGGGGTTGGCGTACGGGGCGTGCGGGGTCAGGCTGTGCG
>NZ_WTPX01000253.1 GCF_013036045.1 Alienimonas chondri
AACCGGGGCGGGCGTGGGCGACGGCGCCGGGGAAGGCGAGGGGGCGGTCGAGATCGCGTTGCCCGGCGGCGGAACGGCGATCCGGAAGGGGAGCTTCACCGTCTGGACGATCCCGCCCGATCCTCGACCGGGTCAGACCTATGTGATCGTCATCGAGGTCGACCTACCGGAAGAACTCCGCCTCCGCCGGTATCCCAAGCACGACCTGTACGGCGAGGTGAAGGGCACCGACAGTTTTCGGATGCGCCTGCCCGGGGATGACTTTCGCGACAGAAAAGGGTTTCTCCCGATCCGAAATGGAAAGGCGCAGCTCTCTGTCCCGATTCCGGGGGCGGCGAGCCTCGTCAAAGACCGCATCAAGGTCGGCAGCAAGCTGCTGAAGGAATCCCAAACCCTGGAACTCGTGTTCTGACTTCCCCACGCCGGAGACCGTCATGTTGAAGATCGAGGACGACGCCGAACGGTTCGACTTTCGGGACGAAGCCCCCGACGACTCCCGCCCCGACGTCGAGGAGACGTTGGAGCATCTCCGCGACACCCTGACAGACGGGATGGTCGTGCGAGCGTACACCTCCGCGAACGGTCTGCGGCCGACCGAAGAAGAGGCGGAGGAGTACCGCGAATTTCTCATCGGCGAGGCCTATAACGCCGGCATCTCCGATTGGAACGAACCGGGCGTCGATGAGTTTCTCGACTGGGACTGACCGCTCCGAACCGGACCGCGGCCCCACGCTGTACGTCGCAAACTTCGACTTCGACGATCGGCTCGCCAAACCGGCGATGACGTCGTTGCCGATGAACCTGCGGACGATCAACGCCCGCCTCGCCCCGATGCTGCAAGGCCTGTGCGGCCCGGACGACGCCGTCGCCCTCCCCGGCGATTGGGTGAAGGACGCGGGGCGCTTCGAGCGGGTCGAACCGTGGGGCGTTGAACCGCACGTGCTGGCGTGGCTGCGAACGGCCGGCGCCGGGGAGGCGTCGCTCAGCCTTCTGCCGGACCCGGCGATCGTGCGAATCGTCAATTCTCGTCAATGGCAGTGGGAAACTGAGCAGGCGCTCGATCTCACATCCGGCGAGGTTTCATTCTGCGATTCGTCAGAGGCGGTCTGGAACGCAGTCGACTCGTTCGCAGACCGAACTCGGGGTTGGGTATTGAAAGCGGATCACGGCGGGAGCGGTCGCGGCTTGCGATTCGGAGCTGGATCGCCCCCCGAGGCGGTCGTTCGATGGGCCGACGGCTGCGTCGGCCGCGGGCTGGGCATGACGGTCGAACCGCGCGACGACCGGGCTCGCGAATACAGCGCGCATCTCAGCGTGACCGATCGCGGCGTGACCTTTGAAGGCATCTGCTTCCTGCACAGCACGCCGACAGGGCGGTTCCGGTCAGTCGAACCGCTCAAGCACCTGTCCCCGGCGCTGACCGAGGCCGTTCCCGTCTGGACCGCCGTCGGGGAAAAGGCTTGGTCGCAGGGCTATCGCGGCCCGCTCGGCATCGACGCCGCCGCGGCGTTCGGCGTGGTGGAACGCCCCGTTCGCGACGTGAACGCCCGCTGGACGATGGGGCGGCTCGCGCTGACGCTCGGACGAAAAGTATCGAACCCGTAACGCCGAGGCTCCGCGGAGCCTCGGCGTTACGCAGTGTTCACGCCGCCATTCGCAGGGGGCCGTCGAGCTTCTCCTTGCCGGGCACCTGCAGGTCGAACAGCTGGAAGATATCCTTCGCCTGCCAGCCGAGGGCTTCTTTCTCGCTGTCGGCCTCACCGAGGACGGCTTTGAAGATGTCGCGCTTCTCTTCCAACACCTTGTCGATGCGCTCTTCGACGGTGTCGGTGCAGATGTATTTGGTGACGACGACTTTGTTCTTCACCCCCACCCGGTGGGCGCGGTTAATCGCCTGATCTTCGATCGCAGGGTTCCACCAGCGGTCGTATAGAAAGACGTAGCCGGCGAATTGCAGGTTGAGACCGACGGCGCCGGTGCCGTAGCTCATCAGGATGATGTGGCTGTCGGGATCGTCCTTGAACTTGCTGAGGATCGGTTCCCGCTGCTTGTGGGGGATGCCGCCGTGGTAGATCAGCGGGTTGGACTGCGGCACACGCTGTTTGAGGTGGCCGTCGATCCAGTCGATCGTCTTGGTCCACTGACTGAACAAAATCGCCTTGCCGCCGCTGGCGCTGATCTCCTCCATGTCGCTGCACAGCGCGTCCAGCTTGCAGGACTGATCGGTCAGCGGGTCGAAGTTGGCGATCTGCTTGAGCCGCATCACGAGTTCCATGGCCCCGCTGACGGTCACGTCGTCGCCCATTTCCTTGAGGCGCACCACGCCGTCCTTTTCCGCGGTGTGATAGGCCGTCTGCTGTGCTGGGGCGAGTTCGAGATACTCCGTCCGATCCAGCCGTGGCGGCATATCCGGGTGCACCAGATCCTTGGAACGACGGAGAATGTGGTTCTCCGAAATGATGCGCAGGCGATTCAGGTCCGCGTCCTCGTCCTTCTCCAGCGGGCCGAGGAACTTGTAGAGGCTGACCAGTTCATCCGGTCGATTCTCGATCGGCGTGCCCGTCAGCGCCCAAGACCGACCGCGCGGCACGCTGCCGATGATCTTGTTGGTGACGGAGTCGCCGTTCTTGATCCGCTGGGCCTCGTCTAGGACCACGAGGTCGAACCGCGGCCGGTCGCCCTCGCCCTCGCCGGGGGCGCCGTTCGCCTGCGGCGGGGGACCGAGATCGACCCAGTCGCGGGTGATCTTCTCGTAGTTCGTCAGCAACACCGGCACGCCCGGCTGCGTCCAGGCTTCTTTCCGCTTGGACCAGTTGCCCTCGATCGTATGGACGGGGATCTCTTCCGCCCAGAAGGCGAATTCCCGCTGCCAGTTGGGAATCAGCGGCTTCGGGCAGATCAGCAGCACCCGTCGCACCTGACCGCTGCGCAAGAGTAGCCGGATCGCGGTGATGGTCTGCATCGTCTTGCCGAGGCCCATCTCGTCCGCCAGCAACGCCGAGTCGTGGCTGAACAGCCACGCAATCCCCTGATATTGATAGGGGAACGGCTCGAACGGCATGTTCAGATCCTGCCCGGCGAGCAGTTCCTCCAGCGGCGGCTGGAGCATGTAGAACAGCCGGTCCGAGAGAGCCAGCGTCTCGCTCGGCGGGCGCAGCCGCGTGCGTTTGCCCGGTTTGCGCACCGGGGCGTCCGGCTTATGGAGCTTCGGTTTCGGCGGGTCCAGCAGGGGCACGCCCTCCGGGAACGTCAGCTTCACCGTCATCACCCGCGGCGCCTTCGGCCGCCAGTGCGGGGCCAGTTCGGCCTCGGGACGCAGCGGGACCGCGCGCGTCTCGAACCGCGGGATTCGGCCCAGCGACGGGTTCATCCCCGACGGATGAATCGACGCCGTCAGCGGGGCGAACGGGGCGCGCACCTCCGGCGCAGGAATCGGCGTTCTCTCAGTCATCAGGCGGCGACCGATTTACAGGTTTCGGACAGCGCTTCGCGGACGCGCTCGAACGGCTCGCTGAGGTCCGCGTGTTCCGGGATGCGGTCGCGGCACTCGGACACGAACTCCCGATCCGCCCCGTGGGAGGGATGGAAATGGAGCGTTCGACAGCCGACGGAAAGGGCCGATCCGCCGCTCGGACCGGCTTCGTGGCCCACGGGCGGAGCGTCCGCCTCGTCGCCCTCGACGCGGGCGACGGCTCGATCCGTGTGGGGACGCAGCGACAGCATCGCGGCGCTGTCGCAGAGGATCAGATTCGGCTTCACGCCGGCCTTCTTGATCAGCGTCCCGCCGATTACCTCGCCCAGCAGGTAGGGGACGAGCGTCGGTCCGTACAGGATCTGCTGGGTGCGATCCGGCCGCACGGGGGTGGTGCACTGAAACTCGAGCGGTCGGCCGAGCCGGTCCGTCATGAGCAAACCGCCGACGTGCCCGCCGCCGGGCAGATCGACAGCCGTTAAAAAGCCAAGCGTCAATGCTTCAGCCGCTTTCGCCATCGCCGGTTTCCCTTCCTGTGTGCTGTGCGCAGCGCCAATCCGTGGCTGCGGGGGTGGGATCGTCGGGGC
>NZ_WTPX01000254.1 GCF_013036045.1 Alienimonas chondri
CGTTCAGAGACGGAGCCGTCCGCTCGATTGACGACCTCGCCGCCGCCGCTGAGTCCCGCATCGATTCGCTCGAACGCGAGGCCGAAGCTCTCGACCGTGTGGTGGAGAGGACCGAAGCCGCCGCCCAAGCGGACCGGCACCGACACGCCGACGCGGGTCGGGATCTGGACGGGGAGATCCGTCTCGGGGAGATCGATCAGCGATTCGAGCAAGCGGACAGCCGGGACGAGCGAAGGGTTCGCGGCCGATTCGAGCCTTGGGCCGATCGGATTCAGCAAGCCGAGAGCGCCGGGCAGTTGCCCCGCGGGACCGCTGCCGAGTACCGCCGCCGGTTGGAACGGTTCATCGCCCAGCGTCGCAAGATCCGTGAGGCGGCCCACGCGAAGGCCGTGAAGAGAGAACGCGGCCGGCAGACGACGGAGCGGATCGACGTGATCCAAGGCCGGGAGGACGACGCGGTCAAACGCGGCGACTTCGCAGACGCCCGCCGTCACGCCGAAGAACGTGGTGGAGAACTCCTAAAGGCCGCCCGTGAAGCCAGCGGCAACGGCGACTTCAAGCGAGCCCGGGAACTGAGCGAAGGCTACGCCGCCGTCGGCCGCGAGATTCAGGGCTACCACGACAAGGCGAAGGCCGCCGCGGTCGCGGAGAAAGCCGAGTTGATCGGTCACCGCGAGGAGCTCGCACGGATCAAGGCCGAAGCGTTGGGGCTGAAAGACGCCGCGGACGGTCTGCGGATCATCGAGGACGCCGACGTCGTCGCGGCCCGCGAACTCAGAGCCGAGTTGACCGCCGCGGCCGAAGCTTTGCGGAGACTTGGGGCGGGAGAGATCGCCGTCCCCGACGGGAAGGGGTTGTTCCCGGCCGACAGAGACCCGCTGACGGCCCCCAAGCCCGGACGCCGCGGCCTGCCCGACGCGAGACCGTGGGACGGCAGATTGGACCCGGTAGCGCCCCGCGTCGCCGCTCCCATTCCCAATCCCGGGAAGCCGGGAAACATCCCGCAAGCCGGGAAGGGAGCGAACGGCCCGTCCACTACGGTCACGAACACGACGACGGATAACAGCGTCCGCGTCGGTCGCGTGGTGGTGAACCCCGACACGAAACTGGGCGATCTTGGAAAGAGCAAAGCCGCCGCGATCCGCATGGGCCGCGGTTAGTGCCGAGCGCCTGACCGGTTGCTGACGAACTACTGACGACCGACCCCCGCCCGGAGAGATCCGCGGCGGGGTGTTTTCGTGTGCTCCCATTGCTCGCGCTGTACGGCCCCGAGGATCGCCGCCCAGCGGTGGACGTGGCGTTCGTCGGGCCGGGCGACGGAAACGCTCAGGCGGCCCCTGAGCGAGGGACAAGCGGCAACATGATCCGCAACCAATCTGCCGAGATTTCGACCGTGGGGGTCGGAGGGGCAAAGTTGACCGCCGCGATCGCTTCGGACCATTCCGAAATATAGAACGCCAATCCGGTCCCGGAGCGTTCGATCGTCACGTCCCGGCCTGTCGCCTTTTTATAAATCTCTGCCGACCGGAACACCCATCCGAGAACGGCGTCCGGGTTGCTCTTGGAGACGTGTTTGACGCCGAAAACGGGAGGCGGCGTACGGATGGCAACGTCAGGGGAGGACTCACCCCCGGGAAAGGTGACGTGCTCCAATCGCTCGCCCATCCGCTGGACCGTCGCGGCGAAGGCGTTCAGTTCCCCCGCGGTCCGGGGGATCGTGTTCAGATCGGGGCTGTGGTTCGACATCGGAAAGCCTGTAGGTCGGAGGGGGGAGGAGGGTTCCGTCTGGGGGAGATATGGGAGCGCGTTTCCGTCGCGGCGCCCAGCCCGCAGGCGTGCGTCGCATTGCCGCACTATGCGTCGCAAGTCGTTACTGTGTGGTGTGTTGCGTCGGTGTGTGTGGTGTGTCTCCGCCCACCACGCGGGTTTAGCCGAGTGTTTATTTATGTGGTGGGTGACGAGACGGAACCTGAGATGGTACGATCGGGATATCCCCGGCATGGGCCGCGTTAGAGCGGCGCCGGAGCGAACCCGCCGGCATCGACCGGGCGGAAGACGAACAGAGCGACCCGCGAAGCCCGTCAAGTGGCCCGGGAGCCTGTTTCTGTAGCGTTTGATTGGTGTCCGACCACCACACGCTTGGTGTGTCGCACCCCCTTCGCCTCGCCCCGAATCGGGCGAGACCGCCCCCGCTCTCTAATAACAAAGGCCCATATGGTGGGTTATCGCTCCCGTGTGGTGTGTCGGTCCGTAAAGGATCGTCCCCCGAGACCTCCCCGAAGATCGCAGGCCCGAAGAGTCCGGGGCGATCTGGCGCCCCCGACGGGTCGGGAACTGGCCCGCTGGATCGAGGCCGGTCGTCCGCCGCTGAACATGTGGGCCGCCTGCCCCGGGGGTTCGGCTTGAAGGCTCTGCCCCCGGCCATCCGGGCCGCCGACCTCGCCGCCGTCGCCGTGAACGGACTGCGGTGCGGACAGGATCGTTACTCGCTGCTGCACGAAGAGCATCGCCTGATCGGCTTTGCGGACTCAGTCGTGACGATCGACAGGCGGAAGCGATTGCAGGCTCTCAAACGCCGTCTCGCCGGGATCGGCATGGAAACGACCGGGGAAGGCATGTTCGGGGATACGGCCGTGGTGGTCGTCGCCTTGGGCGAGCACACCGACGCCGACGGGGAACGACTGTTTGAGCGAGCGGTCGCCGACGTGCTGGCGCCGATCGAGGAACCGCTTATCCATGCCGGGGAGGCCTCCTGATGGGTGTTCGATTTAAGGCGATCCGGTTCGCAGACCTCAGAGACCGCCCGCCGCGAGCGTGGTTAGTGGATGGACTCATCCCGGCCGGCATCCTCGCGGTGCTGTTCAGCGAAAGCGGGAAAGGGAAGACGTTCACCGCCTTGGGCCTCGCCTGCGGGGTTCCGTACGGCTGGGCGTGGGGACGGACCGTTCCGACCCGCGGGCCGACGCTGTACCTCGCCGGGGAAGGCGCCGGCGGCTTGAAGTCTCGCACGGACGCTTGGGAGGCCGTCAACGGACGCCCCGTCCCCCCGGACGCGGTCCTGATCCACGACGCCCCGGACATCGGTCACCCCGAGCATCAGGCCGAAGTCGTGCGAGCCTTCCGCGAGGTGGTCCCTGACGCGGACCCGGCCTTGGTCGTGGTCGATACCCTGGACCGCTGTTTCGGCGAGGGGGACGAGAACCGGGCGCAGGATATGCGGCGGTTCGTACGCGGCTGCGATGCGTTACGGGAGACATTGGGGGGGCCGGCGGTTCTGGTGCTCCACCACGTTGGTCACGGTCAGTCGAGCAGTGGCGAACCTCGGGAACGGGGTTCGTCCGGCTTGCGGGCGGCGGTCGATCGGTCGATCCGTTTGGACGGCCCCAAGCGGCCGAATCTCATGCCGGGAGACCGCCTCGCCCTGACATTCGTCAAGGTCAAGGACGGCCGCATACCGCCCCCAGTTTCGCTCACAGTCGCCGAAGCCGACGTCCCCGGCGGAACCTCCCTCACGGTCGTCCCCGCCGACGATCCCGCCGCGAAGCTGGCCCGGCTGACGCCGGACCGACGGGAGGCGTTGGCCAAGGTGGCCGATACGCTTGGAGTCGAGCCGAGCCGTCGCGTTGATGTGGAGCGAGCGTCCGGCCTGACGGGCGGATCGGTGGACGGGTTCGTCATCGCCGCCCTCGCCGCCGGCCTGATGGTCGACAACGGGGAGACCGGACACGGTCGACGGCTTGCCGTCACGCCCGACGCGATCGCCGCGTTGAGCAGTGCGGAGAACGCCCCCGAATCGTCCGGTTCTCCCGAGCCTGATCGAGCCGGTTCTCCCGTTCTCCCCGACACCGTCGTTTCGGCCGGAGATTCGTAGAGCCTGATTGCGTAGGACCATCCACCGATCGTCCCGGTTCTCCTGTCGTTCCCCTGTTTGGATGAATCGTCGGGGCGTCATGTTCTCCCGTTCTCCCACACCCCTTTAGGGGTGGGGAAGCGGGGAGAACGCCGGATCGAGCCGACCGGATCGAAGCCGGTTGGGCTGGGGGGGGGGGGGGG
>NZ_WTPX01000255.1 GCF_013036045.1 Alienimonas chondri
GGCGAAGCTGGCCGGTCGGTCGGCGGCCCGGTCGAGCGCCGACGACAGGGCGTCCGCGGCGGCTTCGGAGACCGCCGACCGACCGGCCAGCTTCGCCGTCAGTTCCTCCACGCGCTCCGCGGCGGCCCGGCGCTTGGAGACGGCTTCGGTCAGATCCCGTTTCAAATCGGAATGCCGATCGGCCGCGGCGCTCAGATGCGCCCGCTGCGGGTCGGAGAGATCCGGCGGACTCCAATTCTCCCGCTGCGAATCGCTCAGCCCGGCGGGGGTGAGGTCGGCCAGGGCCCGGGCGGCGGCGGCCTCCGAAGCGGCGGCGCGGCGTTCCAGTCCCTCCCGGTCCCCCAGCGCGGCGGCGGTCGCCGCGGATTGATCGCGAAGCGTCCTGAGCCGCTCCGCGGCCGCCCGCAGCGGGGCGTCGGCGGCGACCTGTTCCTCCAGTTCCGTCTGCCGTTGGAGCGCCGCGGCGAGGCGATCCGCCAACCCCCGGGCGGCCCGCAGCCGACGGGCGCGGGCGGCCTCGGCGCGCTTCGCCTCGGCGTCGCGTTTCAAGGCGTCGCGATCGCGTTTCAGGTCGTTGATCTTGTCCGTGCGGGCGGCCCATTCGGTGGGCGAGAGTCCCTCGTCGTTCGTCTCTCGCCGAACCTCCTTGAGCGTGCGCAGGTCCGCGTTGATCGCGGGGTTGCGGCCGCGGGCGAGGAACAACTCGCCGGCTTCGTCCTTCAATTCCTGCCGCACCCGCCGCAGGCCGGACAGCCCGCCCGCCGCGGCGAACAGCAATTGGCCGACTTCCCCCCCGCCGGCGAGCAGCTTCTCGCTGCCTTCGGACAGCTCCGCCAACCGCAGGCCGTGCAGCTTGTCGAACGTCTCCGGCGTCGTGCCGCCGAGGTACGGGGCGAGGCCGTCGTCCGGCAGGGGCGTTTCGCTCTCCCCTTCCTCCAAGGCCAACAGCGTGTTCTTGTTGCCCTTGCGGCGCCGGAAGGTCAGGGAGCGTCCCCCATGTTCGGCGCCGCCGCCCGGCCCCGCGGAGACGGTCATGCCGATCCGCAACGCCTTGTAGTCGTGCGTGTGGTTGTCCGGCGACTGCCCCGGGATGCCGAACAGGGCGTCGCGAACGGCCCGCAACGCGGTGCTCTTGCCGGCTTCGTTCGGGCCGTACACGACGTGCAGGCCGGGGGCGCTGAAGTCCAGCGACAGCCCCGTGAACGGGCCGAAGGCGAGAAGGTCGAGCCGGTCGATCCGCACGGGGCTGCGCAGGGGCGAGGGGAGAGGTGTAAGGCGTAAGTACGAAAACAGGCATGACCGGCCCCGCTTCGCCGTCGCCGGTAGGCGGCGCGTCCGGGGCGACGGTCGATCGCTCGGCGGTCAGCCGGCGGTCAGGCGGTCGCGGGCCAGCTTGCCGGCGTCGGCGAGCAGACTGCGGAGATGCTCCGGGTCGAACAGGTCCGGCCCCTCGTGGGCGGCGAGGTTCGATCGCAGCGAGCCGCGGAGATCTTTCAGGGCGCTCTCCGCCAGCGCGGCGAGGGCGTCGGGATCGTCGCGGGCCTCGGCGAGCACCTCCGCCAACACGCCCAGCGGGCCGTCGTCGCCGGACAGGACATCGCTCGGCGGAGTCCGGGTGGAGATCTTCACCTTCTCCACCCACACGCCGCCCAGCCGGTTCGCGGCGTTCTTCACGTCGTGCTCCAACCCGTGCGGGTCGGCCCGCAGCAGGGCGTCGGCGGGGGTCGTGCCGACAAACTCCACCCGCACGGCGAGCAACCGATCGCGGCCCTCGCGGGCGTTGTGGGCGGCGGCTTCGAGACCCTCCATCGCTTCGCGGAGGAAGTCGTCCGGCGAGTCCTCCCCGCCGGCGACCAGCTCCGCGACGTTCACCTCGACCTTATCCCACCGCACCACGTCCAACGGGCGGAACTCGCTGGTCACGCGGCGGTCGTCGTGCACCGTGACCAGCCGGCAGCCGCGCGGCCCCAACTCGCGGGCGTGCCGGCCCTGCGTATTGCCGGGGAAGACGATCGGGGCCGCGTGCGCATCTTTCGCGTCGTGCAGATCCCAGGGGGTGTGGATGTGGCCCAGCGCCCAGTAGTCGTAGCCTTTCGCGGCCAGTTCGGTCGGTTTGCAGGGGGCGTAGGGTTCGTGATCGGAATGGCCGGCGGCGCTGGTGTGCAGCAGGCCGACGTTGAACCGCCCGGCGTCCGGCGCCGGGTAGGTCGCGGAGAGGTCCGTCTTCACCGCACGGGTCGCGAAGCCCTGCCCGTGCACGGTCACGCCGTGATCCGCGAGGTCGATCCGGTGGCTCTGCGGGGACTCCGTGGAGAGCGTGATGACGTTCTCCGGCAACGCGAGCTGCCGGGTGATGACGCTGTCGGCGTCGTGGTTGCCGGCCAGCAGGACGACGGGGATGTCCGCGTCCCGCAGGCGATTCAGCTTGTCCGCGAAGAACAGCCCGGTGCTGAAGTCCCGCCAGGCGCCGTCGTAGACGTCGCCGGCGATCAGCACGAAATCGACCGGCTCATCCCCCGGTCGATCTTCGCCCAGAGCCAGCGAAACGAGGTTCT
Organism: Alienimonas chondri; assembly: GCF_013036045.1. Lineage (GTDB taxonomy): Bacteria > Planctomycetota > Planctomycetia > Planctomycetales > Planctomycetaceae > Alienimonas > Alienimonas chondri. The sequence continues at coordinate 2,556 of NZ_WTPX01000255.1, forward strand.
CGACGGCCCGCCGGGTCGCGGTGCGGATCTGCCCCACCGGCGCCCCCTCGTACGCCGCCAGCCCGCCCAGCGGACTGTCGATGTGCAAATCAGCGGCGTGCAGGAAGCGAAACATGCGGTGCGTAGGCGAGCGGCGGGGCGTCAGCCCCCCGTGTTTGAGAGAAACGATGTCCGCGAGCGGCGTCGAACGGCCAGCGAACGGGCGTCGAACGACGGGACGCCCGTTCAGCGGGCGAGGCGAGTGTAGCCCGGTTCGCGCGAGGCGAAAGACGGGTTCGCCCGATTCGCGGCCAAGCCGAACGCATGCGGCCGGCTTGGGCGGAGTGTTGCGCTCGCCACGCCGACGCCGGCGCCTACACTCTCGGTTCACCCCCGCCCGCCGAGTCCCCCGCTTCCCCCCTTCAATTCAATGGTTCTGGCGTGTTTGGGGGTCGTGGTCGGGGTGGCGGCTCTGTACTACGGGGCGGAATGGCTCGTGCGGGGCGCCGCCGGACTGGCCCGGCGGGCGGGACTCAGCCCGCTGGCGATCGGCCTGACGGTGATCTCGCTGGCGACCAGCGCCCCGGAACTGGGCGTCAGCCTGCAGGCGGCGTTGGACGGAAAAGATTCCGTCGCGGTGGGCAACGTGCTCGGCTCCAACGTGGCGAACATCGGCCTGATCTTGGGGCTCGCGGCGGTGATCATGCCGATCTCCGTGGCGACGCGGGTGGTGAAGATCGATCTGCCGCTGCTGGCGCTGGTCAGCGGACTGCTGACTTGGGCGCTGTGGGACGGCGAGGTGGCCCGCATCGAGGGGGCGCTGCTGGCCGCGGGGCTGGTCGCCTATGTGACGATGACCATCGTGCTGGCTCGCCGCGAGGGGGCGAAGGCGGACGCCCACGCGGACTCCGAACTGCCCCCGCCGGCCGGCAGCGCCTGGCTGGAAGGCGGGCTGATCGTCGCCGGGTTGGCGCTGCTGTCGGTCGGCTCGTGGGCGCTGGTGGAGGGCGCGGTGATCATCGCCGGCGCCGCGGGCCTCAGCGACGCCGTCATCGGACTGACGGTGGTGGCCTTCGGGACGAGCCTGCCGGAACTGGCCGCCACCGTCGTCGCGGCGACGCACGGCGAAGGGGACATGGCGGTGGGGAACGTGGTCGGTTCGAACATGTTCAATTCGTTGGGCATCATCGGCACGACGGCCCTCGTGACCCCGCTGGACGTGAATCTCGCCAGCCCCGAGTTGGACGGCACCCTCAACACGGACCTCTGCGTGATGTTCGCCGCTGCGGTCCTGCTGCTTCCGCTGATGCGAACCGGCTACCGCGTGAGCCGATGGGAAGGCCTGGCGCTGCTGGTCTGTTACGCCGGCTACGTCACCTGGTTGTTCGTGCGGTGAGGGAGGGAGGACGCCGGTCCCTTTTCTCCCCTCTCCCTTGAGGGAGAGGGGCCGGGGGTGAGGGTGGGGAGCGCTCACATGCGGTCGCGCTCGGAGTGAAGGATC
>NZ_WTPX01000256.1 GCF_013036045.1 Alienimonas chondri
GCCCTCGCCCGGGGGGACGACGACGCCGCGGCGGCGCTCTGGACTGAACTTTTGGGCCGCCTGCTGGACCGAGACCTTGCTGAATCGGCTGAGCCCGCAGACCTCCCCATCGCCCCCGGACCCCGAGCCCGCCGGGCGTTGCACCTCGCGGCGCTGGCAGCGGAGAACGGACTGACGGCGTTCTCGATCCGAGCCGTCCGCGAAACGCTCGGCGGCGGCTCGCCCGTCGGCGGGGAGGGTCGAGAGGTCTTGAGCGATGCCTCGGTCGCCCTGCTGCTCGATCGCATCGCCACGACATGGGACGCCCACGACGCCGATCCCGACGCGGTCGCGGCCGTTCTCCTCGACATCGTGCTGCCGCCGGAGCATTCCGAAAAGGTCTTTCCGTACCTCGGCCGGGACAACGCACTCTCCGACGACCCTCCCAACAGCGCCGTCGGGCTGCTGTCCTCCTGGAGCGCCCGCGCGGACAAGTCGCAAGCGATTCGCACACGACTGGCGACGCGGACCGACGAGTCCGCCAAGGCTTTGATCGAAACCTATCTCGCTGTCGCGAACGGCGACGCGGAGGCGCCGCTCGCCTCGCTGCGTAAGAAGGTGTGGGCGAGCGAGGACCGTCGGGACGCGGAACTCGCCGCCCATGCCGCGGTCGCCGCTCTGGATGCGGACGTCGCCTCGATCGAAGCGGCCGTCACCCTGGAAGCCGCGGTCGGCGTGCTGGCCGTCGACGAGCGGGGCAACCTCGCCCTGCTCCGCCGCCTCGCCCGGGAGAAACTCCGCTGGGGGAACGCGGATCGCGGGTCGAATCTCATCGAACGTTACCTGGAACTCGATCGGCTCCGCGGCGGCGTGGGGGCGGAGTACCTGCTCGCGACGGAACGCCGGCGGTTGATCGCCGCCGCCACCGACTACGTGCACGGCGTCGAGGCTCGTGCCAAGGCGGACGATGCTCATCAGGCTGACGAGGTGCATGAAGAGGCTCTCGACAAAGCCTTGGGGCTGCTCAAGCAGTTGGACGGTCTGCCCCACATCTCGGAGTCCCGTCAGGGAGTCGAGTTGCCGGCGGACGAGGCGGCGCTGCTGCTGGAGGCTCTCGCCGCCCTTCCGGCCAAAACGCGCGTCTCGCTGCTGGCCCAGTTCACACGGTTCGATCCCGACGGTGAGCGGCCCAACGGCCAACCCATAGGGCCGACCCGCGCCCCGCTGCACGCGATCGTCGCCCCCGGCCCGTCCGGCGGGCCGCCGGTGATCGGAACGCTCGAACTGTTGGCGACCTCCGCGAAGGAAATCGGCCGGGAGAACGAACTCACCCCGGTCTTCCTCGTCGGCGAGGCCGTCGGCAAAACCAACGCCGCCGACGCCCGCCTGACGATGATTCGACTCGCCGTGCTCCGACGCCTGCGGAGCCCGTCCGCGGACGCGAAAGCCCCGTTCGAGGCGGTCACGGCGCTGCTGGACGCCGCCGAGCGTCCCGGCGAGGCCCGGGAGATCGCGACGGCCGGCCTGTCGCTCGCCCAGGCGACGACGAATTCCCCCGCCTCCGCCGCCCCGCGAGCCGCGTTCCTCCGACGAGCAAGGACCTGGGCCGAAACCACCGGCGACGAGGCCGAAGCGTGGACCGCCGTCATCGACGCCCTGTCCGCCCCCGCCGAACGATCCGAAGAGGTTGAGTGACCGAGGTCATCGGTCGAGCGACGGTCGGGGGAGGTCGGTACCGTCATGGCGTCCCCCCGCTCCCCGCCCGTCGATCGCTCATGTTCTGTGCCGCCGCGCTCTCGGCCTCCGTTCCGGCCCTGTGCGCGGCGCTGCTCGCCGTTCAGCCGCCCGACCCGACCCTGGTGGCGCCGACGGAGGCTCTCTCGCCCATCGAGCAGCGGGACCGGTTCCAGCTGCCGCCCGGGTTCGAGATCCAACTCGTCGCCGCCGAGCCGGAGATCGGCCAGCCGATGAATCTGGCGTTCGACGCGGCCGGGCGACTCTGGGTGACGCACTCGACGACCTACCCCTACCCGGTCGAGGGGCCGGGCATTCAGCCGCGGGCCGAGGGGATGGACGGCATGACGCCCGGGCCGCCGCGCGATCGGCTGTCCGTGCTGACGGACTTCACCCCGGACGGCTTGGCCCGCTCCGTCACGCACGTCGAAGACGGCTTGAATATTCCGATCGGCCTGTTGCCGCTGGGCGGCGCGGCGGGTGGCGAGAGGGGCGGCGCGACCGACGAGGACCGCGGTGAGGCGCTGGTCTATTCGATTCCAAACGTGTGGCGGACCGCGGCCGACGGCGGACCGCGGACGCCGGTCGTCACCGGGTACGGCAACCTCGACACGCACGGGATGACGAACTCGTTCACCCGCTGGCTGGACGGCTGGATCTACGCCTGTCACGGGTTCCGCAACGACTCCCATCTGACCGGCTCCGACGGTTCGACGCTGCACCTCAACTCCGGCAATACCTATCGTTTCCGGCCGGACGGGTCGCGGTTGGAGGCGTTCACCCGCGGGCAGGTGAACCCGTTCGGTCTGACGTTCGACCCGCTGGGCAACGCCTACAACGCGGACTGCCATTCCCGACCGCTGACGCTGCTGCTCCGCGGCGCCTATTACCCGAGCTTCGGCAAGCCGGACGACGGGCTGGGGTTCGGACCGGAGATGATCGACCACAATCACGGTTCGACCGGCATCTGCGGCGCCGCGTGGTACGACGCCGAACACTTCCCGCAGGAGTTCCGGGACGCGCTGTATCTATGCAACCCCGTCACCGGCCGGGTACACCGCGACCGGGTGACCTGGAAGGGTTCGACGGCCCACGCCGACAAGCAACCGGACTTCGTCCGCTGCGACGACCCGTGGTTCCGGCCGGTGTACGTCACGCTCGGACCGGACGGGGCGTTGTATCTGGCGGACTTCTACAACGCGGTCATCGGGCACTACGAAGTCCCCCTCGCCCACCCGGCCCGCGACCGTCGTCGGGGCCGCATCTGGCGGATCGTCTGGCGGGGCGAGGGTTCGGAAGCCGGCGAACCGGCGGCGGCGGTCGATCTGACGCGGCTGTCGGCCGACAACCTCGCCGATCGCTTCGCCGATCCGAACATCACGGTCCGTACCGCGGCGACGCACGAGTGGGTCGACCGCATCGGCTCCACCGGCCGCCCGACGCTGGAGACGCGTCTGTCGGAGACCGGCCCGACCTTCCGCGTGCACGCCGCTTGGGCGCTGCACCGGACCGGGGGGCTAACCGAAGACCGGCTCGCGGCGCTCGGCTCCGATCCGGAAGCCGTCGTGCGGATTCACACGGCGAAGATTCTCGGCGACCGCGAGGCATGGTCCGCCTCCGATGTCGACCTGGCCCGCACGCTGCTGACGGACGCCGACCCGTTCGTCCGGCGAGCCGCGGCCGACGCGCTCGGTCGCCGCCCCGCGGCGGGGCACGTGCGCCCGCTGCTGGAGGCCCTCGCCGCGACGGAAGCCGACGCGCCGGATGACACGATGTTGATCCATCAACTCCGCATCGGCCTGCGGGACTGTCTGACCGCCTCGGAGGATGCGGACGAATTCGCAGTCGAAGCGTTCGAGCCCGCCGATCGCCGACGCCTCGCCGGGGTTCTCGTCGCCGTTCCCACGCCGGGCGGGGCGCGGCTGTTGGCCGACCTGCTCGCCCCGGCCGAACCGTCGTTCGCCGCGGCCGAGGTCGACCGCTTCATGGCTCACGTCGCGAGGTACGGAGCCGACGAGGCATCGGACGAACTACTAACGAACCTGTGGCGTCGGACCGACGGGACCGTTCGCCGGGCCGAACTGCTGGGCGCCGCCGCCGAGGGGCTGAAGCGGCGGGGAGCGAATCCGACGGCGCTGCTCGGGGAGCGGGGACGCGACACGGTGACGGCGGGGCTGGGGACCGCCGGCGACGCGACCCCGACGGCCGCGCTCGCCGCTGCCGCCGGGTTGGCGGCTGACCTGGCCCTGCATGACGT
>NZ_WTPX01000257.1 GCF_013036045.1 Alienimonas chondri
CTGCTGGGCCGCGATCTCGGGGTCGGCACGGCCGGGGCCGCGGAGGTCGGCGGTGCGACCGCGCCCGTCGGCCCGGCGAACACCGGCGGGTTGCAGTTCGCCCCCAAGGCGAAACGGGTCATCAGCCTGTTCATGAGCGGCGCCCCCAGCCAGCTCGACATGTGGGATTATAAACCGCAGTTGAACGATATGTTCGACGCGGACCTGCCGGACAGCGTCCGCAACGGCCAGCGGATCACCACGATGACCAGCGGCCAAGCCCGCTTCCCGCTGGCTCCCAGCAAATACAAGTTTAATCGGCACGGCAAGCACGGCGCCTGGGTCAGCGAGTTGCTCCCGCACACCGCGAGCGTGGTGGACGACCTCTGCGTCGTCAAAAGCATGTGGACGGAGGCGATCAACCACGATCCGGCCATCACCTATATTCAAACCGGCTCCCAGTTGCCGGGGCGCCCAAGCACCGGGGCGTGGGCCAGCTACGGGCTGGGCAGCCTGAACGAGGATCTGCCCACCTTCGTCGTGCTGCACTCTTCCTGGACCGGCCGCAAGAGCGCTCAGGCGCTTTATAATCGCCTGTGGGGCAGCGGCTTCCTGCCGACCCGGCACGCCGGCGTGGCCCTGCGCAGCAAGGGCGATCCGGTGTTGTACCTCTCCGATCCCCCCGGGGTGAGCCGGTCGCAGCGGCGGAATATGCTCGATGCGCTCGCCGCGTTGAACCATAAAACGCTGGACGAATACGGCGACCCGGAGATCGCCACCCGCATCGCCCAGTACGAGATGGCCTACCGCATGCAGACCAGCGTGCCGGAACTGATGGATCTCTCCGGCGAGACGCAAGAAACGCTGGACCTGTACGGCCCGGAGGTGAACACCCCCGGCACGTTCGCCGCGAACTGCCTGCTGGCTCGGCGCCTCGCGGAGCGGGACGTACGTTTCACGCAGATCTTCATCCGCGGCTGGGACCAGCACGGCAACGTCGCCGGCGACCTGCCCAAGCAGTGCAAGGACGTCGATCAGGGCTGCGCCGCCCTCGTCACGGACTTGAAACGCCGCGGCTTGTTAGAAGACACGCTGGTCGTCTGGGGCGGCGAGTTCGGCCGCACCGTCTATTGCCAGGGCAAGCTGACGAAGGAGAATTACGGCCGCGACCACCACCCGCGCTGCTTCACGATCTGGATGGCCGGCGCCGGCGTGAAGCCCGGCATCGTCTACGGCCAGACCGACGACTTTAGTTACAACATCACGGAGAACCCCGTTCATATTCATGATCTGAACGCGACGATCCTCCAGCAACTCGGCGTCGACCACACGAAACTCACCTACCGCTATCAAGGCCGCGATTTTCGCCTGACGGACGTGCACGGGGAGGTGGTGCATGACATTCTCGCCTGATCCCAGTTCCGTTGCCCCGCCTCGCGACTTGATGGCTCCCGACACGGAGCCGACTGACGAGGAATTGCATGCGGTCATGGTCGCCGCGCGGGACGCGGCGGTGCGGCGGGAAGCGATTTCCGACGCGTGGACCGCTGCTCGTTTGGCGGAGGCGGCAGCGGCCGTCGTCGCGGACCGTGCAGCCCGCGAGTCAAAGACGTGCCGGGACGATGGCTGAGACAGCAGCGGAGCGACCACGCATGCTGATCGTCGCCGGCCCGAACGGGGCGGGAAAAACGACGGTGACCGAACAGGGACTGGCTCACGAGTGGTTCGCGGACTGCGAGTATATCAATCCGGACGCCATCGCCCGGGATCAATTCGGCGATTGGAACGATCCGAGCGCCGTGCTCGCCGCCGCGAAGGAAGCGACGGAGCGGCGGGAAGCCTGCCTCACAGCCGAGCGCAGCTTCGCCTTTGAAACGGTCTTCTCCGGTCCCGATAAGGTCGATTTTGTCCGCCGCGGATTGGCCGCGGGATTCTTCGTGCGGCTGTTCTTCGTCTGTACCGATGACGCCACGATCAACGCGGCCCGGGTCGCCAAGCGGGTGATGCAAGGCGGGCACGAGGTTCCACTGCGAAAGATTATCGATCGCTGGGGCCGGTCGATCGCGAACTGCGCAACCGTCGCCGCTGAGGTGGATCGGTTGTACCTCTACGACAACTCCGTCGACGGCCAGCCGGCCCGTCTTCTATTGCGGGCGGCGGACGGGGCGGTCGTCAAACGCTACGGATTGATCCCGGATTGGGGCGAACCCGTCGTCGGGACGCTCCGTGACCCGCTCGGCTGAGCGGCGTCAAGCCGTTGGGTCGTGAAGCAATTGGTGAGCGATCGCCTCGACCTGCTCGAGCGTGATGCCGTCCCGCTGCTCGATGAATAGCGGGTGGTCGCATTCTTGAATCTCCACCAGCGGCGTCTCGCCCGGCGGGCGGGAGCGGACGTTTGTTTTGAGGTGAGCCGTCTCCGGGTAGATCGGCAGTGAGGTGCAGAGCCAGCCGAAATAGGAGTCGCCGTCGCGGTCCGGGGTCTCCCACCGATCGCAGACATGGACGAAGCTGTCCTCGCTCAGCGAACACCAGACCGACCACGCGAAGGTCTCCGCCCGGCCGATAATTGGCAGTTCGACGTGGCCGCGGAGGAAGAAGACCTTTCCGTCCACGACGCATTGATCGGCATTCAGTTCGACCCGGCGATCGAACTCTTCCTCCGGGACCAGCGCCCGCCACGGCGCCTCCGCGCCGTAGCACAGCGGCAGTTCGTCATGCTCGACGCCGCAGGTCCGACATCGCCAAGTCACGGCGCCTTCTCCGAGGGTTTGGGATTTGCGTCGAGGGGGGGGGGCACAGCCTCCACAGGGAGGTTCTTCCATCGCACCGCCGCCGTCTCGGGGGCGGCGGGGGCGATGATCTCCACTCGCATCGCTGCTCTTTCGTCCAAGGCAGGGGCGAAGCCAGCTTTGACCGCGATCGCGGCGGCGCCCTCCGAAACGATCCGCGGCGGGACGGTGGGTTCGAGACGCGTCCCGTTCGCGGTCCGCAGTCGCACGGCGGCGTCGTAGCGCCAGGTTCGGTAACTCTCGAATGCGAGGCCGCCGCCGTCGGCGTCGTAGAGGACCGCGGCGCTGGCCGTCACGCCGTCGGCGGTCTGCTTCAGGTCCTCGAAACGCACCGTCAGGCCGTCGACGGTACGGGATTGGCCCGCGTCCGTCGGCTCAAAGACGAACGTGCGTCGACCGGGAATGAAGGTGATCTCAAACGTCCCGTCGACCGTCAGCGCCGCCGGGGCCGCGGGCGGGGCGAAAAAATCGACCTCGAAGGTCGCGGTGCCGTTCGCGAAGCTCACCTCCCGAGAAGCCGCCGGGGTGAACGAGGTGAGCGCCGTGCCCGCCGCGGACGCCGTGAGGCCGCCCCCCCGCGGGAGGATCGCCAGCGGCTGCACGCGGGGCTCGGCGATCATTCGGACGGGGAGGCGCAACAGCGTCTCGTCCGACCCGAACCGCGGTCGCGGCGTGGCCGGACCGACTTCGATCCGCAGCACGCCGTCCGCCGTCGCTGCGGCGGTTTGATCGGCGGCGGGGAGCAGAATCAGCGAATGATCCTGCACGTCGCCCACCGCAAATCGGCCGGGGGACAGGGCGTTGAGAACCTCCCAGAAGGTCGCCGCACCATCATCGTCCGCCAGCGCCGACAGGTCCGGCGCCGGTTCGGCGAGCATGGCGGCGGGGATCGCCGACCAGTCGAGCCGGTTGCCCGTTCCCTCCGCGATCGCCTTCAACGCTTCTTCCAGAGAGTCCCGCGGCAGATCGGCGAGTCGAACCCGCGACGGCCCGGCGGGACGCGACGGCGCCGGACCTGTCGGCGCTGGCGGACGATGATGGTGCGGCGACCTTCTGGGAGGTTCTCAACGCCCTGTCCCCCGGCCGATTTGCGGTGGGCGACGTGCAGGATCATTC
>NZ_WTPX01000258.1 GCF_013036045.1 Alienimonas chondri
GCCCCGCAACGCGAACACGTCGTCGTCGGCCCACGCCGCCGCCGCGGCCGCCGCCCGGGCGACGTCGTCGTCGGCCCGGTCCAGTTCCAGCCGCAGCGGATCGGACCAGCGCGTCTGCGACACCCGCCGCCAGTGCGTCTCGTCCAGCTCCCGTTCGACGATCGCCAGCCGGTCCCGCAGTTGCGACAGCGAGCGGGGGTCCAAGTCCACGTTGCGAAACGGGATCGCCTCCGGCGCCCGGTCCGCCGCCCCCGGTTCCCCGGACGACGGGGCGACCGCGACGACGTAGGCGAACTGCCGGTCCCGCCGGACGATCTCCCAGACCCCGTCCCCCCACGCCCCGGCGCCCGGCAGTTCGTCCGTCCGCTTGATCGGAACGAGATAGAACCACAGCCGGTTCGCCCCGAGGGCGCCCTCCGGCGGACGTTCGAAGTCGCCCCACGGCTGCAGGGCGGCGATCTTTTCCTGCAAGTCGTCCCGCTCGTCGGACAACGCCTCCTGGGCGTGCTTCGTCGCCAGCGCCGCGGCCGTGACCGCCTCCCGGTCGAACGTCCCGTCCCGGGGGGATCCGCCGCCGGGCGAGGGCGGCCGGTGAATCGGGCAGGCGTCGAGGTAGCGGAGGGCCTCGCGGGTCTCCTGACTGACCGGCGGCGCCGTCCGTCCCGCCGCCGCGCCGGAAGTCGCGGCCGGCGCCGCGCCCAGGGGCACCAGATGCAGACAGCCCAATTCCTGCAGACCGAGAATCGTCTCGGACTTCTGCGAGGCGGGACCGAAGACGGTCAGCTTATCGAGGGGAACGATGGCCATGGCGAACGGGGACGCGGCCCCTCAGCTCCCCGCCCCGCGGGCCGACGCCGTCCGGTCTCCGCGGGTCGACGCCGCCCGCTTCCGCTTGGCCAGCTTGGACCGCACCACGGCCGCCCGGTCCTGATCGGACAGGGCGATGCGGATGCGGCCGATGTTCTCCGCGGCGGTCGGGATCAGCACCTTCTCGAACAGATTGACCCGCTGGGCGATCTTCCGCGACGCGGCCTCCAAGGCGCGTTCGCGGGCCGCGGCTACCTGACGCCGCACCCGCAGGCGGGCCAGGGCTTCGAGGTTCTCCACGACGGCGTCGACCCAGAACGGCAGGGCGAGCGTGGAGTAGGCGACCCGCTCGAACTCGACCGCCTCCACCGTCGGCACGCGGACGCCGACGACGTTCTCCTCGCCCAGCGACACCTCCCGCACCCGGACGAGTCGGGCGAGGTCCCGCGTCGGGATCGTCGATCCGCCCAGCAGCGAGAGCAGGGGTTCGGAATGCGCGTCGAGGGCCGCGATCTCCGCGTCCGCCTCGGCGAGATCCCGCTGGGCCGTCCGCCACGCCGCCAGCAGTTGCTGGCGCTTCAGTTCCAGCGACGGCAGATAGCGGCGGTACAGCGCGAGCTTGTCCCGCTGCTGCTTGAGCGCGTTTTTGTTCAGGGCGACCTTCACGCCGCCCCCCCGCGCGGTTCGCGTTCGGTCGCCGCGCCGCCGGCGACCGACTCGTCCGTCGTCAATTCGTCGGCCGCCGATTCGTCCGCCGCCGGGCCCGCGGCGGCCCCGTCCGTCGCCGGATAATATTTGTCGACGAGTTCCTGCTTCATCAACAACTCGTCCGGCTCGAAGCACTCGGCGAGCGTCGTCCAGCACAGATCGAGCGCCTCGGCGAACGGCACGGAGACGCCGACGTCCATGAACCGCTCTTTAAACAGCTCGCCGAACTTCAAAAGCTTGTGATCCCGCTCGGAGAGTTCGAAGGCCATCGCCTGCTTCTGCTGGGCGTCCTTCGCCCCGGAGTACAGGCGGATCATCGTGTTCATCAGCTGGCCGTGGTCCTCGCGGGTCGTCTTGCCGACGACCTGCTGCTTGAGGCGGGACAGCGAGCCGAACGGGTCGAGCACGCCGTCGTGCAGATAGAACTGCCCCTCGGTGATATAGCCGGTGTTGTCCGGCACGGGGTGGGTGACGTCGTCGCCCGGCATCGTCGTCACGGTCAACGCCGTCACGGAGCCGGCGCCGTCGTAGTCGCAGGCCCGTTCGTAGCGGACGGCGAGCTGGCTATACAGATCGCCCATATAGCCGCGGGTGGCCGGGACCCGCTCCATCGACGTGCCGACCTCCTTGAGGGCGTCCGCGTAGGCGGTCATATCCGTCAGCAGGACGAGGACGCGTTTGTTCTGCTCGACGGCGAACCGCTCCGCGACCTTCAGCGCCATATCCGGGACCAGCATCCGCTCCACGATCGGGTCGGACGCCTGATTGACGAACATCACCGTCCGCGAGAACACGCCCTCGTCCTCGAAGGTCGTGCGGAAGAAGTGGTAATCGTCGAAGACCAGCCCCATGCCGCCGAACACGACGATTTCGGCGTCCGCCTGAATCCCGATCCGGGCGAGCAGCGGGTTATACAGCTCGCCGGCGACCGAGAAGATCGGGATCTTCTGGCTTTCGACCAGGCAGTTGAAGACGTCGATCATCGGGATGCCGGTCTCGATCATCCGGCTGGGGACGACCCGCTTGACCGGGTTGACCGACGGCCCGCCGATCTCGACGCGGCGATCCCCCCGCAGCGACGGCCCGCCGTCGATCGGCCGACCGGCCCCGTCGAACACCCGGCCGAGGATATTGTCCGAGAAAGTCACCTCCGACCCCCGCCCCGTGAACCGCACGCGGGCGCCGGTGGACAGCCCCTTGCCGCCGGCGAACACCTGCAGGGAGACCTCGTCGTCGGCGATCTTGACCACCTGGGCCAGCGACGGTTCGTCCTCCCCGTTCTCCACCAGGGCGAGGTCATTCAGCCCGACCCCGTCGGCCCGCACCGTCAACACGTCGCCGTTGATGGCGAGGATGCGGGTGAAGTATGTGACGTCTTGAATCATTCGCCCGCCGACGCCTCGGGAACCTGAGAGGTGGAGGTACCGCGAACGACGACCGCGAGCCGACCGGCGGGACCGTAGCGACGAAAGAAATCGGATGCAATCGCTCGAACCCCGCTCCCCCCTCGCCTCCCGCGGGCGCCCGGACTTTCCGACCCGCGACGCGACGGCCGCCGCCGGGCAGGCGACGTCTGAGGCGTGACGAGCAAAAAGCGCCGCCGAAGTCGCGCGGACCGGCTTCAGGCCCCGAGCGGTTCGTCCGCGTCGGCGCGGATCGCGACCGCGACGCCGTCAGGCCGTTCGGACCGGCGATTCCCGGGGAGCGTTCCGGGAGGCGTGCGAGGCGACGGATCGCACTTGGGAGAGCGTCTCCGCCAGGGTCGCGCCGACGCGGTCGGTGCCGGCTTCGGCGAGTCGGTCGCGGAGGCGAGCCGTCGACTTGCCGCCCCAAAGACCCACCACGATCGGCACGGCGGGCGCTGCCAGCCGCAGCCGCCGGGTCCAGGACCGGGCGTGCGTACCGGCGCCCGGCGGCAGCGCCGCCACGACGACCACGTGCGACGTCGCTGCGGCCCTTTCCGCCACTTCGCTCACCAGCGTGTCCTCGGACAGCGCCTCGACGTCCCACCCGCGGGCCGCGAGCAATTGTGCGAGAGCCTCGCCGCCGATCTCGTCCGCTTCGTCGCGGGCGGGGACGATCAACACCTTCGGCGCCCGCGTTCGTTCGGCGCGATCGAGCGGGGCGCGTGCGCCGCCGCCCGTCCCCGGCAGGCCCTCGCCGGCCGTCGCTTCGCTCGCGGCCCGGAAGGCGAGTTCGTCGATCAGGTCGCGGATCTCCGTTCGCACGAACCGGCCGTGCAACTCGTCGAGCGTGCCCCCGTGCCGGTCCCGCTCCGCCAGCGTCAGGGCCGGCAGCAGGACCGCATCGTAGAACTCCGCCGCCGTCTGCGCCCGCCCATCCGGCGCCGACGCCTCGCCGCCCGACGC
>NZ_WTPX01000259.1 GCF_013036045.1 Alienimonas chondri
CGCCGCCGGTGGGCCGACGGCGCTGTCCCTCCGCGGCGGATTGACCGGCCTCCCAGCCCGACTGCCAGCCGTCGCGCCACCCCGCCTGCCAACCGGCCTCGCGGGCCGAGCGCCATTCGACGTTGGCGAGGGCGAGCGTCCCCAAGGCGCTCGCCACGTCCCGCACCCGGTACAGCCGGGTCGTCAGCCGTTCGGCGAGGTAATCCCGGGTCGTGACGCGGGCGATGCCGTCGTCGTTGAGGAGGACGAGCGGGACATCGTGGATCGTCTGATCCAACGCCTCCTGCACCGCGGTCCGCGTCGTGAGGCGACCGGCGGGGAACGTCAGCGGCTGCGTTACCCGCAAGTTGCTGTAGTCGATCCCCTCCAATTCCATTCGCGGCAGGTCCGGCAGCACGGTCTGCCCGGGAAGCAGCTCGGCGAGGGCCCGGGGGAGCGGCATGCCGGCTTCGATCGCGACTGCTTCCGTCAGCGGCGCTTCGAGCGCGGCCTCCAGCGTCGCCGCGGACTGTCGGGCCAACGCCACGCCGGTCGTGTCCTCCGCGACGCCGTCAGTCGGCGGGGCGATCAGGACGGCCAGCAGCAGCGGGGCGAGCGTCATTCGACCGCCTCCGCGTGGTCGTGATCGTGGTCGTCGTGGCTATGGTCGTGGGCGGCGTGATCTGCCGCATGGGCGGCGTTTACGTCGATGGGGAAGGACCAGGGCTGATCGTCGAAGGCGTCGCGGAGGTCGCTCAGCAGCGTGGCGATCTGGCGGTGAACGGCTTCGGTCTGGCGGACGCTCAGCACGCCGTCGAAGTACTCCATCGCGCCGCCCTCGCCGTCGATCTCCTCCCAGCCGCCGCCGTTATCGATGCCGCCGGTGACGGTTTGGATGAGGTCGATCAACGGCTGTTCGGCCGCTTGCGCGATCTCCAACGGCGTGGGCGGACCGTCCTTCGCCGGGGCCGGCGCGGCCTGCGGTTGCGGCTGGGCGGCGCCGAACTGATTGGCGACCGGCGCCAAGGAGAACTGCCCGCCGCCGCCAAAACCGCCGCCGCCCAAGCCGCCTTGGGGAGCAGCGCCCCCGCCGCCCATGCTCCCGCCGTGCCATTGGAACTGCGGCCGATCGACGTATCCCGGGCCGGCCGCTTCGAGCAGGTCGCGGACGGGATAGACGCGGGTGACGAGGCGTTCGTCGGCGTAATCCTGCGTCGTAATTTTGAGGATGCCGCCGTCATTGATCATCGTCAGCGGGACCTCGTTGACCGAATCGAGCAGCTCCTCGATCGCTCGCCGCACGGAGAATCGGCCCGCGGGCAGTTCAACGCCGCCGTACAGCGGCAGGTCACGGAGGTCGATGCCCTCCAAGTCCAATCGCGGACTGTCCGGCATCACCGTCTGCTCGGGCAGCAGTTCCACGACCACCGACGCCACGGTTGCTCCCGGGGCGAAAACAAGCGGCTTCGCCAGCGGGGCGTCGAGGGCGGCTTCCAACTCCGCCTCGGCCTGTCGCTCCAATGCGATGCCGGTCAGCGGCTCGTCAGCGTTTTCCCGCGGAGGAACCCCCTCCTGCGGGGCCAGCAAGCAGGCGAGCAGCAGCGGGGCGGTCAGCATCGGGACGGTTCCATCAGGGGAGCGACGGCGAGCCGGGGGGTTCATCCCCCCGGACCAGTGAGCGTAGCGAACCGGAGCGACGTTGTGCGGAGGCCCGGTCCGGGGGGACAAGCCCCCCGGCTCGCGGGGGCCGCGAGGGACCGGTTCACAGGCGGCCGGTTCACAGGCGGCCGGTTCACAGGCGGCCGGTGCGGTCGCGCCACTGGTCGGTGACGTCCGCGCGAGCCTTCAGGTACAGGTCGAAGAAGCCCTTGCCGTCCTGCCGGGCGAGGCCGGCGAACAGCTTCTCGCCCAGCGGCGGACGCAGCAGCGCCGTACCCCGCAGCGGCACGCCGGGCACCGGGGCGTAGATCACCCGTTCGGCCTTCTCCCCGCCCAACTTCTTGTACAGATCCTCCGCGGCCCCCTTGTCCTGACTATCCGCCGCCCCGACGAGCGTCAGGAAGGCGATGTCGGCGCCGTCGTCCGCCAGCTGACGCAGCACGCGACCGGGGTTCAAGCCGGGCACGCTCTCCTCGGGCGACAGCAGCGCCACGGCCCGCACGTCCTGCCCGGTCGGCGTGCGGAAGGCGGGGTCCGGCGCGTCGCGGAGCGGTTGTTTGAGCCAATCCGCATAGGTGAACAGCAGCGCCGCGGGGGCGGCGTCCTCCGCCGCCAGAATCCCCAGCTTGCGGATGTTCACCTGCTTCTTCTGGTGCAGATCGAGCGCCAGCAGCTTGACCGCTTCCAGATCGAACCGCACGACGGCTTTGTAGTCGTTGGGCCTCATCGACTCGCCGGTCTCCGTGCGGCCGTTGAAGGAGGCTTCGCCGTGCTTGCGGAGATCCGGGGCGAGAACGGCGTAGCCCTGCTTTTCCAAGTACTCCGCCAGCGACTGCCAGTTCTTGCGGTTGCCCTTCTCGCCGTGCAACAGGATCACGACCGGCGTCTCCTCGCCGGCGCCGTTCGGCTGATAGACCTCCACCGGCAGCGTCCACCCGTCGACGGTGCCGATCAGCTCCGTGCGGGCGGCGGCCTCCGCCGGCGCGGCGACCGCCAGCGTCACCGCGAGAGCGAGCCCCGCGGCGAAGCAACGCGTGAGCACGGATCGCGCGGGAGCGATTCGCGTGCGGGACGGGGGGGCGAGGCGAATCATCACGGTTCTCCGACGGGGCGCATTCACGGACGCCCCCATCGTACGGGCGTCCCCGAACCCCGCACAACGGGCGCGGAACCGCCCGAGGCGCCGGAGCAGCCAGTCGTTCGCCGCCGACCCGCAGGGTTCCCGCATGCGGCTCTTCCCTTACCCGGGATCTCTATGCCCCTGTGCGAACGTCGGCTTCCGCACGCATTGTCGCGGGTTCGCGTATGTCTGCTTCCATCCTACGAGCCTCCGAGAGTGCCGAGGCCACGAGTCCCGCCGGCACGCTAACCACACCCAGTCCGACTACCAGCACTAGGAAAGTGAACAGTCGCCCCCCGATCGTCATGGGATAAACGTCGCCGTAACCGACGGTGGTGAGCGTGACCACGGCCCACCAAAGGCTATGAAAGATGGACGCGAACTCTTCCGGCTGGGCCTCATGTTCAAAGTGATGAATCCCCGCGGCGGCGAGAAACAGCACAACCCCCGCCGCTCCAAGAAACAGCACGAGTTCCTCTCGGGCGATCTTCAACGCCAAGGCGAATCGACGCGCAGCGGCACTGTATCGAACCAGCTTCAATACACGGAAGAGCCGAAGCAGGCGGAGCGCCCGCAATGCCCGGAGATCGAAACCAGCGGCCAAGAGCGTCGGCAGGATCGACAGCAGGTCGACGGCCCCGAACACGCCGAAGACATACGTCCTCGTGGGCTTCGCCACTGCCGCGCGCAACAAGTACTCCGCTGTGAACAATCCGACAGTCACCAACTCACCCCACCGCAACGCCCGGCGCGTCGCGTGAGACAATCCTGGCAGCGTTTCGAGGGAGTACAGCACCAGCGACAACACAATCAGCGCCTGCACGGCCAAGTCGAATGCCCTACCGGCGGGGGTGTCGACATCTTCCACGATTCGCCGCGCGACTTCTCGAAGTCGCTGGATTCGGGATCGCTGGATCGGCTCCTGACTCACTCGGCCCCCAGCGCCGCCTCGATGCGGGCGACGGCGGCGGCGTTCGGCGTCGGACCTTCGGACCGACGCCGTACAGGCCGCCGGCGGCCTCCGCGATGCCGCGGGCGAACAGGACCGTGTCCGCCGCGAACCGGGCCGCGTCGTCGTCGGATTCCTGCGCCAACGCCGCGTGGCAGACGGTGCGGG
>NZ_WTPX01000026.1 GCF_013036045.1 Alienimonas chondri
GTCGAACGCCCCCGGCAGCCGCGTGGGGGCGGGGGCCGAACTGGCGCCGGGGGCGTTCGACGCCGACTTCTTCGATCCCGGCACGATCCACATGGCTGTCGCCGGGGGCGGTTACGTCGGCGCGACGATCACCGAAGGCGGCGAGTTGAACCTTGCGGGCGCCTACGATCTGTCGTTCCTCAAATCGCGGGGCGGTCCGGGAGCGGCGTCGGCGGCGATCTTCGCGGCGGCGGGCTTCCCCGTCTCCGACACGATGGCGACGGCCGCGTGGGCCGGCACCCCGCCGTTGACCCGCACCGCGGCCGACGTGGCGGACGACGGCGTGTTTCTCATCGGCGATGCGGCCGGGTACGTCGAACCGTTTACCGGCGAGGGGATGGGCTGGGCCGTCGCCTCCGCCCGCGCCGCCGCGGACCCGGTCGAAGCCTTCCTGAAAGGCGACCCGACTGCCGAAGAGCAATGGCGAACGGCCTATCAGCGGCGCGTCGGACGACGCAAAGGCTGGTGCCGCGCGGTCGCCGTGGCGACCCGCGCGGCGCTGAACCGGGCGCCGATCCTCGCGGGGCCTTTGGTGCGGCACTTGGCGGGGTGACGACGGCTCAGCCGCCGATCGTCACCACGACTTTGCCGAAGTGCGAACCGCTTTGCAGGTGCTTGTAGGCGTCGATCGCTTCGTCGAAGCCGAAGGTGCGGTCGATGACGGGGCGAATCGCGTTGGCGGAGAGGTGCCGGTTCAGGGCCGCGAACATCTGCCGACTGCCGACGTAGATGCCGTCGATCGACAGCCGTTCGAAAACGCAGGGCAGCGGGTTCACGGCGCCGCTGGTGCCGGTCAACACGCCGATCAGACCGATATGGCCGTTGAGGGCGCAGGCTCGCATGCTCTTCTCCAGCGTGCCCGGTCCGCCGACCTCCACCACGTGATCGACGCCGCGGCCGTCGGTCAGCTTGCGGACCTCTTTGTGCCAGTCGGGAGTGGTCTTGTAATTGACCGTTCCGTCGGCGCCGAGTTCCTTCGCCCGCTCCAGCTTTTCATCGCTGGAAGAGGTGATGTAGACCGTTGCCCCGGCCGCTTTGGCGAGTTGCAGAGCGATCGTGCTGACGCCGCCGGTGCCGAGGCAAAGCACGCTTTGGCCGGCGGTCAGGTCGCCTTTGACGAACAACGCCTGCCACGCGGTGACCGCGGCGCAGGGCAGGCAGGCGGCTTCCTCGAACGACAGATGCTCCGGGATCGGCAGCAGCGCCCGCTCCGGAAAGAGCACGCGCTCGGCAAGCACCCCGTCGATGCCGCCGCCGTAGGAACTCCGCATCTCCTGCTCGGTCGGGTCGCCGGCGATCCAGTCGCGGAAGAACGTGTTCACCACGCGATCGCCGACGGCGAAGTTCGTCACGCCCTCGCCGATCGCGTCCACGACGCCCGCCCCGTCGGAGAGCGGCACGCAGGGGAAACTGTCGTTTCGCGGATAGCCGCCGGCGGCGACGATCGTGTCGCGGAAGTTCAGGCTCGCGGCCCGCATCGAGACGAGAACCTCGCCCGGACCGGGCCCGCCGTCGCCGCCGGGGTCGGGACGTTCGACGCGTTCGATCGCGTCGGGACCGCCGTCGGAAGTGACGAGATAAGCCTGCATAGAAACGCTGAGGGGATCGAAGGGGCGGGTCAGCGACGGGGGATCCCGCCGCGGGGTTGTGGGGCACGGTACAGAGGATCGAGGCCGTAACCGCTGTCGTAGCGGGGGGGGCCGAGCGGGTTCACGCCTGTTCCGAAGCCGGTGTCCGGGCCGTAGAGCGAACCGGCGCCCGGCCGCGGGCGGTAGGGGTCGCCATACCCGGATTCATAGCCGGGCGGGCTGGTCGGTCCATACCGACTCACGGGCCGGACCGTGACGGTCGTGATCTGCCGGGTGCGATGGTCCTGGACGAGCAACTCGGCGTCGCCGGTCGGGGAGAGACGTCGGGCGAGTTCCACGCCGAGCGGATAAACCCGCGGACCGTTCGGCGTGCTCACCACGCCGACCTGATAGCCGCTGACGGTCAAGATGCGGTCGCCCCGCTCCAGGCCGGCTCGTTCCGCCGGCGTGCCTCGGACCACGTTGGTGACCAGTACCCCCGAGGCGGTGTCCGTCCCGCTGACGCCCAGCAAGACCGGGCTGTCGTCCGGGTCGAACCCGGGCAAACCGCCGGCGCCGGGGACGAGCCGGGTGGAAGGGATGTCTAACAGCGGGGAGACCGGCTGGCCCGACGGGGGGCTGTACTCGTAGCCGTTCGATGGCCCGGGGACCGCTCGCGGGTCGGGCGCAGACCTTGGATCGCGGACCTCGCCGGGCCTCTCGGCGGGGTCGGGGGTGAAGCGACGGGCGTCGATGCCGTCCTCCCGCACCCGCGCGTCCCCGGTGGGGCCCTCCTCCGGGGCCGAGAGGCCGTCGGGCAGCTCCGGCAGTCGCGGCGGTTCCTGAGCGACCGCCGCGGACGGGACGAGCGTCGAGAGAGCCGCGACGGCCAGCGAGGCGGCGAACGTCGCGACCGGCCGGCGGGGAACGGGGCGGAACATGGAACCGGCGGGGCGTGCGGAGACGAGCGGGGGACGGCATCATCCTACCCGCCCGCCCACGCTGATCGGAGCGCCCAATGCCGCGTTCGTCCCTCGCCGTTCTCCCCCTGCTGCTCCTCGCCGGACCGCTATACGGCGACGAAACCAGCCGAGTTGCGACGCGGCCGAACATCCTGCTGCTGATCGCGGACGACCTCGGCTACGGCGAATGCGGCTTCCAGCACGGGCCGGGGACGAAGTCGGTCAAAGCGGGCGGCGTCGGCGCCGTGCCGACCCCGCACCTCGACGCCCTCGCCGCGGACGGCGTGCGGTTCACGCAGGGCTACGTGACGGCCTCCTACTGTTCCCCGAGCCGGGCCGGGCTGCTGACCGGCGTGCTGCAAACCCGATTCGGCCATGAATTGAACCCCGTCGGGCCGCACAACGAACATCCCCTCGCCGGGTTGCCGATCGGTCGCAAGACGCTCGCCGATCATCTCCGCGGACAGGGCTACGCCACCGCATTGATTGGCAAGTGGCACCTCGGCGGGCATCCCACGGCCCATCCGCTGCGGCGGGGCTTCGATCGCTTCTGGGGCTTCCTGCACGAGGGCCACACCTACGCCGATCCGTTCGCCGGACCGCCGGTTGTCTCCTTTCTCCGTCGCAAGACGCTGCCGGACGGGCGAACCGACGGCGTCTGGGAAAGCCCGGACGGTCGCCTGTTCCTGCACACCGGCGCCCCGATCAGCGAACCGCCCTACGACGCGAACAACCCCGTCCTCGCCGACGGCACGCCGGTCACGCCGGAGGGCTATTTCACGCACGCCATGACCCGCGAGGCGGAGCGGTTCCTCGACGACGCCGCCGGTCGCCCGTTCTTCCTGTGCGCCAGTTACTCCGCCGTGCATTCGCCGATGCAGGCGCTGCCGGAGGATTACGCGGCGTTCGCCCACCTCGACGATCCGCAGCGCCGGGTGTTCGGCGGGATGCTCAAGGCGATGGACGAGAGCGTCGGGGCCCTCCGCGCCTCGCTGGAGCGTCGCGGTCTGAGCGAGAACACGCTCGTCCTCTTCCTCTCCGACAACGGCGGCCCGACCGCCGAACTGACCAGCACGAACCTGCCCCTGCGCGACGGCAAGGGGAGCCTGTACGAAGGCGGAGTCCGGGTGCCCATGCTGGCCGCGTGGCCGGGCGTCTTGCCGCAGGGGACGGACTTCGAGGAGCCGGTGTGGAGTCTCGACCTCACCGCGACCGCTCTCGCCGCGGCGGGCGGGGACGTGCCGAAGGAGTGGGACGGCGTCGACCTGCGACCTTGGATCAACGGGCCGATGGCGGGGGAACGCGATCCCCGGACGTTCGCTTGGCGGATGGGACCGAAAGCGGCGTTTCGGTACGGCGACCTGAAGGCCGTGCGACCGTCACGCGACTCGGAGTGGGAACTCTATGATCTCGCCGCAGATCCCTCGGAGAGCCGCGACCTCGCCGCGGAGCGACCCGACGATCTCGAATTGCTGGTTGCAGCCGTGTGGGGCAAGGAGGAAGCGAAGATGGTCCCGCCGCGCGACTTCAAGGCTCGGTGAGACTTCAAGGTTGGGTGAACGGACAGCGAAAGAACCAAGGCCCGGGACTCTCCCGGACCTTGGTTCTTGATCTCTTGGTCATTGAAGCTTCCGCGAAGCGGACTTCACTCCGCCTCGTAGGCGCCGCTGAACATCGTCAGGGCCAGGTGGGCCGGTTCGCCGGGACCCGGGGTGCCGACGAAGCCGATCCCGCCAAACAGGGTGTGCGAGACCGTCATCGACTGCCCGCTGACCCGGCAGCGGGCGCTGAAGGGCTGGTCGATCAGCGAGCGGCAGAAGGTTTCGATCTCCACGCAGGCGACCGGGTCGACGCTGTCGGTGTTCGACTCGCTCGGGCAGGCTTTGGCGGAGGTGACGACGCCGAACAGCAGGCCGTCCGCGGTGGCCCGGCAGTCGCCGGTGACCTTCAGGGAGCAACCGGCGTTCGGAACGGTGCAGACGGCGGCAAAGGAGCCGTCGGCGGCGACGGCGATCGTCACGGACTGATCGTTCAGCGTGCGGGTCCAGCGACCGACCGGCAGGCCGGGGTTCGCCTCGACCGGGACGGCATAGGAGGCCGAGCTGATCGAAGGAGCCGGGCTGACGGCGGCGGTACGAACCACGCCGTAGGTCTGGCCGCCGTACAGGCCGGGCGGCTCGTAGGCGATCGGGTAGGGAGCGGCGAGCGACGCGGTGGCGTGCCACTCGGCGAGGGCGCCGGCGTCGCCGGATTCGCACTGCGTTTTGCAGGGGCTGATCTCGCGGGCGAGGGCGCCGGTCACGCCGTCGGGGCAGGGGCCGCCGTCGCATTCAGGGCCGCGACAGGCGGTTCCGCACGCGGCCAGGCACCCGGTCCCGCAGACGGACGGGCCTTCGCTGCCGCAGACCGACGGGCATTCGGGAGCGGAAACGGCGGTGATGAACGCCTTGGAGACGGTCGTGGAGCCGCACACCGAGAGCGGGCAGGCGTCACCGTTGCAGGCCGTGAGCCGCTTGGGGGACGGCGGGGTGTCGGCCGACGAAGCGGAGCAGACGACAACCGCGGTGGACGGAGTCGCCTCGCCGCAGGTGGCGACGGTGGCGGTCGCGGGCGCCGGCGGGGCGTTGCAGGCGAGTGCCGTACCGCACTTCGGCGGGGAGCAAGGGACGTAGCTGACCATCGGTGAGTTCGCGATCTCTTCGCAGGCAGCTTTGCGAGGAGCCAACTTCGCCTTCCAGACCATCAGTTTGGCAGCCGAATCGTCCGGGAAGAGCGTGCGGACCCGCTTCGCGGTGGCGAGGGCGGCGACGAACTCCCGGCTGCGCAGCTGGTCTTTGCAACGGTCCGCCAAAGCTTTGAAGCTCTCTTCGCAGCAGCCCATCTCTTCGCAGCAGGCGGAGCCGGGGCCGGTGCAGGTCGCGGGGCAGTCTGCCGTCGGGCAGGCCGTGGCGTCAGCCGTGCGGGCCGGGATGGCGCAGCAGCCCGCGTTGGCGGTGCAGGCGGCCGCGTCGGCGGTGCAGGCGGCGGCGGAGCAGGCCGGCGGAGCGGGAGCCGCGGACAGGGCGTCCGAAGCGGCGACGCCGATCGCCAGGATGGCGGCGAGTTTCAGGGCGTTCATCGGAGGTCTCTTCCTTGAGACGGGGGGAGGGTGGGTCACGACCTCGTCTGCCCGGCGTCCTCTGAGCGTACCGGGCAGCCGATCGGGCGGTCGCGCTCGCGTCTTCGCATAGAACCCTCCGCGCGCGAACCCCGGGTTCGCCGCACACGTCACCGCTGGCAGGCGGGGCAATGGAACGTGCTGCGTTGCGCCTGCACGGTGCGGACGATCGCCGTGCCGCAGCGCGGGCAGGGGACGTCGGCTCGTTGATAGACCCGGTGTTCGTTCCGGTAGCGACCCGGATCGCCGAGGGCGTTCATATACGTTCCGTCGGACAGCGTGCTGCCTTCGTACTCGATCGCCTCGGTCAGCACCTCGACCGCCGCGGCGGCGAGCATTCGCACCTCTTCCCTACTCAACCCGTTCCCGGGCCGATCCGGGGCGATGCGGGCGTGAAACAGCGCCTCGCTGGCGTACAGATTGCCGATCCCCGCGGCGACCTTCTGATCGAGCAACGCGACCTTCACCGGCCGAGCCGTCTTCGCCAACGCCGAACCCAGCGACGCCGCCCATTCCTCGGGCGACAGCCGCAGCGGGTCCGGCCCGAGCTTGTGCGGACCGAGGTGCGTGTCCAACTCGCCCGGTTCGTACAAACGCACCGTTCCCAACCCGCGACGATCCCAGAACCGCAGCACCGGATAGCCCTCGCCCGAACCTGTCGCCGAATCGACCGCCGGTCCGAGGTGCAATTCGAGCCGGACGTGATCGGTCGTCGGCGGAGCGCCCAGCAGCATCAGCCCGGTCATCCGCGGCTCCACCGCGATCGCCCGGCCGCCCTCCAATCGCAGCACGACCCGCTTGGCCCGGCGCTCGACCGCCTCGATCATCTTTCCCCGCACCCGGGCCGCGAGCGATGACAGGGAAGGGGTGAGGCTGATCGGCCGCAGCGGCTGTCCGGCGGCGTTCGTGCCGCCGCTGGGGCGTTTGACCGCCGTAATCGTCCGGCCGACGGCGTGCGGCCGCACGCCCCGCACCATCGTTTCAACCTCGGGCAGTTCCGGCACGGGCGACGCGGTTCTCGGTGGACGGGCGGCGAGGTGGGGGAAAACGGACGAGCGCGATTTTAGCGGCGGGTCATGCCGTCGAGCCGGGTGGCCGTCATCTGCGACAGCGTGCGGGCGGCGGCGACGACAGTCTCGCCGGCGGTTCGCTCGCCAACTTCCAGCCGCTGATCGACCTGATTCAAGCTACCACCGGCGGAATCGACAACGGCGGCGGTTGGGAAGAGATCGACGGCGAGGGCGGGGCCATGGAAGAGTACGACAGCGGGGTGCGGGTCGACCCGCTCGGCAAGATGGCCGCCCTGACGGTTCGTGAGCGGGCTGATCGCCTCGAAGCCCTCGGCCTCGCCGCCTCCGCCGCGACGCTGAACGAAGACCTCGCCGCTCGCTCCGATCTGCGGCTCGTTTCGCTGCGGGGTTTGGAAGCAGAAGTCGCCAGCCGCCTCGCCGAAGGCCGGGCGCTGCCCGGTTCGATGCGGCACCTCGCCGGCCTCACGCAGGTGAAGTACGTCCTGCTGGTCGAGCCGACCGCGGACCAACCCGGCGACATCCTCCTCGGCGGCCCCGCCGCCGGCTGGAGCACGGACGACGCCGGTCGCGTCGTGACGGACGAGGGGCGTCCGGCGTTGCACCTCGACGACCTCGTCACCGTGCTGCGGACCTTCTCCGACAACGGCAGCGGCATCTTCCAGTGCCTGATCGTTCCGCGTCAGGAAGGGTTGAAAGCCGTTAAAGAGTACGCCGAAGCCTCGCAGGCTCGCGGCCCGCTGTCGGGCCGTTCGGCCACCCGTCAGTTCGTCGCCGGTCTGGGCCAGGCGCTGGGCGAGCAGGACGTCGTTTATAACGGAGTCCCCGCCGAAAGCCGCGTCGCCCGCGTGATCGCTGAAGCCGACTACCGGATGAAGCTGATCGGCATCGATAAGGTGCAGGGCGCCGGCATTCAGAGCTACTTCGACCTGCTCGGCGCCAGCGGCGACACCTCCGGCGTGCCGATGAAGGCCCTGCGGTGGTGGCTGACGACCGACTTCGATGCCGTCCTGCACACCGAAAACCGCGACGTGTTCGAGTTCGTCGGCAGCCGCGTGCTCTGCAAAAGCGAAGACGAGTTCATCAACGCGGACGGCACCCGGGAGCACACCGGCCAGAGCAGCCCGGTGAACAGCCAGTTCGCCGCGGACTTCACCGCGAAGTTCGATCAGCTCGCTCTGGAAGATCCGGTCTTCGCGGAACTGCAGAACGTGTTCGATCTGTCCCTCGCCGCGGCGTTGATCTCGCAGGAGAACCTGGGCGAGCGGGCCGGCTGGACCGGCGAGGCGTTCGCCAGCGAAGCCCTGTACCCGGTCGCCGGCGGCGCCGAAATCGCCACGGTCGACACCGCCGTCAACCACCGCGTGTATCGCGGCGGCGAGGTCGTCGTGCAGGTGGCCGGCGGCGTCCGCGGCGACCTGAACCGCGTGCTGGCGGACTCCGAGGTCTATAAGACCGGCGTGCGTTTGCAGAACAAGTTCAACGACGGCGAACTGACCCGTCCCGACGGCCGTTGGTGGTGGGACGCGGCGAAGTGAACCGCTGAATCCCCGTCGACCCGGGCATCGACGCCCCGGACGCTCCCGCGTCCGGGGCGTTTTTATTTTTATATCGTCGCGGCACCGGGACGCCGGACGTCGTTGCATCCGCCGATACGTTCGGGACAATGCGCATCCGTTTCAAATCCTGAGTCCTACAACGACCATTCCATGCGACGCTTCGCCCCGCTGCTGACCTCCGCCGCTCTGCTCGCCTTTGCGCTGACGCCCGTCGCCCAGGCGGACCACCACGAGAAGGACGGCGAGGACGGCTTCACCGTGCTGTTCGACGGCAAGACTCTCGACGGCTGGGAGCAGCGGAACGGAACCGCGACCTATAAAATCGAAGACGTGGACGGCGCCCCGGCGATCGTCGGTCGCACGGCGAAGGGCAGCCCGAACTCGTTTCTGTGCACCAAAGAGAAGTACGGCGACTTCATCCTGGAATTTGAAGTGAAGCTGCCGACGAAGAACCTCAACAGCGGCGTGCAGATTCGCTCCAACAGCAAGGGCGGCACGACGGACGGTCGCGTGAACGGACCGCAGGTCGAGATCGAAAGCAGCCCCGGCGACGCCGGCTATATCTACGGCGAGGCGATGGGCGGCTGGATGGACCCGCCGAACCAGCACCCCAAGCAGAACACCTTCAAGAACGGCGAATGGAACAAGTTCCGCGTCGAAGCCAAAGGCGACAACGTCCACACCTTCGTCAACGGCGAGGCCGTCTCCACGCTGCAAAGCGACAAACTGCCGGAGGATGGATTCATCGGCCTGCAGGTGCACAGCTACCGCGGCGACGAGACCGGCGTCGTCATGTGGCGAAACATTCGCATCAAGCCGTTGAAGTAACCCGGCGACGACCCGTCGACGAGCACGGCATTAAGAACGACCCGGACGCGACTGGCGGCCGGGTCGTTTTCTTTGATGAACCAATCGCCAGCGGCGGCCGCTCTCAAGACGGAGCGGCGGGGCGTGCAACGCGATCCGAACCCGTCCGCCGGGCCAACGCGACCGATGCCGGCAACGCCAGTAGGGCGCCGAGTCCCGCGAGGAACATGTCCTTCTGGGCGTCCCACTCGTCGCCCTGCAAGCCGTTGTAGCGGTCGGCGTAAGCTGGGTTGAGGATCGCCGTCAGCGACCACTCGAACACCTCATAGACCGCGGCGATCGCCAACAGCAGGCAAACGCCGAAACCGGTCGCCCAAGCGGTTTTCATTCCGCCGAACCGGGACGCCAGTTCGCTCGCGATCGGCGCCAGCAGCAGGCCGGAACAAAAGTGAACGAGCCGATCGAAGTGGTTTCGTCCCTCCGGCCCGCCCAGCGAGAACCACGTCAAATGCTCCCCGCCGGGCACGGTCGAGTAGAGGAACCGGGCCGCGACCGCGTGCAGCAGAAAGAAGACGGCGACGCCGGCCGCCGCCGGGCCGGAGATCCACCCCCGCCGTCCGCCCAGCCAAAGCCCTCCGAGCACCAGCGGCGTGGCGAGGTGCTGGAGAAACTGCTCCCACGGATGCGGCGGGGCGATCGCGGAGAGAACCGTGATCGCCCCCACCAGCGCCGCGAACCGCCCGGGCCAGGGCGTGGGGGAGCGGTTCGATCGCGGGGAGTTCATCCCCCCACCCTGACCGTCCCTTGCCCTGACCGGCAAGGGACGAACGCTCACGCTTTAGGAACCCATCAACGGGTCGTCGTCCGTCTCAGCAGCGGTCTTCGCGACATCCGCGGCGCTCGGGTAGATCCGCTGCGGCAAGGCGTGGCCGGCCGGGTCGGCGATAAACGCCTTGCGGCTCGCTTCGGTGGCGTGCAAATACAGGTTCCCTTCGTAGAACGCCGCGAACTCCGCCCGCCCCGGCACCGCGCGGGCGGTGGTGGAGAGCAGGTGCGGGTCGTACCCGCTGAGCTGCGGGGCGTACCGGCTGGGGTTCGCACGGAACTTGGCCAGCGTCGCGGCGTCCTTCAGGTGATAGGCGACGCCGCCGAAACTCCAGGCGAACTTCGCCTCGCCCTTTTCCCACACGCGGCCGTCGATCAGCGAGACCGGGCAGTACCCCTTCAGACCCAGTTCGATGCACCCGGGACCGCGGCGACGGGCCCATTCTTCCAGCAATTCGGCCGGATCGCCCGGCTCGCATTTGGGACATTCGAGCAGGTCGGCGGCGTCGGTGGCGGGCAGGTGAGCCGCGACGCGGGAGAGGCGACCGGCGTACCCCGCCGCGTCGGTCGGACCGACGGCCCGCGTGAGCAGGGTGCCGTCCGCCTGCAGGAAGACATCTGCCGGCAGCGCCGTCACGCCGAACTCCTCGGCGAGGTCTTCGTGTTCGTCCACATCCACTTTGACGCCCACCACACCGTCGCCGCCCAGTTGGGCCAGCACGGCCGGATCGCCGAGCACATTGTGCTCCATCTCCTGGCAGGGCCGGCACCATTCCGCATGAAAGTGCAGCACGACCGGGCGGCCCGTGGCGCCGGCGGTGACGCGGGCGGTCTCGACGTCCTCGACCCAACAGCCGGGCTGCGGTTTGCCGTCCGGCTCCGCTTCGGCGATCGTCGATCCGATGCCCGCCGGCCGCAGGGTTGTTTCGGGGGCGACGGTCGAAACGCTCGGCCGATAC
Organism: Alienimonas chondri; assembly: GCF_013036045.1. Taxonomy (GTDB): domain Bacteria; phylum Planctomycetota; class Planctomycetia; order Planctomycetales; family Planctomycetaceae; genus Alienimonas; species Alienimonas chondri. The sequence continues at coordinate 10,905 of NZ_WTPX01000026.1, forward strand.
CCGGCGGTTCGCTCGGCGGGCGGTTTTTCGCCGGCGACGAGGGACGAGGCGCTGAGAACGGTCATCGTCGCGACGGACGAGACGGCCCAGCGGGAGAAGCGGGGAACGGGGGGCATGCCGAGGCGGTACCGCATACGGAGTCTGCTCGCGTTCGGGAGAGAAGGCCGCCCCGGTCCTTGGGGCGAAAGAGGCAGTCCAGGGCGACCTGGCAGGTTGTGCGGGTCGCAAAGCTGAGTTTGATTGGCGGGGACGATACGGTTCCGCGCGACGCATGCAACCGAATGATGGGCGTTTTCCCGAGCGGCCCCGCAGGGGCGCCCTCTGCGGGGGCTGCTGGAATTGCCGAAGGTCTTGCTGGTTCAGGCTCTACGGCTGATCGAACTTCTCATCACGGGACCGGAATTTCTTTTCGAGCGAGCCGCCGGATCGCATCAGGGAACGCGGATCAAACCGCTTTCGCGAACGCGACCCAGTGCGGTTGCGAGTCTGACGGACGAACCGAAGATGTCGGCGCGTCCCGCTCTCCCGTATCCGTTCCGATCGCCCGATCCGCATGTCCGCCTCGCACCGCCCCGTCGTTTTGATCATTCGCGACGGATGGGGCCATAACCCTCGGGCCGATCAGGACTTCTGCGACGCCACCGTGCAAGCCGCCACCCCGGTCGGCGATCGTTTGCTGGCGGACTACCCGCACGTGCAAATCAAGACCAGCGGCACCGACGTCGGCCTCCCTCCCGGCGTGATGGGGAACAGCGAGGTCGGCCACCAGAACCTCGGCGCCGGGCGGATCGTCGACCAGGAACTGATGCGGATTACCAACGCGGTGGCGAGCGGAGCGTTTCTGGAAAACCCCCGATTGCTGGAAGCGGTCAACCGGGCGAAGAGTTCCGGCAAGGTCGTGCACCTGCTGGGCCTGCTGAGCGACGGCGGCGTGCATAGCCACATCGACCATTGTCTGGCTCTGATCGATCTGTGTGCGCAGGCCGATCTGCCCAAGGATCAACTCGCGGTGCACGTCATCACGGACGGTCGGGACACCGCCCCGACCGGCGGCGCCGGCTACGTCGCCAGGGTCGAAGAGAAACTGGCCGACCTGAACTTCCCGCCGGTCGCCAGCGTGGTCGGTCGGTTCTATGCGATGGACCGCGACTTCCGTTGGGATCGCGTGCAAAAGGCGTACGACCTGTTAGTCGGCCGCGGCGGGGATCCCGGGGAGAGCGCCGGCGCCGTGCTGGCGAATTACTACGAGAACCCCACCGAGCCGGAGCGATTCGGCGACGAGTTCGTCGCCCCGCACTACACGGACTATTCGGAGGGCGCCGGCCCTCTGAACGGCGGACGCATCGCCGACGGGGACTCCGTCATCTTCTATAACTTTCGCGGCGATCGCCCGCGGGAGATCACCAAGGCGTTCGTGCTCAGCGACGCCGAGTGGGCGGACATCAAGGGCGGGGGCTTCGACCGCAAACCCGTGCCGAGCGACCTCTATTTCTGCACGATGGCCCGCTACGAGACGGGCTTGGAAACGGAGGTCGCCTTCGAGAAACCGCCCAAAATGGAGGGCATCCTCGGCGACGCCGTCAGCGCCGCGGGCCTCACGCAGTATCGCTGCGCGGAAAGCGAGAAGGCCCCGCACGTGACCTTTTTCTTCAACGACTATCGGGAAGAGCCGTTCACCGGCGAGGTCCAGCAGGAAATCCCCAGCCCCCGCGACGTGAGCACCTACGATCAAAAGCCTGAGATGAGCGCCCGCGGCGTGACGGACGCCGTCTTGAACGTCATCAACAACAGCGAAGCGGACTTCGTGCTGGTCAATTACGCCAACGGCGACATGGTCGGCCACACCGGCGTGTTGGAGGCCGCGGTGAAGGCGGTGGAGGTGGTCGACGGCTGCGTCGGCGAGATCGTCGACGCCACGCTGGCGAAGGGCGGGGCGCTGGTCGTCACCGCGGACCACGGCAACTGCGAGCAGATGGTGGACATCGAGTCCGGCCGCCCGCACACCGCCCACACGACCTACGACGTGGACTGCGTCGTCGTCGCGAGTGACGTCGAAGGTCGGAGGTTGCGAGAGGGCGGCCGCTTGGCCGACGTCGCCCCCACCGTGCTGGACCTGATGGGCGTGTCGAAGCCCGAGATGATGACCGGCGAGAGCCTGCTGGCGTGACCGCTCATGCGTTGAGGAACCCGTACCAGACGAACCCCGCCAGGGCGGCGATGAAACCGACGAGGCTCGCTAACTTCCCGAGGGCGCCGTACCCGTGATAGTGCGGGTGCGGCGTCCAGAAGAAGTGGGCGTGAAGGAACGCGGCTCCCGCGAGCGCCGCGCCGGCGAGGCACGCCGCTTCGGCGCCGTGCAGTTCGGTCCATCGCAACGGTCGACCGGCGACGAACGGCGCGCGGCCGGCCCACAGCCACTGTACCGCGTGCAATCCGAGGATCGACGGAGTCAAAGCGCCCGCGATCCACCGAGAGACCGGATGGTCCGGCGCCTCCTCGCCCAGCGATTCGACAGCGTCGACGAAGCGTTCAGAGTCACGGCGGAGCATCGGGCTGGGGGCTTGCGGAGCGGTATGGCCCTCAACGTGCAGCGAACCCGAACGGTTCAAGTCGGACGATCCGGTCCGCGTTGGATGCTCGACGGGATCGCGGACATTGGGGTGTGACCGAGCCGACTTCCGCCCCCGTCGACCGCCTCGCCCCCGCCCGCCGTCCGGCGGGGCGGCCGGTGGGCTATCAGCAGTGGCGGCATCTCACGTTTCTTCACTGGCGCGTTCCGCCGGAGCAGGTTCGCTCCAAGCTGCCGAGGGGAATGGAACTCGACACCTTCGACGGCTCCGCATGGATCGGCTTGGTGCCGTTTCTGATGGACGGCGTGCGGCCGCGGTGGGCGCCCGCGGTCCCGGGCGTCTCCCGGTTCCCGGAGACCAACGTGCGCACCTACGTCACCCGAGTGAACGGCGAGGGCGAGTGGGAACCGGGCGTCTACTTCTTCAGCCTCGACGCGGCCAAGTGGCCCGCGGTGCTGATCGCCCGCACGGTTTGGAGCCTGCCGTACTTTCGGGCGACGATGTCCGTCGACCGCGACGGCGATCGGGCGCTCTACCGAAGCCGGCGCCTGTGGCCGGGACCGCGCGGGGCGGGGGGGAGAATTGAAGTGACGGCGGCCGGTCCGCCGGCCCCGGCGCTACCGGGGACGCTCGATCACTTTCTCGCGGAGCGCTACCTGCTGTTCACCTCTGCCCGGGGAGCGATCCTCCGTGGGCAGGTGCATCACACGCCCTATCCGCTGCGATCAGCACAGGCCGATCAGCTCGACGATTCGCTGGTCGCGGCGGCGGGATTCGCGGGGCTTTCCGGTTCGGAAGAAACGACCGGTCGTCCGCCGGATCACGTCTGCTTCAGCGAGGGCGTGGACGTGGAAATCTTCCAACTTCGCCGGGGCTGACGGGGTCGAAAGCAGTCGGGGCGGTTCAGGCCCGCCGCGCCCGCCACTTCACAACCAGCCACCGCGTAACCGGGTAGCTCACCAGCGCGCACGCCGTGCCGACCACCACCGAGCCGATCAACATCGGCCAGCCGACCCGCAACACCAGCCCCTTCACGGTGGTCCACCACTCCGACAGGCTCTCGTATTCCAGGACGGCCGCGAGTTCGGACTTCGTCAGGTCGCCGTGCATGAACAGCGTGCCGACTTCGTAGTCGAACCAGTATATCGCCAGCATCGTCAGGGGATTTGAGATATACACCGTGACCAGCGACGCCTTCACGTTGAAGTTGAAGAACGGCTTGCACAGGTAATAAAATCCCACCACCAGCATCATCTGGACGCCCACCGTCGGCGTCATTCCCCAAAAAAAGCCCACGGCGACGCCCATCGCGATTTGATGCGGCGTGTCGTCGAGGCCGAGGATGTAGTTCAGCAGCGTCCGCGGGCTGCTCCACCATCGCAGCTTCTGCTCCGTCGGGGCGGATTCCGCGGGAGGATCGTCGGAGGAGACGGGCGCCGCGTCTTCGTCGGGGATCAGTCCGTGAGGGGGGGCGAGTTCTCCCGGCGGAATCGGGGGCGCCGGATGATGGGCGACGGAGGCAGACGTCGACGCGGGCGGGGCGGACCGATCCTCCCGATGCCCGGCGGAAGTGCGGGGAGCCGGGGCGGTCATGAGCACGGGGGAGCCTGTCGGAACGGACGGCACGGGAAGGGGAGTGCCGTGGGAGCCCGCAGGCGGGGCGTCGAACCGTCGGCGGGCGGCGGAAGACGAGGGGCAACCGGGGCGGCGGACGATTCTAACGCCTGTCCGGCTCCCCGACGCCCTTCGATCGCCGCTTTGCCCGCGGACGACCCCGACGCGTACGATGGCGCCGGCGCCACCTGCACCGAAGCCGCCCCGGCATCGATTCAAACGGCGCTCGACGGATCACCCCGTCGCCGTCGCCCGATGCGACCGGCCCCCGTTCATTTTCTTCCCAGATGAGTCCGCCCGTGCCACGCCCCCGCTCTCGCGCCGCCGCGGTTCTCCTCGCCCCGCTGCTTGGCGCGCTGCCCCTCGCCCTGACCGGCTGCGAAGAGACGGACGCCGCCGTCGCCGCGCCGGCGATCGAGTCGTCGTCGCAGCTGGCGGCCGCCGTGGATACGCCCGAATTATCGAAGCCTGCCCCGATCGACGCCGCGATCGACCCCGAGACGATCGCGGCCCTGGAACGCGACGGCCTGGTCGCGATCCCCGGCGGATCGTTTTCGATGGGGACGGAGAATCCCCCCCGGCTGCACACGGACGAATCGCCCGTCCATACCGTGACGCTCTCGCCGTTCTGGATGGACGCGACGGAGGTCACCAACGATCAGTTTGCGGAGTTCGTCGCCGCGACCGGCTACGTCACCGCCGCGGAGAAGCCCATCACCCGGGAAGATCTGGAGGGGATGGTGCCGGAGGATTTCCTCGCCCAGATCCCCGAAGGGGGGATTGAACCGGGCAGCATCTGCCTCAGCCCGACTTTCGACCCGCGGATGGCTTTAAAGATCGGTCAGGATCCCAACCTGGTCGTCGCCGCGGGCGTCTGGCAGATGCAGAACGGCGCCGACTGGCGGCACCCGGAAGGGCCGGATTCCGACCTCGAAGGGAAGGGCGATCATCCGGTCGTGCACGTCTCCTGGAACGACGCCGTCGCCTACGCCGAATGGGCCGGCAAGACGCTGCCGACCGAGGCTCAGTGGGAATACGCCGCCCGCGGCGGGCACAAGGGGAGAGAGTTCCCGTGGGGCGACGAACTCGTCCCGACCGACGCCGAGGGCGAAGAGGATCACCGGGCGAACGTCTACCAGGGCCGCTTCCCGTTTGAAGACGCCGGCGACGACGGCTTTGAAGTCGGGACCAGCCCGGTCAAAGCCTATTCGCCCAACGATTACGGCCTGTACGCCGTCAGCGGCAACGTCTGGGAGTGGTGCCGCGACTGGTATCGCGCGGATTATTACCAGACCAGCCCAAGCAAGAACCCCCGCGGTCCGGCCAGCAGTCTCGACCCCAACGAGCCCAACGTTCCCAAACGCATCCAGCGGGGCGGCAGCTTCCTGTGCAGCGACAACTACTGCACCGGCTATCGGGTCGCGAGCCGGATGAAGGGCGACCCCGGCACCGGCAGCTTCCACTGCGGCTTCCGCTGCGTCGTGGAGGATGTCGAGAAATGGAAGGCCGCTCCGCAACGGACCGCGAAGGCCGAATCGGCCGAACCAAGCGTCGATTCGAACGAGGAATCCAGCGAAGAGCCGAGCGAGAACGGCTGACGCCGCTGGTTCCTCGGGCGAGCGGGGCGAAGCCGTTCCCGCTGCCCGAGTCGCTCACTACACTCCCGGCCACGTCGCTCGCTTCGCCCGCGTTCGTCTCTCCGCGTCCCGCTTCGCCCCGCCGCCCGCGTTATGGTTCTGCTGTCCGCCGCCGATCTGTCTCGGCAGTTCGATCGTACGCCGGTTTTCAAACAGGTCACGTTCGACGTGCGGGCCGGCGAGCGCGTCGGCCTGGTCGGTCCGAACGGGACCGGCAAAACGACGTTGATGCACTGCCTGATCGGTCGCGAGACGCCGGACACCGGCGCCGTCACCACCCCGCAGGGGGCGACCGTCGGCCTGCTCGAACAGGAAGCGACCTTCCCCCCGGGCCGCACGTTGATGGACGAGGCGAAAGCCGGCCTGGCCCATTACTACGCCCTGCATAAAGAGAGCGAAAAGATTGCTCATAAAATGGCGGAGGTCTGGGAGGGGCCGGAGGCGGAAAAACTCCACCGCCGCTTCGACGCGATTCAGGAAGAATTAACCCGTCACGACGCCTTCGAGTTGGACTATAAAGTCGAAGAAGTGCTCGGCGGACTGGGCTTCACGAAAAGCCAGTACGACGCGGATCTCGCGGAGATGTCCGGCGGCCAGCGGAGCCGGGCGATTCTGGCGAAGCTGTTGCTGACCGACCCGGACGTGATGCTGCTGGACGAACCGACCAACCACCTCGACGTGGCCGGGACCGAGTGGCTGGAAGGCTATCTGCCGCGAGTCGGCGGGGCGGTGATCGTCGTCTCGCACGATCGCTACTTCCTCGACAACGTCACCACCCGCACCTTTGAACTGCTGGGCGGCACGCTGCACGAATATAAAGGGAACTTCAGCGTCTATCGTTCCCAGCGTGAGGAACGTCTCAAAGTCCTCGAACGCACCGCCGAGAAGCAGCGGGACACGATCGAGAAAGCGGAACGCTTCGTCGCCAAGAACCGCTACGGCACCAAGAGCAAGCAGGCCCAAAGCAAGCTGAAATCAATCGCCAAGCTGGAGGAAGACCGCGTCGAAGTGCCGGTCTACGACGAATCCGGCCCGCGGATGAAGTTCTCCCCCGCCGACCGCACCGGCGATAAAACGCTGGACATCGTAAATTTATCGAAGGGATTCGACGAGGGGCCGCTATTCGAAAACGTCTCCCTGCGGGTCGAGCGCGGCGATCGGATCGGCATCGTCGGCCATAACGGGTGCGGCAAGACGACGTTCTTGAAGTGCGTCGTCGGGAATATCACGCCCGATACCGGCACGGTGACCGAGGGGGCGAACGTCCGCGTCGGGTATTTCGATCAGCGCCTCGACTCCGTCAGCCCCGAGGACACCGCCGTCGACGCCGTCCGTCCGCCCGGCGACGACCCGTTCAATCCCGGGTTCGGCCGCGGCATGCTCGCCAAGTTCGGCGTGAAAGACGATATGGGGTTGATGAAGGTCGGCGCGATGAGCGGCGGCGAGAAGACCCGCGTCGCCCTCGCGCGTCTGGCGACCGGCGATTACAACACGATGGTGTTGGACGAACCGACCAACCACCTCGATCTCTGGAGCCGCGACGCGCTTGAACGGGCGCTGTTGGAGTTCGGCGGCACGCTGCTGTTCGTCTCGCATGACCGGTATTTCATGGATCGGATCGCCACCAAGGTGCTGGTCTTCACGCCGGAGGGGGTGAAGGAGCACGAGGGGAATTACTCCGAATACGTCGCCTTCCGCGACGCGACGAAGGCCGCGGAGGACGCCCACGCCGCCTCGTTGGATGCAAAGCGGGCGACCGCAAAAACGAAGGCCCCGGCGTCGCGGAACGGGGCCGCGAAGGAGGCTCCGAAAAAATTCCCCTATAAGCCCGCGGAACAGATCGAAGCGGAGATCGCGGAGACCGAGGGCGCCATCGAATCGTTGCAGACCGAACTGGCCGCCCCGGAAATCGTGCGCGACGGCGCCGCGGTGAAGAAGGTCCAGAAGAAGTACGACCGGGCGAAGAACCGTTTGGCGGAGTTGTGGGAACACCTTGAAGAAGTCGCCGGTTAGCCGTTCTCTTCAGGAGAGCGGCGAACGTCTCCGCAGCTCCCGACGCACGGCGGCGACATGGCCGCGGAATGCGGCGTCCTTCTTCTCGCGTTCTTCGAATCGCTTAAGAGCGTACATGACGGTGCCGTGATCGCTGCGGCCGAAGTGCTTGGCGACGGCGGCGAGCGACTCGCCGGTCAACTCACGACACAACGCCATCCCCGCTTGGCGGGCCGGGACGACCGTCGCGCTGCGCCCCGGGCGTCGCAATTGATCGACCGACAGGCCGAACCGCCCCGCGACCGCCCGGCTCACGGTTCCCAGCGACAGCGGCGGAACGTCCGCGACGGCATCCGCTCGGCCAGCCGCGAGCGCCGCGGCGATCTCCGCCGTCCAACCGCTCGTCCCCGCGGCGCGGGCCAATTCGCCCATCCGGTCCGCGATCGATTCCAGCTCCCGCACGGAGGTTCCGGCGAGGTCGGCGGTCAACGTTCGCAGGGCGGCCGGAGTCGCCCTCGCTCGCCGATGTTCCGCGAACCGGCGGAGTAACTCGCTCGCAGACTCCCTCGCGGGAGTCGCGACGCTCGCGCAGACTCCCCCGCGGAGACGGTCGATGAGTCGAGGGGAGACAGCCGGGAGTTCGCCCGGCAGGCACGGCCCGGTGAGCGCCGCCCGTCCGCCGGATCGCTCGACGGCGTCCAACGCGGCGATCAACAGATCCTGAGTCTTCGGCTTCGCACGCACCCCGGCGAGATCCTCGACGATCAGCAATCTTGCCTCCAGCAGATCCTCCCGCAGCGGCCCGGGGAAGCCGCCGACGAGCGCTTCGTCCAGCGCCGCGGCGAGTCCGGCGCCGGTGAACCGTACGACGCCGGCCGCTTTTCGCTCGACCGCGGTGCGGGCGCCGCCGGTCGCGCGATCCAGACGCAGGAGTTCGTCGATCAATCGAGTCTTCCCGCACCCCGCGGGACCGTGCAGATAGAGCCGCGGACCGGGTGGCAGGGCGTCCGGGGACTCTCCGTCCCGCGGTGGGACGAAGTCGGCCAGCGCCCGCACCGCGGCGAGGGCGGCGGCGTTCTCCGGGATCTCCACCAGCGGCGCCGGGCCGCGGTCGGTGACGGCCGTCGTGCCCGGTCCGCGCAGAGCCGGAGCAAACGGGGAGGCGCCGGCGTCGCGCGCGTCCGCCATCGTCAGTCTCCCGGTTGGCCGGATCAAGATCGGCCGGCTGGCGGCCGGGTGGCCGGCGATCGGCCGGCATGCGGGCGGCCGTGCGTTCAATCCGGCCGCGCCCGCCGTCCAGCCGCTCGGCGAGCGTCGCGACGCGGTGTAGCCCGTCGGTCGCTTCGCCCCATCGTTCGGACAGGTCTGCAAGGAACCGGGCTTCAGCCGCGTCGGCCTCGGCGAGCGCCGCCTTCGCCTGGTCGGCGACCGTTCGCTCCGCTTCAAGTTCAAGGGCGGCGATCAATCGCGGTCCGTCGTCCGTCTCCAGTCGCCAGTCCGGCCGCGACGCGAGACCGGACAGTCGTAGCGAACCGCTGAGGCCCCCCAACTCCGCCGCCGCTTGATTCACCGCGTTCGCCAGGGCGCCGCGGCCCCCATCGTTTCCACCCCGGCCCAATCGACCGGCGAGCCGCAGATCGACGGCGCCGTCCAACGCCGTGTCGGCGCCGCGGCCGGTCAGCCGGAGGCGTGCGGTCCAACTCAAGGAGGCCGGTTCATCGTCTGTCGGTCCGACGATCGGAATCGGCACGGATTCCACGATCGCATTCGCCCCATCGGGAACCGTGGCGTCGACCCGCAGATCGACGTGCGTCACCGGCTCCCCGACGGAGGCGTCGTGGGTGAAGGAGAGTCTGAATCGCGGTCCCTGGACGGCCCGCGGATCGGCGAGGGCGGTGAACGAACCGGCGATGGGCGAGCCGTACAGGGCGGGGGCGTCGGTGAGGCCGGTCAGCGTGCCGGCGAACGGGATCGGGCCGGCGGACGTCGGCAGCGAACCGGTGACGGCGAGGTTCTCCAGCAGCACGTTCGGCCGCGGGGCGGTCGCCGGGAAGGGAATGCGCATGCCGCGACGCGGCGGCCGGGCGAGGAGGTGCGTGTCCGGCTCCGTGAGGCGTCCCCGCATCCAGCGGGTGAGCGCCAACGTCGCGGCGAGCCGCTGGGAGAGCGCCGGCCCGAGCAACGCCCGCGAAGCGGCGTCGGAGTCCATGGTCGCAGTCTCGGGGAGGGTCCGCAGGCGGGCCGCGTCGCGAGCCCTCGCGGCGGCGAGGGCGATGCGATCCTCACCGGCCCGGGCAGCGAGGGCGGGCAGCACGCTCCGCAATCGATCCGCGTCTGCTTCCAGCGCCGCGGCGTCGGTCGTCACGTCCGCGACGACTTGCAGGCGAGCGAGCCCGCTCGGCTCCCGTTCGGCCGCATTGAGGCGGTCGGAGAGCGCCGCGGATCGCCGGTCGAGCGCCGCGCCGCGGGCGGTCAGGTCGTCCAGCCGATCCGCCCACTCCCCCCGCAATTGTCGGGCGAGACGCACGGTTTCCGACGCCTCGGTCTGCGGGGCGTCGGCGAGGAGGTCCGAAAGCGTCCCCAACGCGCCGCGGCCGTCCCGCAATCCGTCGCAGATCGGCATCAGGTCCGACGCCGCGAGCAGCAAACCCGGCAAGGAGTCGCCCCGATCCGCGGGATGCGCGCGGGAGGATCCGAACGTCAGCCCGGTCAGCGAGCCGGCGGTGACGTGCGAGCGGCCGCGGAGCAGTTCGTTCGCATCGAGATCCGCGGTGAACCGCTCGAACGCGAGCAGGTTGCGCCCCGGCTGATCCGCGGCCGGCAGGGCGAATCCTCGGACGTCGAGGCGGGGGGGAAACAGGCCGGTTCGCACCGCGGCCAGGTCCGGCTGCACGCCGGTCGCGCGGCTCAGGGAATCCACCGCGGCGGTGCGGAGCAGGGGATCGAAGCCGAACGCCAGAAACGCCCACAGCCCCGCCGCCAGCAGGACGCGGGTCAACAGATTACGGCGATTGAGCAGCGGCACGGGGGGGGAAGACGGCGTGCTCATGGCGACTCCCCCATGAGGCGACCGGCGGCCGGGACCGCGCCCGACGGTCGACCGAAGCGGGTGTTCGTCCACCACGCGGCGATCGGCGCCGCCCAGGCCCGATGCGCCGCGAGCGTCCCGCGATGCAGCGGCCAGGCCGCGAGAGCGCCGCCCAGCAGGGCCGCGATTGTCACCGTGTTGTCCCACCCCGACCACGCCCCGCCGGGCAGGGCGAGCAACGCCGCGAAGGTGCCGTGCAACGGCTCGGCCGTCAGCAGGGCGAGGCCGAACCGGTGCAGAAACGGGTCCAGCAACGGGACGAGCGCCGCGGCGACCAGCGCCGCCCACGCCGCGGCGGCGAGGTTCAAACGGGTCACGGCGATCGCCAATCCCAACACGCAGGTGGTGGCGTTCTCCTTGGGCAGCAGACCGAACCAGAACCCCAGCGCGACGCCCCGGGCCGCTTCCTCCGCGGTTCCCCCGCACGCGGCTTCCAGCGCCGAGCGCAACGGGCCGGCCCATGCGGCGCAGGGCAGCCGGGTCGAAGAGACAGGCGGCGACGACACGGCAGACCTCCCCCAACCCCAGCGGTGCGTGAGCCGGCGGACCGGCGGCGCCCGGGGTTTACGTCGCCGCGGCCGGGGCGGTCAACGGAGGCTCGGCGGCCGGCGGATCGGAGCGCAGCGGCGGGTGCGTCGCTTCGGGCAGACGGCGGGCGCTCACCCGGGCGGCGATGGTCGGATCGAATCGCTCGCGGGAGAACTCTCGCAGTTCGCTGTTGAAGATCTCCAACAGCGTGTGCAGACAGGCCGCGACCACCGGGCCGACGAACACGCCCCAGACCCCCATCACCTTCAATCCGCCCAGCACGCAGACGAAGGCCAGCAACGGGTGGAGCTTGGCGTCTTTATTGAGAATCAGGGTGCGAATCAGGTTGTCCATCGTGCCCACCACGATCGAGCCGAACAGCAGCAGGAACGTCGCCGCAATCGGGCGATCGTGCAGGTACAACCAGACGACGCACGGCCCCCAGACCAGCCAGGTGCCGGCGAGGGGGATGAGGCTCGCCAGCGTTCCCGCGACGGCGAAGGCGACGAAGTGGCCCAAACCGCAGAACTGAATGGCGAGCGCCGTCACGATTCCCTGCGCCGCGGCGGTGAGGAACGTGCTGAGCACCACCGCCCGCAGCACGGTGTCGAACCGGTCGAGCAGCGCCTGTTGGTACTCGGTTTGAACCGGAACGAGTTCGCGCGCCCCCTTCAGTAACGCCGGGCCGTCGCAGAGGAAGTAGTACAGCCCGACGCCGAACATCGCCAAGGCGACGATCAGTTCGACCGCGTTGCCCAGCACGCCTGCGGCGACACCCACGCCGGCCGCAGACGGCAAGTCTTTGCCGCCCTGCAACACGGCGGCTTTCAACTCGCCGAACTCCGCCGGCAACAGACGTGCGGCCGAGGCCACGAGGTCGCGTTCGCCTTCCGCCGGCGGTTCGAGCTTCAACGCCTTCCGCGCGTCCGCCGCGAGCAGTGTGCGATAGTCGGCGTCCTCCCGGCCGGCGATCTGTTCCAGTTCGCGGACCTTCAATTTGGCCGTATCCGCCAGTTCGATCAGATAACTGCCGGCCGCGATCGTCGCGAGCGTGATGGGCAGCAGGATCAGCCCCAGCATCGCCGTCGTCACCACGGCCGCCGCCAATCGGCCGCGACGTTGTAGCCGACGACGCAGCCGCATGTACCACGGCCGGCAGAGCACGGCCACGACCGCCGCCAGAAACAGCGGCAGCAGGAAGGGGGCGACGACCCGGTAGAACGTCACCCCCAAAAACGCGATCAGCCCGCACAGCACGCCGAGGCTGATGACCCGGGCAAGATTCATCCGCGAGCCGCGTTTCGCCTTCTTGGGCGGAGACGACGGCGCCTCCGCGGGCGGCGGGTTCGGCTCCCTGGGGGCGGGAACGGTCGGATCGGCGGGGGAGGCGTCGTCGGTCACGGGCGGAGTCTAACGACGACGTCCGCGGCGTGGATCACACGCGGGACCAGACGGGGGAATCGGCGGTCGCGTCCGCCTCACTCATTTGCCGTCAGCCGGAACAGCCGGCCGCCAGTGCGGATCAGCAGGCCGCCCGGGTCCGCGGCGACGCCGTACTGGGTGATGCCGGCGAACATCGAGGACGCAGCCCGGCGTTGCGGGTCAGCCTCTTGGGCGAGGTCCGGGTCCGGCTCGGTGGCACCTTCTTTCCACAGCCGGCTCTCGGCGAGCAGCTTGTACTCGTCGCCCGCCGACACCGTGGCCGTCACGCCGTCTTTGCCGAACAGATAGACGCGGTCGCCCACGCCCAGCGGCGTCGCCCAGCAAGAGCCGGAGGGCGTGCGCGCGGCGTACAATTGCTCGCCCGTCTCCGCGTTCAGGCAGTACAGCACGCCCTGCCGGTTCACCCAGTAGGCCCGTCCGTCGTGCACGATCGGCGAGGCCCAGCTGACGGACAGATCGCCGTCCGTCCACAGCTTCTCCGCGACATAGCCGTCTTCGGTCTTCGTCACCTGCACGGCGCCGTTCGAGATGCGGGCCGCGTCCGTGTTCTCTCCGCCGCGGCCGGCGCTGGCGCCGATGAGAAACCGTCCGTCCGCTCCGTCTTCACCAGGATACGACAGCGGCGTGACGGCGGTATTGCCGCCGACGTCATCCAGCGTCCACAACTCTTCGCCGGTGGCAGGATCGTACCCCTGCACGGCGCCGTCGGAGGAGACGACCACCTGCGGCACTCCGTCGACGGACACGATCGCCGGGGAGGACCAACTTTTACGATTCTCGCCGCGATCCGCCGTCCAGAGGACGCCGCCGTCCGCCTTGCGGATCGCGATGAGGATGGAGGGGCCGTCGGCGTCGTCCTTCAGGATGAACAGCGTGTCCGCCGTTTGGCAGGGGGAGGAACCCAGCCCGAACGTGTTCTCAAATCGCCCGAACTTCGACCACAGCGACAGGTGCCAGAGAAACTCGCCGTCGTGATCGAGGGCGTAGAGGTCGCCGCTTTCAAAGAAGGCGTACAGGGCGTCCTCGTCGACGCAGGGCGTCGGCGCGGCGCGGGAGACGTACAGGCTGTTTTCGACGGGGTCGGAGCTGTCCGTCCGCCGGTTCCACAGCGTTTTGCCGGACTTCAGATCGACGCCGAGCACGTGCAACGATTCCTTCTCCTTCCCGGAGACCGCCGTCACGAACGCCCGGTCCCGCCACACGACCGGCGAGCTCTGCCCGTGCCCCGGCAGCTCGGCGACCCAGGCGGGGGACTCCGGCGTCCACTCGACGGGAATCGCCTCCGGCGGGATCTCCGGCGCCCCCTGACCGAGAAACGCCGGCCAGGACGAGGGCGGAGCGTCGACCGTGTCCGCTGGGCCGATCGGCCGCGGCTCAAGCGGCAGGGGCGTGAGCGAGAGAGCGGCGAGCAACAGCGGAGCGGCGAGCATCGGTCGGTCTGGCGGGGGGCGGAGAAACAAATGATAGGGAACCCGGGCCGAACGCTCGCGTTCGGCCCGGGGGAGTGACGGACGAACAACCTTTCGTCAGAGAGGTTCGTTTGGAACTTCGCCGCCCTTCGCGCTGCCGGCGGCCCGCCAGGTGTCCGCGTTGACGGTCTCGGAGACGAATCGCACGCTGCCGTCGCCCAAAGCGAGATTCACCCCGCCGGCGTGATACGACCGCGCCGCGGACATCCCCCGATTCACCCAGAAAAAACAGTCGAACCGCGAGTCGTTCGGAAGCAACGCGTGGTTGTATTGGGTGTTTTCATACCCCTGGCCCGCCCATATCCGCCCACGAGCGGCGACGAATCGATTCGTCCCGCCGGGAACCGTCGGCGGAGTCGTCGCGGGCGCCAAACAGTTCGATTCCGTCACCTCCGTCAGCGGAACCACGAGCGCCATATAGAGTTTGGGATCCGGCGGAGTCTCGCCGCCGGTCGTTTCGTCTACGCCGCCCGCCCCGAGAGTCCGTTCGCTCAGCAGGGCGGTATTGGTCAGCCCGTCGCGGCAGTGCGCGAGGGAACGAGGGACGAGGGAATTGAACATTCCGTCGGCGCGCTCGTCGTGGGCGCCGTCGTCGTCCTGGCCCGGTCGGTTCAGGCCGGAGCCTGTGCACGGCGCATAGTTCGTCGGGGCGGTGGTGACGTCGCCGTCCGTGCCGGCCACGCGGCGGCCTTCGCCCGAGGGGCAGAGGAAGGTCGGGATCATCGTCCCGATCGTGGGGAAGTGTTCCGCCCTCAGCGGCGATCCGCCGAAGCCGGGTTCATAAAGCGTGAGATCCGTATTTAAGGCGTTTCGCACGTTCGCCTGATCCAGGTACGGCAGCGTGTAGGCGAAGGCGCTCCAATAGTACTGCTTGTTCGCGGTCGGTTCGGTATGGCCGTTGTAGCCGATCGGAAGCGAACGGTGCGTTGATTCATAATTGTGCAGCGCCAACGCGATCTGCTTGAGATTATTCTTGCACTGCGCGGTGCGGGCGGCTTCGCGGGCCTGCTGCACCGCGGGCAGCAATAGCGACACCAGGATCGCGATAACGGCGATCACCACCAGCAGCTCGATTAACGTGAACCCGGTTCGATTTTGAAACCGTTGAGGGACGCGGCGGACGGGGGCGGGAAAAGGTCGGTTGTGAGTGCGCACGAATTGAGTGGGGCGGGGCGAACCGCGAGCGCGCCCGTGTCCGACGGACCGCAACGCGAATCGCGAGAGAGGTGGGGTGCGACCCCGCATCGCGCCGACGCGCACGCGTCGGCCTCGGGGCCGCGTTAGAGAGCGGAGGCCGCAAGCAGCAATCGGGGCGGCGGCGTCGGCGGTTCGGCGTCCAGCGTGGCGACGCAGACGGACCGCGGCCGTTCCCACTCGATCGGCGCCGGCAGTTCGCCGTCAAACAGGATCGGCCGCAGTGCCCAGGGCAGGGCGCCGCAGGCCGCGATCTCGCCGCGGCACTTCTGAGCCATCCAACCCAACGGGGCGGGCGGAGCGTCGTCGTCGACGTCCGCGTCCGAGTCGCAGCCCCCCCTCTTCGTCCCGCAGCAACTCGCCTTCGGCGCCGGCTTTGACTCGTTTTGAGGCTTCGTCGTCCCGCAGCAGGACTTGCCGGCCGGAGCGGCGCTCTCGGCGGCCGCCTCACGCTTTGCGGCGTCATGGACGAATGCGGGGATGCTCACCCCGTTCGCCTTCGCCCACGCGACTTTTTGAGCGTTCGTGAAGCAGCAACACCCGGTCCAACAGGCGCTCGCCGAGGCGCAGCCGCACGGCCGATCCCGGCAGGGATAGAGTTCCGAACGATCCTTCCCGTTCTCTCCGACGGCCGCGGCGGGCACGGGGATCGGCGCCGGCAGTTGGCAAACGATCATCGCCAGCAACGTCACCCACGCCACGCCCCGCTGACGAGCGGGACGCTTCATCACGCGTCGGCGGCGGCTGCGGCGGGCGAACATACGATCGATCGCAGTGTACCTGTCCGATTCTCTCCATTGCATGCACGGGCGACGGATCGACGCGGCGCATCGACCGCTCATCGCCTACGTCGCAGCAAATAGCGACCGAAATCCCAAAGCCCCGCGAAGCGGTACCCCGGATCGACGTATCTCTCGACGACGTAGAAGGCGAAGTAATACGCGCGGCAGAACGCCCACACGCACAGAGCCAGCAGCGCCGCGGTCGTCCAAGAAGTCTCCCGAGCGATCAGCAATCCGCCGGCCAGCGTGCCGAGCGCGACGAACAGCCCGGCTTTCGCGTACAGCGCGAGGGGCGAGGCGAGGTCGCGGTTCATGCCAACGGAACGTCGCCCGCGGGTTGAACCGCTCACGACGCCGGTCGACGCCGACGGCACTCGGGCTTTCAGCGGGGCGGACGGCGGTCTACGTTCCCGCCAAACGGAAGCCGTCTCACCCGGCCCGGCCGGGATCCCGCATTGCACCATGACGAACGCCACCTCCACGCCGGTCGCCGCGGCTGACGCCGGTCCGGCGACCTCTCCCGCCGCGTCGCCGGCTTCCCCCCGGACCGTAATTCGTCCGCCGGGCGGGTGGCCGGTGCCGGACTTCTCGGAGATTTGGCGGTATCGCGATCTGCTGGTCTTATTGACGAGCCGGAACGTCGCGGCTCGTTACCGGCAAAGCGTGCTGGGGCTGGGCTGGGCGCTGGTGCGGCCCGTGACCAGCGTCGGGATCTTCACCGTGATCTTCGGCAAGGCGGTGGGGTTGGAGGACGATCTGCCTGCGGGCATCTCCTACGCGCTGTTCTCCTTCTGCGGCCTGCTGCCGTGGATGTTCTTCGCCGCCGCCCTCGCCGGCACGACGGAGAGCGTGGTGGGTGCCCAAGACATGCTGACGAAGGTCTATTTCCCGCGGATCGTGTTGCCGCTGTCGAACCTCGGCGTGGCGGCGGTCGATCTGGCGATCCAACTCGTGCTGCTCGTCATCGCGCTGGCCGTCTATCGGATCCTGCCAGGGCTCGAAATCCTCGCACTGCCGGCGTTCCTGCTACTCGCCGCGACGGCGGCCCTCGCCTGCGGACTGTGGCTGACGGCGTTGAACGTGAAGTACCGCGACGTGAAGTACGCGGTTCCGTTCATGCTTCAGGCGGGCATGTACCTCTGCCCGATCATTTATCCGGTGACGAAAATCCCGGAGCAATGGCGGGCCGTTTACTTCCTTAACCCGATGGCCGGGGCGATCGAGGGCGTCCGCTGGAGCGTGCTGGGAGCCGAGCCGCCGGATTGGGGCTACGTCGGCCTGTCCGCCGCGGCGACCGCGCTGTTGTTAGCCGGCGGGACGATGTACTTCACCCGCACGGAACGCACCTTCGCGGACATCATCTGACCGGCCGCGGCGAACCCTCGGCAGCCCGAGGCGCGAGCCGAGGCCAGACGACGTCCCAACGTTGCACAACCTCGGCTTGCGCCTCGGGCTGCCAATGTCGCGAGTGTTCGTCTTAGACGAACAACGCGCGGACTGCGTGGCCGCCGTCGGTGACGGGCACGGGGCGTTCGCCGGCGTACAACTCCAGATGCGGGTCGATGCCCATGGCGTGGTAGATCGTCGCGTGCAGGTCCGGCACGCTGACGGGGTCGGCGACGATCGACATGCCCAATTCGTCCGTTTCGCCGACGGCCCTGCCGAGGTTCAGTCCGCCGCCCGCGAGGACGGAGGTGAAGCTCTTGCCGTGGTGACCGCGGCCGCCGCCGCCGTCAAACCCGGCGGGACGGCCGAACTCCGTGGCGACGACGACCAGCGTCTTGTCCAGCAGGCCCTGAGCTGCGAGATCGTCCGTCAGGGCGGCGAGGGCGACGTCGAGCTCCCGGATGAGCAGGTGCTGCATCGCCTGGCCCTCGTTGTGCGTGTCCCAGCCGGTGCCGTTGGTGAAGGCGATATTGTGGGAGACTTCGACGAACCGCACGCCCCGCTGCACCAGTCGGCGGGCCAGCAGGCAGCGCTGGCCGAACTCGGAGCCGTAGGCGTTCCGCAGGTCGGCCGGTTCGTCGGAGGCGTCGAAGATCTGGGCGAACTCCGGCCCGGCCAGTCGCAGCGCTTCGGCGATCGTTTCGTCGTAGGCTCGAATCGCGTCGGCGCCCTCGGGAGTGCGGCCCAGCGCATCCTCGCGGATTCGGCCGAGCAGCCGTTCCCGCCGCGCCCGACGCTCCGCCGGCAGGTTGCCGGGGACGGTCAGGCCGGAGGGACCGCGGCTGGTGTCCGTCAGATACACGAAGTTCGCGGACGGGCCGAGGAAGCCCGGGCCGCGGCTGACGGAGGGCATCCCGATCAGCATGTAGGCCGGCACGTTGTCGCCCGCGGCACCTAACTCGGACGCCATCACGCTGCCGATCGACGGGTAGACGACCGTGCCGGTGGTGTTCCGGCCGGTGTGCATGCGGTTGACGGCCCGGGCGTGCTCGTCGATCACGTCGTGGTTCGTGGAGCGAATTACCGCCAACCGATCCGCCCGATCGGCGAGCATCGGCAGGTGTTCGCAGAACTCCACCCCGGGAATCGCCGTCGGGATCGCGGGGTACGCCGAACCCTGCTTGCGCGTCTTGGGGTCGCCGACCCGTTTCGGGTCGAACGTGTCGATCTGACAGGCTCCGCCGCCCAGCCAGAGGACGATGCAATGCTCCGCCTTCCCAGCGGGCAGGGCGGCGGCCGCGTCTTCCGCCCGCGCGGTTCGCATCAGGCCGCGGGGGAGCGTCGCCGCGGCGCTCGCGGCGGCGGCGGAAGTCAGCAGGGAGCGACGGGTGAGGGACATCTTGGTCGGCGGGGAGAGATGTTCGGGGGCGTCCCTCACGCGGCGAGCGGTCAGGACGGGGAGCGACGTGCGGCCGTCACGGCACGAAGGGGAACTCCGGGCTGTTCAGCAGCGCCCACAGCAGGTCTTCGTAGCGTTCCCGCCAGTCGTCGGTCAGCCGGGCGGTGGGCGGATCGCCGGCTTCGACCTTCCTCCGCAACTCGATCTGGCGGTTAGCCGCCTCCGAAAGGAACTGGTTCGTCCAGGTGACGCCCGGGTTCGGCAAGAAGTGCGGCGGGTTCGCCGGTTCGCCGGTCGTCCGTTCATTCCACCCTTCAGACAGCAGTTCCTTGAACAGGGAGGCCTCGTGGTCGGTCGGGGGGCGGGTGAAGATCGCCCGGACGGTGCGCTCCGCCAGCGCTTCCGGCGAATCGGCCGCGAGGGCGAACTCGGTGAAGCGGCTGTCCTCGGACAGACGGGTAAACCGTTCTCCCAGCACGCCGTTCTCCAGCAACGCCGGCTGGGTGACGTCCGGGCTGTCGTCGCGAACGTTTCGCGGGTCCGGCCGCGAACCCCGCCAACCGAAGGCGCTCAGCAGTTCCACGAACGGTTCGGCCCGCGGCACCGTCAGGCTCTCGCGGTCACGGTCGGTGGACAGGCTGACGAACTCCCAAGCCCGCCGCGGACGGCCGAAGTTCTGGCCCTGTTTCTCGTTGCGGGCGCCGTCGGCGTCGATCGTCACCAGCCCGGCCTTCAGGCGTTTCCCGCTGGCCGAGAACAGGCTGTCGACCAGTTGCTCCGCCGTCATCCGCTGGCGCGTCGGCCCGGCGAACAGGGCGCGTTCCGCGTACTCCTCGGCGATTTGCCGTCCGTAGACGTGCGAGTTCAGAATCAGCCGGGTCACGTGCTTCAGGTCGTAGCCGGACAGAACCAACTCGTCCGCCAGATAGGCGAGCAGCTCCGGGTGGGAGGGTTCGCCGAAGCTCCAGTCGTGCGGCGTGTCGACGATTCCGCGGCCGAGGTAGCGGGTCCACAGCCGGTTGACCATCACCTCCGCAAACCGACGGTTTTGGTAGTCCGTCACCAGCAGGGCGAGGCGTTCGCGGGTGTCCTTTTCCGCCTTGAACAGGTCGATCAATTCCGGGGCCGGGTCGCCGTCCCGCAGGCCTTCGAGGGTGAACGCCGGGGCGACGGACTCGCCGGGCTTGAGCGTCACCTCGACCGCCGCGTCGGCCACCAGATCCGGCGGGAGGCTGCTGCCGGCGGGCACCGTCTGCGGGGAGCGTTTCAGCATCGCCGCGATGCCGAACAGATCCTTCTGCAGGAACGGCCGGCTGGGAGCGTCGTGACAGCGGGCGCAGGTCATGTCGGTCGCCAGAAACGCCTGCCCCAGCACATGCGCCTTGGCGGCGAACGGGGCGTCGTTCTGGCTCGCCAATTCGAATCCGCCCAGCCCGCCGCTGTACCGCGAACCCTTCATGCGGATCAGCTCCGTGGCGAAGCGGTCCGCGGGAAGGCTGTCGTAGAAGGCTTCGTGCAGCCACGCGCGGAACGGACCAGTATTGTTCAGCGTCGGATTGACGATCGTCGGGTTCTCCGCGAGCACGTCCTGCCACACGCCGACCCAGCCGTCCGCCCAACCGAGGTCGTCCGCCAGATAGCGATCAACGGCGTTCGTCCGGCGTTCGTCCGCGGGATCGGCCAAGAACCGGTCGATCTCTTCCGTGGTCGGGATGCGGCCGACGATGTCCAGCGCCGCCCGGCGGAGGAAGACGGCGTCGTCCGCCTCCGGCTGCGGCCGCACGTCCTCGGCGGCCAGCGTCGCGTTGATGAAGCGGTCGATCGCGTTGTTCTCCGGCAGCCCCTGCGTCGGCTCGGGGACGTCGGCGCGGGGCGTGTAGGCGTCGCGGGTGAAGTCGTGCCGTGCGTTCCAACGAGCGGTTTCCCCCGCGGAGGCGGCCCGGCGGCGGGTCTGATCGAGCTGCCGCATGGTTTCGGCGTACTCCTCCGTAAAGGCGACCCATTCGCCGTCGGTCAGCGCCGGGCCGAAAGGTGAACCGTCGTCGACGCTGGGGAGCAGCAGGCGGAACGGTTCGCCAGCCTCGCCTTCGGCGGGCGCCGGACGGACGAATAGGCCGGCCTCGCCGGTCTCCCGCCGCCGACCGTTTCCGCCCGCGTAGAACTCCGCCCGCACGGCGATCGGCTCGCCGTCGGCGGTGAAGCGGTGGGTGGTCTCGGCATCGCCCGGCCGCAGGCTCCGCAGACCGGGAGCGGTCAGTTTGCTCGGCGGGTACATGGGCTGGTGGGCGCTGGAACTGCGCGTGAAGAAGCGAACGGTCGCGACCTCATCGCCGTCGAAAAACACGCGTGCCCCGCTACGGCTGCGGACCAACAGTTCCCAATCGCCTGCCGGCAGCGTCGTGCGGCCGCGGGTACGTACGACGAACGCGGCCCCGCGATCTTCTCGCACGCCGGTCGGACCGTACGCATGAGCGACCTGCGGGAAGCCGAACGCCTCTTGGACGTAGTGATCGGGCGACCGGCCGGGCAGGGGGAAGTTCCACGCCCTCGCGTTGCCCGGGACGCCGGTGACCACTTCGACTGACACCCGACCGGCGGGGGCGCGAAGCGGCGGACGAGAGGCCAGGATCGGCGGGCGGGCCGTCAGTTCCTCCTCGGACAACACCCCCCGAACGAGCCGCAACGGGCCGATCGCTCCCTTGAAGGTGCTCCCGGCGCTGCCGCCCATCGCGGAGCCGATCCACAGGTCGTCGTCGTCCGTCACCGGGGCCTTGTCGGTGGCGCCGCCCAAGTCCCAGACGCCCGCCGTCTCCGTTCCGTTGAGGAACGCCCGCAGACTATCCGGCTTGCCGAAGGTGTAGGTGAAGGCGATGCGGTGGGCACGGCCGTCGCAGGGGATCACGCCTTCGGAGGTCCAGCGGTGGAACTCTCCGGCTCGATCGGCGAACAGGAAGGAGAGCGCCGCGCTGCCGTCTTTTCCCTGAAGTCGCAGGGCGTAATTCTGATTGTTCGGCGGCCGCCCCGCGGCGCCGGTGCGGCCCTTGCAGAGGATGTGTCCGTATCGTCCCTGCTCCAACGCTTCGGGGAACAGCGTCGCGGTGACGGAAAACGCCTCGCCCTCGTCGATCGTCAACAGGCTGCCGGGGCCGGTGTCGCGGACCCGCAGGAAGCCGTCGGCGCCGGGGGAGAGCCGCGGCGGGTTCTCCGGGCTGACCTCCGCGGTGTTCTCCAGCGTCCCAGCGATTGGCGCCACGAATTCGCCCGTCGCCGCGACGCCGAGCGCGGTCCCGTGGGACGAATGCGTCCAATCCCAGAGCACGTCGGGCGGCGCGTCCCCGGCGGCGGGGGCGGCGGACGGAGTCAGTAAAGCGGCGGCCAGCAGGGCGGCAGAGAACGGCACGGCGGTCGACGCCTCGATGACAGAGCGGTGAATGGGATAGCCTTCAACATACATCAGAGCGTCCGCATGTGTAGCTACCGCATCGCTCCAAGCTTCATCTGAGCGCTGCTGCATCCGGTCGCCCGGCGACTTACGATGATTTCGCCTCCCATCGAAATTTGCGTGTCCGAATCGGACGGCATCCGCTCTGAGTCTCCGTCTCGCCGTTCTATCCATCCCCCGCCGCATGTCCGATCGTTCCTCTGCCGCCGATGTCCCCGCCGACGGTCCGCCCGTCCAAGCGGCGGTCGATCGGGCGCAGATGAACGAGTTCGCCCGCCTCCTCGGCGGGGCCCAGCGGCAGTTATTCCTGTATCTGATGGGGTTGATGGCTGATCGGGCTGCGGCGGAGGACGTCCTGCAGGAGACGAACCTCGTTCTCTGGCGGGAGTTCGAGCGATTTGAACCCGGCACGAACTTCACCGCGTGGAGCTGCCGCGTCGCGTTCAATCAGGTGAGGGCCTACCGCACGAAGCGCGGGCGGGATCGGTTGGTGTTCAGCGATGCGTTCCTGTCCGCCGTCGACGAGGAACTGACCCGCGAGGCCGACCGCCTGGAGGAACGCCGGGCGGCATTGGCGAGTTGCCTCGATCGCCTCCCCGATCACCACCGCGAACTCGTCCGTCACCGGTATCTCGGCGAGGGCACGACCGAGGCGCTGGCGGATCGACTGGGCAAGCGACCCGATGCGGTGCTGCGGATGCTCTCCCGCGTGCGGCAGACGCTGCACGAGTGCGTCACTCGCAAGCTCGCCGGCCTCGGTTCGCCGCGCGGATCGGGGGTGGGTCTTGTCTGAACCGAACACGCACGCCCCGATCGCCGGTCCGGCGCCCGGTCATGAAGAGTTCAACGTCCTCTGCGATGCGGTCTTCGACGGCGTCGCGACCGCGGATCAAGTCGCCCGGTTGGAAGCGGCGGTGTTGGCGTCGCCGGCGTTGCGGCAGCGGTACGTCGAACTCGCCGATCAGGAGGCGTCGCTGGCTTGGGTCGGGGCCGATCTGCCGGGCGCCGGGGAGTTTCAGGTCGGCGAAACCGAACCGCCGACGGTGTTCGCCCCGCCCACGGATCGCCGTCGTGCTTGGGTGTGGCCGGCAGTTGCGGCTCACACGGCGGTGATGCTCTGTCTGCTTGGCGGGTGGGTAGTCTTTGGATTGCAGGAGGAAGCCGGCTCCCCGAACTTCTCCGCAACGCCCGTTTCCACGCCGCCCGCGGCGGTTTGGGCGGCGAGCGCCGGGGCGGACCTGTTCGGCGGCGCAGTGCCCGCCGTGGGGGAAGCGGCGCCGGTCGGTCGGGAACAGGCGCTGCTGGGCGGGTGGGTGAAGTTGCGGTTCGCATCCGGCGCCGAGGCGGTGCTGGAAGGGCCGGCGGTTTTCGAGATCGCCGCCGCCGATCGCCTGATCCTGCGGGCCGGGCGATGCAGCGTGCACGCCCCCGACGGGGCGGAGGGGTTCCGCGTGGATACGCCGGACGGCCGGGTCGTGGACCTCGGCACCCGCTTCGCCGTGCGGGTACGCGACGGCGAGGCCGACGGCGGCACCGAGGTGCACGTCGTCGAGGGCGCCGCCACGTTGGAGCACGACGCATCAAACGGCGACGGCGTGGTCAGTCTGCTGGAAGGCGGGCAGGCCGACCGACTGTCCGGCCACGGCCCGCTCGTCTTCGATCCCCAGGCCTACCGGGAGTCGCTGCCCGATCGCGTCGTTTCCTACGTCGCCAGGGACGAACCAGACGGCGCCACCGTGTTGAAGGGGCTGACGGTACAGCGCGACGGGCGGGTGCGGTCCTACGGCGCTGCGGCTCTCATCCCCGCGGCCGTCGTCGCCTTCCACGCCCCCGCCGGCGGGTATCCCTATGCCGTGCCGACGGACGCGACCGGCTCGCTGGGTAAATGGCTGTCGCGACCGTTCGTGTTGAACGCCGGCTTCATCAACCCCGGCGGGGCGAGCGAACCGCTCTCCGCCGATCCAGTTCTCGACGGTCCTGACGGCACACCGGGTCTGGCGGTGCGATTCGACTCGCCGGTGACGAACGGGCCGGGGCCGGACCTCGTGCTGTTCGACATTCAATCGGTGACGGACGTCCCGGACGGAGACGCCTTTCACCTCTCTCCCGCGACGTTCCGCCCGGGGCTGCGCTCGCACACCGTGCGGCGGTTCGATCTGACGTTGGGCGACCCCGGGACCGCGGTCGTCGCCCCGTTCATTCTGCCAAAGCCGGCCGGACCCGTTTCAACCTCCGCCGCTGACGGCGTCGCGCTCGATGCGGAGGCTCCGCGGCTCGTCCCGTCGCTGCGGTTCACCGCGAATGCGGTGGCGATCGATCTGTCCGACCTCGGCTACGGACCGGGGGAGACCGTGGGTGAACTGTTCATTCAAGACGCCCGCGACGACCCGAAATTCCTCGACCCGACCGTGATCGTCGGCCTGCCGACCGATTCGTCGGGCCGCACTTCCTCACAACACACTCCTGACAGGGACACGCCGTGACGCGGTTCGCTCGCCTATTGGTTTGCCTCCCGTCCGCCTGCTTCATCGCGGCCGGCGCTTTGACGCTCCTCGCCCCGCCGGCCGGGCAGGCGGCGGAGCCGGACGAATTGGACGCGGCGAAGGCCAAGTTCTTTGAGAACGAGGTCCGTCCGCTGCTGGCAAAGCGTTGCTTCGAGTGTCACGGCGAGGAGAAGCAGGAGGGCGAGCTGCGACTGGATTCGATGGGCCACATCCTCGCCGGCGGGTTCACCGGTCCGGCGTTGGAACGCGGGAAGCCGGCCGAGAGCCTGTTGATCGAAGCAGTGAACTACGAATCCTACGAGATGCCGCCCTCCGGCAAGCTGCCGGCGGCGGAGATCGCCGTGCTGACGCGGTGGATCGAACTCGGCGCCCCCTGGCCGGGGGCGGAGGACGCCCCGCCGGTTCGCCCTGCCAGTGAACGCGGCCCGCAGTTCACCGAGGAAGACCGCGCGTGGTGGGCGCTGCAACCGGTCGTCGATCCGGCCGTGCCGGACGTTCCTCAGGCGGACGTTTCTCAGGACGGTGGCGAGGCCGCCTGGGGCCACAACGAGATCGACCGTTTTCTGCTTGCGGCGATGCGGGAACGCGGTTTGTCGCCGGCGCCGGAGGCCGACCGTCGCACGCTGATCCGGCGCCTCTCGCAGGATCTCACCGGTCTGCCGCCAAGCGCCGCGGACGCCGACGCCTTCGTGGCCGACGACTCGCCGGACGCCTACGACCGCCTCGTGGATCGCCTGCTGGCCAGCGACGCCTACGGCGAACGCTGGGGCCGGCATTGGCTGGACCTCGTCCGCTACGCCGATTCCGACGGCTACCGTGCCGACTTCGTCCGCCCCGACGCCTGGCGATACCGGGATTACGTCATCGACAGCCTCAATAAAGACAAGCCGTACGATCGATTCGTGAGGGAGCAGCTCGCCGCGGACGAGCTGTTCCCGAACGACATCGACGCCCAGGTGGCGCTCGGATATCTGCGACACGGGATCTACGAATACAACTCCCGCGAGGCGCCCGGCCAACGGGAGCTGATGCTGAACGAGCTGACGGACGCCACCGCGGACGTGTTTCTCGGCCTCGGCCTGCAATGCGCGCGCTGCCACGACCACAAGTTCGATCCGCTGCCGCAGACGGACTACTACCGCCTGCGGGCGTTCTTCGAGCCGATCCTGTTCCGAGATCAGGTCGTGCTGGCCACGGAGGAGGAGCAGTCGGCCCACGCCGCCGCGATGAAGGAGTGGGAAGCCGCGACCGCGGATCTGCGCGCGGAACTGGAGGCGATCGAAGGTCCGGCTCGGGAGCAGGCCCGCAAGAAAGCGGTTGAGATGTTCCCCGAGGACGTGCAGGCGATTTACTGGGTTCCCGAGGCGGAGAAGACTGCCGAGCAGCGGCAGGTGTACTGGTTCGTGCAGGATCAGGTCGAATTCGAGTGGAGCCGTTTGGACAGCAAGATCCCGTCCGATCTGAAGCCCCGGGCGGTCGAACTGCGGAAGCAGATCGCGGAGTTCGACCACCTCAAACCCGCCCCGCTGCCGACCGGCCGCGTCGCCGCGGATGCGGACGCCGTCGCTCCGCCGACGGTCGTTCCGAAGCGCAAGACCGTGGTGCCGCCGGGCAAGATCGCGCTGTTGGCGGAGGAACCGATGGAGATTCCGGAGTTGGATCTCCCCGGCGTGAACGGCGAAGGCACCACCGGCCGGCGGGCGGCGCTGGCGAACTGGATCGCCGACCCGGAGAACCCCTTGAGCACGCGGGTGATCGTCAACCGCATCTGGCAGGGACACTTCGGCCGCGGCTTGGCTCCCAACGGCAGCGACTTCGGTCGGCTGGGCGGTCCGCCGTCGCACCCGGAGCTGTTGAATTGGCTCGTCTGCCGGTTCCTCGACGAAGGCTGGCGGCTCAAGCCGCTGCATCGGTTGATCGTCACCTCCGCGGCGTACCGGCAGTCGGCCTCGCACCCGGATGCCGCGGCCCTCGCGGAGATCGACCCCCGGAACGAGTGGTACTGGCGGGCCGACGTCCGCCGGCTCGCCGCGGAGCAGGTCCGCGACGCCCTGTTGACGGTGACCGGTTCGCTGAAGGAGAAGGACGGCGGTCCCGGTTCGGGGCACAGCACGCCGGTCCGCAGCGTTTATCTGGAGGTGAAGCGGAACTCCCGCGAACCGCTGATGGACCTGTTCGATCTGCCGCAGTTCTTCATCAGCGCCTCCACCCGCGATACCACCACCAGCCCGCTGCAAAGCCTGTATCTGATTAACTCCGACGCCGTGTTGAAGCACGCGGCCTCGCTCGCCGGTCGCGTCGCGGCACAGGCGCCGGGGGGGAGCGACGAGGAGCTCGCCGCGACCGCCTGGCGGACCGTGTTCGGACGTGAGCCGACCGACGGGGAACTGGCCGCCAGCGTGCGATTCCTGAGGGAACAGGCGGACCGCACCGCCGCGGAGGCGTCGACGGGCAACGAACCGGACGGAGCGGCGCTCGCCTTTGCCGACTTCCCCACGCGGGAAGGGCGGGCCGTGGAGACGACCGAGAAAAATCCCGCGGACCTGTTCGCTCCGCACGACGCCCGACTCGCCGAGCCGCTGGCGGACGGCGGGTTCACCGTCGAAGCGTTCTTCCAATTGCGCAGCGTCTATTCGTCCGGTTCGGTGCGAACGCTGGTCTCCAAGTGGAACGGCAGCCACGGCACGCCCGGTTGGTCGTTCGGGGTGACCGGCGAAGGGTCCCGTCGCAAGCCACAGACCTTGGTGATCCAGATATTCGGACCCGACCCGAACGGCGGATCGGTGCAGGAAGCCGCGGTGTTCAGCGATCAGCACGTCGCCCTGAACACGCCCTACTACGCGGCCGCCGCGGTCTCCCCCGCGACGGCGGACGGCCCCGGAAAGGTGACCTTCTATCTGAAGGATCTCTCGAACAACGATTCGCCGCTCTCCGTGGCGGAACGCCCGCACGGCGTCGCCACGGCGGGGAACCGGTTGCCGGTCGCGATCGGTCGGCAGGGGACGAAGCCGTCGGGGCTGTTCGACGGGCTGATCGATGACGTCCGCCTGTCGCGCGGCGTGCTGGACGTCGCCAGCTCGCTGTTCACCGATGAATCGCCCACCGCGTCCACGCTGGCCCACTGGACGTTCGAGCCGACCCCCGGCGCCTTCGTGGATGCCGCGGCCGCCAAGCCGGGCGAGGGATTGAACCTCACGCCCTCCCGTGCGGCGGTCGATTCCGGCGATCCGCGTCGCAAGGCGTTGACGGACCTCTGCCATGTGCTGCTGAACAGCAGCGAGTTCCTCTACGTCCAGTAATCGTCCGCCCGACGTCTCCAGTCGCCCGCATTCTCGCCGTCTCACGCACGGAAACTCGCTCATGTCGATCGATCGCCTGCCGCACATCGCCGTTCCGCAGACCCGCCGGGAGTTTCTTGCCCGCAGCGGGGCCGGCTTCGGGGCCACGGCTCTCTCCGGATTGATGGCTGACGCCGCCGTCGCATCCGAGGTCCGCCCCGCCGGGTTGCATCACGTCCCGCGGGCGAAGTCGGTCATCTTCCTGTTCATGGAGGGCGGGCCGAGCCACATGGACACCTTCGATCCGAAGCCGGAACTGAGCCGACTGGCCGGGCAGCCGTTGCCGGAGAGCTTCGGCAAGGTCGCGTTGGCGATGGGCGAGGCGCACGCCCCGTTGATGGCCAGCCAGCGCAAGTGGAAGCAGCACGGCGAGGCCGGCACCTGGGTCAGCGATTGGTTGCCGCACACCGCCACCTGCGTGGACGACATCGCCGTGCTGCGAAGCTGTCATACCGACGGCGTGAACCACAGCGCCGGCGTGTGCCAGATGAACACCTGCAGCCCGCTGGGCGGACGCCCGAGCCTGGGCAGTTGGGTGAGCTACGGGCTGGGCACGGAGAACAAGGATCTGCCCGCGTTCGTGGTGATGCAGGACGGCGGCAGCAGCGTGGTCAACGGCCCTCGCAACTGGAGCGCCGGCTTCATGCCCGCGGTCCATCAGGGCGTGCGGCTGAAGGAGGTCGGCGAGCCGGTCCCGAATCTCTCCACGCCGGAGTCCGTCGGCGCCGCCCGTCAGTCGGGGAAGCTGGATCTGCTGGGCAAGCTGAACCGCGAGTTCGCCGCCGCTCATCCGGAGCAGACGGAACTCGACGCCCGGATCGCCAGCTATGAACTCGCGTTCCGCATGCAGGCCGAGGCGCCGGGCGCGGTCGATCTCTCGCAGGAGACCGCCGAGACGCAGGCGCTTTACGGCATGGACGACAAGGAGACGGCGTCGTTCGGTCGGCTCTGCTTGCTCTCTCGCCGGCTCGCCGAGCGGGGCGTGCGGTTCATCCAGCTCTACCACGGCCCCGGCTCCAAGTGGGACGCCCACAGCGGGATCGAGGCGAACCACTCCAAGCTCTGCAAGGCGATGGACAAGCCGGTCGCCGGGTTGCTGAAGGACTTGAAGCGCCGCGGATTATTGGAGGACACGCTGGTCGTGTGGGGCGGCGAGTTCGGCCGCACCCCGATGAGCGAGCAGGGCAACGGCCGCGACCACAACCCGACCGGCTTCACGATGTGGATGGCCGGCGGCGGCGTGAAGGGCGGTCAGACGCTGGGAGCCACCGACGAGCTCGGTTTGCGAGCCGTCGAAGATCGCCTGCACGTCCACGACCTGCACGCCAGCATCCTCCACCTGCTGGGCCTGGACCGGCTGGACCTCACCTACCCCTACAAGGGCCGCCCCGAACGCCCGACGATCAACGAGGGCAAGTTCTTCGAGAAGCTGGTGGGGTAAGCTGACGCCTTCCAGTCCGCTCTCTCAGACCGTCCACCGATGCACCGTCGAAGACTTCTCGGGGCCGCCATCACAGCCGTGTCCGCCCCGGCTGCATGTTTGGCGACACAGACTGAAGAGGAAGAGTCACCGCCGCTCACGCTAGACGACCTGAAGTGCCGCCCGATCACGGGACGGTTGGGGTTCCCGCTGGGCACGGAACTGCTGCTGGCAGGGACGGTCGAGTACCGGCGCCTGCGGCGGAGGCATAAACAGCGTGGCTTCTCGGTGCTTGTTACGCATGTGAACGAACGGCCCTGGGCCGCAGCGGAGCCGCGATTCGACCTGCCGGATGACGCATTTGCGGCCTCTGGGATTGAAGAGCCGTCGGCGGAGTCGGAAGCGGTCGGTCAGTCGATTGAACTGGTGGCGTACGAGACGGGAGGATTCTACGGGCTCACGAAGAGCGCCGTCCCCGACGAGGCCCTGCCGGCGCCGGATCCGTCGCTCCCGGTCTTGCCGCCGTTGGCGGGACGTCCGTTTCAGTTTGTGGCTCATCTTGAAGTGGTTGGGATCGTCCGCGGTCCGGGCTACCAGAAGAGGCGGTGGGGGCCGCCGCTTTTCAGGACGCCTTGAGGCGCCGGCGACGAGCGGATGAGGGTCACTCCGTTGCTTCGTCCGCCTCGGCATTGGACGAGCCACGGTCCGCATCGGAATCGGCCGGCTGATCCGGCTCGCCCGGGCCTTCTTCGCCGCCGTTGTCCGGCGCCGACTCACCCTGCGGCTGCGGATAGCGAACCGAACCCCAGGTGCCGGTCTCGGCGCTGAACATGCCGAAGCTCTTCGGCGAGCGAACCATCGCGTAGTCGATGCCGACGGAGGGGGCGACGGCCTCTTCCCCCTCGCCGAGTTCGTGCAGGCCGCCTTTGCCGCTCACGCCGCTGTAGGCGTAGACCCCGTCCGCCGTTCGAGTCGCGGCGACCGTCGTGCCGACCACCGGCACGCCCAAGTGATTCACGGCGTCGCGTTCGCCGACCGGATGCGAACCCCATTTGCCGGACGAGCCGCCAAAGGCGTAGACGGTTCCGCCGACGACCAACATCGCGACGTCCTGACCGACGATCGGCTGCACCTTGCCGCGTTCCTCCTCGGGCACGTCGACCGGCAGCGGCGTCATCTTGCCGGAACTCTGCGACCATCCCCAGACCTTCGACCGGTCCGGCGAAATCAACACGAGGACGTGCCGGCCCTGCACGAAAAGCTCGCCGGTGTCCGACTCCCGCGTCTCGACTTGCCGGAACGGGCCGCCGAACGTCCCGCCCCCAAACCC
>NZ_WTPX01000260.1 GCF_013036045.1 Alienimonas chondri
GCTCCCGGAGGACCGCCGCCCGGCGGTCGCGGCGGCTTCGGTCCCCCCAATAACGGGCCCCCGGGCGGCGGTCCTCCGGGAGCAGCGCCGGGCGGTCCCGGCGGCGGGGAGCGGTGGCAATATGAAGCCCTGTCCGGCGCCGTGCCCCTGGGGCTGGACGAAAACCATGCCCACGTGCAGCCGACCGGCGCCTATCACTATCACGGCCTGCCGACCGGATTGTTGAAGAACCTCGGCTGGAAGGCCGGCGCCCATTCCCCGCTGATCGGCTGGGCCGCTGACGGATTCCCGATCTACGCGAAGACCGGCTACGCCGACGCGGACGACGCCTCCTCCGACGTGAAGGAGTTAAAAAGCAGCTATCGACTGAAGGAGGGCCGTCGCCCCGGCGGCGAGGGTCAGCCCAAGGGGAAATACGACGGCACCTTCACCCAGGACTACGAATACGTCGCGGGGTCCGGCGACCTGGACGAATGCAACGGCCGCCAGTGCGTGACGCCCGAGTTCCCCGAAGGCACCTACGCCTACTTCCTCACGGACGACTGGCCGGTCGTCCCGCGTCAGTTCCGCGGTACGCCGTCGGAGGATTTCTTCCGCGGACCGCCGCGGGGCGGGCGGTGAGGGGGGGGGCCGGCGCTCGACAGGTCGACAGCGTCTGGAGAATCGCATACCAGCCCGATGCGAAAGCATCGGCCGTCGGCATCGCCGACGGAACAATCCGAATGTCGAAGCCTACAAACAGACGCCATACGGCCGACGCTTCCGCGTCGGGCTGGTATTGAAATACGTCGATCGTCCGAGGCCGCTCCGTCCGTCGGATGCGGTTCAGGTCGTATAGAACCGTGACCCGCCGGAGGCGAAGTCGTGCGTCGTGACGACCCGGCGAATTAACTCCGCCAGCTTCAAGCCGCCGGCGACGGAGGGCTCGATCGGGTTGGCGTAGTCGTCGGGGGCGACGAACGCCGTGCGAAGGTCGATCACCGGCAGCCCCCGGCGAACGGCGACGCGGGTGATGATGTCGTTGAACGCCGGCAGGGCGGCGGTCGCCGGGCGTTGGCGACGCGGTTCGTCGTAGTTCGGGTCGTAAATCGTGCAAACCGCCAGCCGGCCTTGCGCCGCCTCGACGACGGCGGCGACCGCGGCGTCGTAGCGCTCTTCAAACGCCTCCCGCAGGTCCGCTAATTCGTTAAAGACCTCGGTCGCGATCGAGACCGGCTTGGTGAGGATCGACGCCGACCGCAGGGCGTCGTTCCCGCCGGCGCTGAGCACGGCGTAGGCGTTCTCCAGTTCCCCCGCCTTGAACTGTCCCGGGACGTCCTCCACGACGGCCCCGTCCTTCGCCATGAGGACGGCGGACCACTCGTCGCCGGCTTCGGCCATTACCTCTTCGAGATGGTCGCCCGTGGACTTCCCGCCGGCGACGTAGCCGCCGTTGTCGAACACGCTGTCCCCCAACAGCACGACCGGCCCGGGAGCGTTCTCCCCGTCCGCCCACCCCGGCAGATTGCGAGCGGGCGATTCCGCTTTCCCCCCGCACCCCGCCAACGCCGCGGCCCCGCCCGCGGCGAGCAACGTGCGGCGGGGAAAGGCGAATTCATTCGTCATCGCAGATGCCCTCATGCGGGATTGGAGAGGTCCGCCCCGGCGAACAGTTCGCTCAACGGCGCCGTAAAGCCCGGCAATACGGGTTCGCCGGTTAACGTGTCGGATTCGCGAAGCAGGGTGTCGGCATCGGGACCGGTCCAGACGACCACGGTGCGGGCCAGCGGGTCCGCCTCCCAGACGGCCTCCACGCCGGCGGCGAAATAGACTGAGCGCTTCAACGCCATCTCCCGCCGCGTGTTGCCGGGGGAAAGCACTTCGACGACGAGCGCTGGGGTGACGGCGACGTAGCCCCGATCCGGTAGACGCCCGTCGGGGAGCCTGTCCTTCCGGGTAAAACTCGCGTCTGGCGCCCGCAGTCCGTCTTCAAAGTTGAAGAAGCCATCCGCCTGCTGAATCCAACCGAGTCCCCGCGGGACGACGAGGTTCCCAAGAAGACGCACGAACTCGGCTCCGAGCCAACTGGAGAGAGTACTCATCGGCTTACGAATCAGAGTTCCGTCGATCAGTTCGTACAGGCCGTCTCCACGGCGATTCGCGGCTTCCCAATCCTCTAAGGTCGCCGTGCCCGGGGCGGGGGCAGTGACGACGCGGCTGGCGGGGATCGGCCCGAACCGCTCGCTGAGGTCGGCAAGCGTCAATCCCGGCGCGACGGAGGACGCGGAGGATCGATCGGCTGGTTGACGAGCCGGGACGGCGGGCGGCGGTTCGGCGAGAGCAGGCATGACGATCAGTTTATCGCGAGGTTCGGGCCGGCGCCTTCACTTCGCCGACCGCCGCCGCGGCCGTCCTTTCGGGCCGCCTTTGCGGCTGCCGACGGCCTCGTCGAAGGTGCTTTTCCGTCTCAGGATGTGGTGGTAGTGCTGGGCGAAACGGTGCGATTCGTCGCGGACGTATTGCAATAATCGCAGGCCGTAGCCGTGTCTTGAAAGAATCTTGGGCGTCGGATCGCCGGGGAGAAAGACTTCCTCCTCACGCTTCGCCAGGGAGATCGTGAAGGGGCGGTTCGTCTCGTCCAGACCGATCGCCTCCATCGCCGCGACGACGGCGGAGAGCTGCCCCTTGCCGCCGTCGATCAAGAGGATATCCGGGAAGCGTTCGCCCTCCTGTTGCAGCCTTCTCAAGCGACGCGAGACGACCTCCCGCATGCTGGCGAAGTCGTCCACCCCGGCGACGGTTTTGATGCGGAAGCGTTTATAGCCCGGCTTGAACGGCAGGCCGTCGATAAACTGCACGAGGCTGGCGACGGTCTCCCCGCCCTGCAGATGGGCGATGTCCACGCCTTCGATCACCCGGGGGGTCTCCGGCAGTTTGAAGACCTGCTGTAAGCCCTTCAGGCCCTTCTTCGGGTCGATCTGGAACACCTCCGGCTGGGCGTGCTCGTCGAGATCGCCTCGCAGGTCGATATTTTCGATCGCTCGGATCTGATCCCGCAAACGGCCGGCTCGTTCGTAGTCTTTCGTCTCCGCGGCGGCGGACATTTCCTTCTTCATCTCCCGCAGCAGGTTGTGCGTCTTGCCGTCCAACACCATCTTGAGACGTTTAATATCCCGGGCGTATTCTTCCTTGGAGATCTTGAGATTGCACGGGGCGGTGCACTGTTTAATGGAGTGCAGCAGACAGGGACGGAACCACTCCCAGCGCTCGTCGTCGGCCTCGATATCCAGCGCGCAGGTGCGGAACTTGAACACTTTCTGCAGGGCGTTGATGACGCCCCGCAGCTTGCCGGCGCTGGGGAACGGGCCGTACAGCTTGACGGATTTATCCTTCGGCTCCCGGGTGAACTCGACACGCGGGAAGTCCTCCCGCGTGGTGATTTGTAGGTACGGAAATGTCTTGTCGTCTTTGAGGTCCGAATTATACCGCGGACGCACGTCCTTGATGAGGCGGGCCTCGGTCAGCAGGGCGTCGACCTCGTCCCGGCAGTCGATATGATCGAGATCCGCGATCTGCGTGACCAGTTCCGCCGTCCGCCGCTCGGCCGCGGCGGCCTTTAAGAAATAACTGCCCACGCGGCTCCTCAGGTTGACCGCCTTCCCCACATAGATGACTCGGCCGGCGTCGTCTTTGAACAGATACACGCCCGGAGTGGTCGGGAGTTGCTTCGCTTTCACGCGCGCGGCCTCGAATCCCGGGCCGGTTTCCGGCGCGTCGGCCGCGGTCCCGTCGACCGCCGTCACCTCCGCGTCTGGGGCGTCTTCGATCACGGGGGAACTCGTGTGGGGCGGGTCGAGGCGGCGGGGCACGGCG
>NZ_WTPX01000261.1 GCF_013036045.1 Alienimonas chondri
CCCTCACCCCCGGCCCCTCTCCCCCAAAAGGGGGCGAGGGGAGGACGACGCTACGCCGCGGCGCGATGGGCGGGTTGCTCGGCCCGCGGGCCGTCCAGCGAGTCGTCTTCGGACAGTTCCCGCACCCACTTCGCCCGGAACAGCTTCTGAACCGCGCGCTCGACCTGCCGTTGCTTGCGGGCGTGGCGGAGCGGTTTGTCCGGGGTGACCGCCGCGGTGCCGTGCGTGACGTGGACGACGCTGCGGGCCATCTCGGAGACGGGGAACGTCGCCAGATCCAATCCCGCGGCCCAGATCCGCTGCGTCACCGCGAGACCGCCGCCGAGGTTCCCCTCCGGGACGAACGACAAGTCGTGCTCCACCAGCGCCTCGCGGCGATAGAGGGCGCAGTAATCACGCGGGTATTCGCGACCCGTATAGTTCCGTCCCGGGCGTCCCAGCGCGGTCTTCAAACGCCCGATCGCGGCGCCGGTGACCCGCTTCCAGCTTTGATACAGCGGGCTGCTGAGTTCCAGCTTCCACGCCCCGCTGGCGACGATCGGCGGCTCGCCGGTCGCGACCGGCTGATTGATCGTCCGCAGGTGCGGGTCGAGCCAGCCGTCGCGGCGGGCGAACACGTCGCAGTGCATCGTGAGGAGATACTCGCCCTTCCCCTCCCGGGCGGCGAGATCCCACGCGGTGAAGACGTTCGTCGGCCAGTTGTCCGACGTCTCCTCCGGCCGCTCGATTAATTTAATCCAGGAGAGCGACCGCAGATAATCGAGGCTGCCGTCCCGCGAGCCGTTGTCGACGACGATCACCTCCAGCTCGACGTCCGGGTCGGCGCTGGGGAGGAACTTCCGCAGGCTCCGCAGACAGGGCTTGGCGTAGACCTCGACCTGCCAGTGCGGGATGCAGACGGTGACGACGGGCATGGGTCGGTGCGTGCGAAGAGCAAGAACGCCTGGGCGGCATGCTCTCACGCCCCGGGAGCGGAGCGGACGGGGCGGGTGAGCATGGAGAGCGACTCGGACCTTCGGGAAGGGCGGAGCGTCGCTCGCATGCTCAACCCAACCGACGCCGCTCCGCTCTGTCGGCCGGTGAGAGCATGGCACCCGGCGTCATCCGTATGCCGTCGCCTCAGTGCGCGTCGCGGAGGACGTCGAGGTCCGCGTGGCTGACCCGCGGATACAGCGACTTGTGGGCGTCCTCGAACTGCTTGGCGAAGGCGGTGACGTGCACGTTCTGCTGATCGCGGCCGAACAGCGGCTGGGCGTCGAGGCTCTGCTCCGCGGTGTGCCCCCGCATGACGATGTCGTACATGGCGATGAACTTCGCGGTGCGGGTCACGCCGTGCTGGCAGTGCACCAGCATCGGGTAGTTGTCCGGGTCGGCGATGGCGTCCATGTGCGTTTGCAGCAGCGGATCGGCCGGGTCGACGGTCAGCGGCATATCCAGTTCCAGCAGCTTGGCGCCGGCGTTGGTGACGGCGTCGCGTTCGCCTTGCCAGCGGGCTTCGCCCATCTCGCCCGGGCGGCAGAGGTTCACCACGCTGCGAATCTGCCAGCGTTCGACCAGTTCGCTCATCACCTCCGGCTCGCACCACCCGCTGCGGTACATCATGCCGGCCTCGTGGGTGGCGACGTGCTTGTACTTGTGGTGGTTGTGATAGGCGTATCCGCCGGCGGCGACGCCGCACACGAGCAGGGCGGACATCGACAGGAGGACGGTGCGGCGATTCATGGTGACTGTGAGCAGGGCGATAAGTCGGCGAGGCGATCAACCGGGGAGCCGGGGCGAACCGGCGTCTGGTCGGTATGAGGGCTTCGGGGCGGCGTGAACCGAAACGAACCCGGGCGTCCGGGAGTCGGTCGGGCGTCGACCGCATCCGAACGTCGACGGGTGTAGGCCGCCCCCGACCCCGCGGTCAACGGCGGTCGCCGCGGGGGTACGCCGCGGAGGCGTCCCGGGGGGCGGCCCCTATACTACGCGCGAACCTCGCCCGTCGCCCCGGTGAATCCTGTGCCGTCGCTCGTTCTGCTCGTCTGCGCCTGCCTGGCGCCCGCCCCGGCGCCGGACCCCGCCCCGAACTCAACGCCCGGCGACTGGCCGGCGTTTCTCGGCCCGCAGGGGACCGGGGTCAGCGAGGAGACCGGCCTGCGAACCGCCGTCCCCGACGCCGCCGCGGTTCTCGCCTGGACCGCGGAGATCGGCGAGGGCTACAGCGCCCCGGTCGTCGTCACCGTGCCCGGTACAGCGCCCGGCGCCGCAGCCGACGGCGGGACGAAGCAGGTCGTCCTCACCCATCGCCGCGAGGGCGGGCGGGAGATCCTCACCCGCCGCGATCTGAACACCGGCGCCGTCACGTGGGAGTCCGCCGCCCCGACAGCCTTCCGCGATCCCTACGGCTACAACGGCGGTCCGCGGGCCTCGCCGCTGGTGGTGATGAACCGATCTGGCGAGGGGAACGGGGGCGGGGCGGTCTACACCCTCGGCGCCGCGGGCCGGGCGGCGTGCGTCGATCTGAACACCGGCGAAGAACGCTGGAGCCGCGACTTCAACGCGGACCTCGACATCCCCCGCTGGTTCTTCGGCGTGGGCGGCTCGCCGGTTCTGTATGAAGGCGACGAGGGCGAGTCGCTGGTGATCTTCGCCCCCGGCGGCCAGCCGAACGCCGGGATCGTCGCGGTGAACCCCGACACCGGGGCGACCGTCTGGCAGGCCGTCGGCAAGCAGACGTGGGACGGCGTGACGGTTCGTCAGGAACGGGGCGACGACGGCCCCTATGAGTGGACCGGCGAGGAGCAGGTCGTCAGCTATGCGACCCCGCTGCTGGCGACGATCCACGGCGAGCCGCACCTGCTCTGCTTGGTCCGGCAGGGATTGGTGAGCCTCGACCCCCGCACCGGCGCCCAGCGGTTCGCCTATTGGTTCCGCAGCCCGAAATACGAAAGCGTCAACGCCGCCCGGCCGGTGGTCGTGGGCGACCGCATCTTATTAACCGCGGCCTATCGAGCCGGCTCCGTCTTATTGAAGGTCCAGCCGTCCGGCGACGCCGTGACGGAGGTTTGGCGGGATCTCGACCGGTTGGCCTGTCACTGGAGCACCCCCGTGATCCACGACGGCCTGATCTACGGCTTCGCCGGCCGGCACGAGCGGGAGGGAATGCTGGAGTGCGTGGACCTCGCGACGGGCGAACTCAAATGGTCCGCCGACGGCCGCGACGCCGCGGGCGAGATCACCTTCGCCCGCAACGCTGCCGGCTACGTCAACGCCGCCGGCGACCGCGTGCCCTTCCCCGACTTCGGCCGCGGCTCCTGCCTGCTGGCTCCGAGCGTGGGGAAGAACGGCACGCTGTATATTCTCGGCGAGCGCGGCACGTTGTTCTGCGCCGCGCCCTCCGCGAACGGTTATCAAGAACGCAGCCGCACGACGGTCCCGAAGATCAGCTACCCCGCCTGGCCGGCGCCTGTCTTATCGCACGGGCGATTGCTGCTGGCGGACGAGGAATCGCTGACGGTGTTGGACCTGCGGACGAAGTAATGGGTCCGCCCCCTCTTCTCCCCTCTCCCTCAGGGAGAGGGGCCGGGGGTGAGGGTGACGCACGGCTCCTACGCCCCCGCTCAGAGATTGTGAGTCCGAAGCGCAAGCGAGGCCGGGTGATCCTGCCATGCCTGCACACCTCGGCTCGCGCCTCGGGCTGCCAATGCTGAGCGCCGGATCGTGAACGGCGTTCGCAACTCACCGCCCCCTCACCCCCGCCCCCTTTTGGGGGAGAGGGGAGGACGGAACAGCGACGCCTGAGAGGGC
>NZ_WTPX01000262.1 GCF_013036045.1 Alienimonas chondri
GCCTCCGACGACGCGTCCGCCGCCCCGCCCGCGGGCGCGACCGCGGCGCCGCTGAACGTGCTGTGGATTACCTGCGAAGACCTGTCGCCGCGATTGGGCAGCTACGGCGATCCGCTGGGCCGCACGCCGAACCTCGATCGCCTCGCCGCGGAGGGCACGCGGTACACCCAGGCGTTCGGCGTGTACGGCGTGTGTGCGCCGAATCGGTTCACCCTCATCACCGGGACCTATCCGACCTCCGCCGGCGCCGGGCCGATGCGGGTGACGAGCCGCACCGCCGCCCTCGCGGACGTCACCGATCCCGTCCTGCGAGCCATCCCCGTCTGGGAGGCGACGCCGCCGCCGGAGGTCAAGTGCTTCCCCGAACTGCTGCGGGCGCACGGCTATTACTGCACGAACAACGTCAAGGAAGACTATCAGTTCCAAGCGCCCGTCACGGTTTGGGACGAGAGCAGCGACGAGGCCCATTGGCGGAATCGACCCAGCCACGGCACGCCGGAGGCGGCGCCGTTCTTCGCGGTGTTCAACTCGACGATCACTCACGAGAGCAAGATCCATGAACGCACCAGCCCCGCGGTGACGGACCGGGCCGCGGTCGTCGTCCCGCCCTTCCTCCCGGACACCCCCGCCATTCGCGAGGACATCGCCCGGCAGTACGACAACCTCGCCGAGTTGGACCAATGGGTCGGCGAGCTGCTGGCCGAGCTGGAAGCCGACGGCCTGCGGGAGAACACCGTCGTGATGTACTTCTCCGACCACGGCGACGGCCTGCCGCGGCACAAACGCTGGGTCTACGACACCGGCTTGCAGGTGCCGTTGATCGTTCGGTTCCCCGAAGGCCACCCCGACCGCGGCACGCCCGGCCAGTATGCCCCCGGAGAAAGCACGGACCGGCTGGTCAGCTTCGTCGATTTTGCCCCCACCGTGCTGAGCCTCGTCGGGATCGAACCGCCCGCCTGGATGCCCGGCCCCGCCTTCTTGGGCGAACACGCCGGAGCGCCGCGGGAGTTCCTCTTCGCCGCCCGCGATCGGATGGACCCGGCGCCGGAAACGATTCGGGCCGCCCGCGGGCCGCGATTCAAATACGTCCTCAACCTCCGCTCCGACTTGCCGTACTGGGGCGACGTGCCCTACCGCGACCGGGCCGCCGGCGCCGCGGAGATCACCCGCCTCGTCGCCGACGGCGGGCTGGGCGAGTCTCAGTGGCAGCTCTCCGGCACGTCCAAGCCGACCGAGGAACTGTACGACACCGCCGTCGATCGACACGAAACCGACAACCTGGCCGACGACCCGAAGTATGCCGCGACCTTGTTGGAAATGCGGGCGGCGCTCGGCGACTGGATGACCCGAACCGACGACTACCGCACGCTCGACGGGGCGGAGTTGATGGCGACCCTCTGGCCGAACGGCGAGCAGCCGACCACCGCCAAGCCGCGCATCGTGGAGGTCGACGGCACGGTCGCGATCACCTGCGAGACCGAGGGCGCCTCCCTCGGCTACAAGCTCCCCGGCGACGAGGCGTGGCGGGTGTACGTGAAGCCGTTCGACGCCCCCGCGGACGGACCGATCCGGGCGAAAGCCCACCGCATCGGCTGGAAGCCGAGCAAGGTCACGCGCCTTACGCCCTGAACGACCGCTCGGCAGCGCTCCCCGCTTCGCCGTCGCGGTCGCCTTTGATTTGGGCTTGGGCGACGCCGCGGTCCGCGGTTCCGACTTCGTCTTGGCGGTCTTGGTGCGAACGGATTGGGGCGGAACCTCGATCGCCGGTTCCGCCGATCCGCCGCCGGGCAGGTGGGCGGTCGGCAGGCGATGCACCGTGGCCCGGCCGGCGGGGAGAGCCGCGGCCAGTTCGGCGACGCGGGCGTGGTGGGTGAACAGGATGACCTGCACACTGCCGCCCATCCCGTCTTCTTTCGGATCGGCCAGTTCCGCCAGCGCGGCGAGCGCCGCGGCGGTACGGGCGTCGTCGAAGCGTTCCAGCGCATCGTCCACCACCAGCGGCGGGACCGGGCGGCCGGAGGCCGTCTCCGCCAGCCCGGCCAATCGCAGCGAGAGGTAGAGCGCGTCGCGGGTGCCGTCGCTCATCTGCGGCGGCAGCAGCTTCGCCCCGGGGGTCTCCACGCCGTCCACGAGCGTCGGGGGTCGCAGTCCGACCAACGCCGGTTCGTCGCCGCCCTCGAAGCTCACGTCCAAGCCTGCGAACGTCCCGCCGGTCAGCCGGGCGAACAACCGCCCCGCCTTCGCCAGTACCGGCCCCTGATGTCGGGCGCGATGCCGCTCCGCCGCGGCGGCGAGCAGCGCGTCCGCCAACGCCAGCCGGGCGTAGCGATCGGCGTTGGCGTCGACCTTCGCCAACAGCCCCTGCGCCCGCTGCTCCGCCTCGGCCGCCTTGCCCTGCGTGTCGAGGGCGGCGAGTTCCGCCTCGGCGTCCCGCACGGCTTCGATCGCGGCGTCGCGTCGACGGTCGAGATCCTCGGCCTCCGCCTCCAGCGACTCCGCCCGCGCGGCCAGCTCGTCCGGGTCGCCGGCCCGGGCGGCGGCGAGGAAGGCGGTCGCCTCCTCCCCGGCCCGTTGCACGTCGGAATCGTCCTGCAGTTCGCGGATCGTCGTCGGCAGCTCCCGCAGATCCTTCGCCCGCTCCTCGGCCGCTTCCAATCGCTCCGAGAGCGTCGCGACTTGGGCCGCCGGATCGAGTTCGGGGTTCAGATCCGGGGCGAGCGTCGCGGCGAGCGAACCCGCCTCCGCGGCGAAGCGATCGCGGGCGGCGTCGATCTCCGAGAGCCGACGACGGATCTCCGCGGCGTCGGTGCGATGCTTCTGCACCGTTCCCCAGCCGTTCAGAAACGCCCGCACCGCAGCCGGGTCCGGGCCGGCCGGCGCTTCGCCGTCCTGATCCTCGCTCCGCCCGCCGCCGATCGTCAGTCCGAGCGGCGCCGTGGCGGTCGCCCAGTCGGCGGCCCACGCGGCGAGGCCCGCCTGTGCATCGGCCTCCGCGGCGACGGCGGTCTGCAGGAACGTTTCGCTCTTCTGTCGGTCCGACTCGAACACGGCCTGCTGACCAGCCAATCCCTCCGCCCGCTTGCGAGCCCGGGCGGCCCGATCCCGCAGATCGTTCAACGGCAGATCGGCCAGCGAGTCTTCCGTCAAATCGGTCTCCCCGCCGCTCAACCCGGCTTCCACCTCGGCCAGTCGATCGGCCAGTTCGCGGGCGGCGGCGGTCGCGGCGGACTCCTCCGCAGCCCGTCGGTCGTGCAGATCGAGCAAGGCGCCGTGATCGCTCCGAACGTCCTCCGCGGTCGCCAGCCACGCCCGCATCTCCGCCGGGGGATTGGGGGGAACCGACAACTCCGGCCACTGGGCGGCCCATCGTTCGTCACCGCCGGCAAGCGCCGCCTCGGCCTTCTCCAACCGCGCCGCGGCGGTCGCGATGCGGGCCTCGTGCTTGGCGATCGCGGCTTTGAGCGCAGCCGCTTCTTTGACCCGGCCGGCCTCCGCCCGCAACGAATCGGCGACCTCGTCCGCGGCGGTCGTCGCTCGTTCCAGCCGCTGAATGAGATCCGCGGGGGCATCGCTCGCCGGCTCTTCGCCATTGAGGCGGGAGCGAACCGCGGCCCAGGCGGCGTCCCGGTCCGCGCGAGCCGTGACGAGATCCTCCTCCGAGGGCACCGCCCCGGCGGCGGCGAGGGCGGCGAGGCCGGCGCGGGCTTCGTCGGCGTCCGCTTCGCACCGGGCGAGGGC
>NZ_WTPX01000263.1 GCF_013036045.1 Alienimonas chondri
CTCCTACCCTGCATCGTCCCTCCCCCGCAGCCCGCCCCCGCTCGATGATCGCCGCGCTCCTGCTCGCCCCGTTGTTGGCCGCTCCGGCCGACGTCTCCGAATCCGCCGATTGGCCGGGTTGGCTCGGGCCGAACCGGGACGGCCGCGTACACGAGTTCGCTCCGTCGGCGGACTGGTCGCAGGCTCCCACGGAACGCTGGCGGGTCGAGGTGGGAACGGGGTACGGATCGCCGTTGGTCGCCGGGGAACGGGTCTATCTGCACGCCCGGCAGGGGGAAGAAGAGGTTTTGTGGCGGCTGGATGCGGCGACCGGCGACACGGTCTGGCGGCGAGGCTGGGCGGTGCCCTTCGAGGCGCAACCCGGCGGCGAGCGACACGGGGCCGGTCCGAAGGCGTCTCCGCTGCTCGCCGACGGCCGGGTCTTCACACACAGCATCACCGGCACGGTGCGGGCCTGGGACGCGGAGACCGGCGAACCGCTCTGGAGCCGCAAACCTGCCGATCGCTTCGCCCCCGGTCGGCCGAACTGGGGCGCCAGCGGCTCCCCGGCGTTCGATCCGAACACGGGGCCGCACGGGGCGGTGATCGTCCACCTGGGCAACGACGACGCCGGCGCCCTCACCGCCTTCGACGCCCGCACCGGCGAGACGCTGTGGGAACTGGTCGGCGACGGGGCGAGCTATTCCTCGCCGGTCGTCACGGAGATCGACGGCGTTCGGCAGGTCGTGGCCTGGACGCACGAAGCGGTTCTCGGCGTGGACGCTGCGACGGGCGCCGAACTGTGGCGCAGCTCGTTGCCGCACGTCGGCGGCGA
Source organism: Alienimonas chondri (assembly GCF_013036045.1). Lineage (GTDB taxonomy): Bacteria > Planctomycetota > Planctomycetia > Planctomycetales > Planctomycetaceae > Alienimonas > Alienimonas chondri. The sequence continues at coordinate 815 of NZ_WTPX01000263.1, forward strand.
TCAGAACATGCCCACGCCCACGATCCACGACGGCACGGTGATCGTCGGCGCGGAGAACCGCGGCGTCCGCGCCCTGCGTCCGACCCGGTCCGCCAACCCCGAGGCGGCGAGCGGCTGGACGGTCGAAGAACTCTGGCATACCGAGGCCGCCGCCCTGGACATGAGCACCGGCGTGATCTGCGACGGCCTGCTGTACGGCTTCTCGCATCTCCGCAGCGGGCAGCTATTCGCCCTGGACCCGGCGACCGGCGAGTTGCTGTGGTCGACCCGCGGCCGCGAGGGCGCCAACGGGACGCTGCTTTCGCTTCCGCCGACGGCGGGGGAGGAAGAGGGCCGCGTGCTCGTCCTCAAGGACGACGGCACGCTACTGGTTCTCGCCGCCCGCGGGGCGGAGACGGAGATCCTGGCCACCCATCGCGTCGCCGCGGGCCAGACCTGGGCGCCCGCCGCTCCGCTGCCCGACGGCTTGCTCGTCAAGGACCTCGACACGCTTCGCCGCCTGTCGTTCGATCGCCCCGAGGACGGCGGAACGAAGACTGAACGGCGTGAGGCCGGCGATCGGCGTCGTTAGGCCGCGACGGCGAGGTCGGTCAGACGTTCGCGGGATTCGAGGGTCTCCGCGGCGGCGTTGTCGAGTTCCGCGAGGATCAGGGCGCCGCGGGCGGTCGTGTAATTGTCCGCCTTCACCGCGGTGACCGGGCCGACGGGGATCGGGAACTCCGTCTTGGCAAAACAGGCCTCAACCAGTTCCGGGAAGCCGGCGATGCGGGCGGCGCCGCCGCCGCAGAACACCGGCAGCGGTTTGTGAATGTGCCGCAGCGCCGGTTCCTTGGCGAACCGCTCGGCGGCCTCGGCGAGCAGTTCGCCCAAGGCCGCGGCGTGCAGTTCCGCGACGGCTTCCTCCTCCTCGCCGATCGGGTCCAGCAGCGTGCCGCTGAACTCTTCGCGGGTGCGGCGGCAGGCGTCGACGTCGAGATACTTCTCGCCGTCGCGTTCGTAAACCACCTCGGACCGATCTTCGGCCCGGCGGCGGTCCAACGCGGTCGTGCCGCCCTCGGCGACGCAGCGGGCGGCCACCTTGCCGCCCAGCACCGCGGCCAGTTCCCAGCGGTCGGCGCCGCAGATCAGGGCCAAGCCGCGGAAGCCGGTGGCGGGCATCGTCGCGGCGGCGAACGCCTCGGCGGGGTCGACGGCTTCCGGCTCGTAGCCCCGCAGACGGATTACGCGGGAGAGGAAGTCCCGGTCCGCATCCTTGCCCGGGAATACGACCTTCACCCGTTCATCCGCGAACAGCGGGTCCGGCAGCAGCGAATCGATCAGGGCGGCGACGATTTGCCGGGCCGGCGGGTCGTCGGTGGGCACTTTGCCGCCGGGCAGCAGCGCCAGCGGGGGGGTGCCGAACAGCTTGGCGTACTCGTCGGCGGCGTCGCCGAACAGCAGCAGTTCGCTCTCTTCGCCGTCGCTCGGCTGGGTGGTGGCGAAGTTCAATCCCACCTGTTCGAGCAATCGACGCCGCGCGGGGCTGTCCGGCAGCGTGCCGTAGGCGGCCCGGCAACTCCGACCAATCGTGCGTCCGCCGCTGCGACGCAGCGAGCGAAAGCGGTGGGCGCCCAGATCCAGCACCGTCAGGCAGGGGCGGGTCGTGGCGGACCGGGTCGTGGTGGACATCGGTGGGGAACCCGGAACGGGAAGGGCTGACGGAAACGGGGGGCGGACGACGGGGACGCGGGCGGCGGACTCAGGCCGCGGCCGAACGCGTCCGGCGGGCGGCGCCGCTTTCGGCTCCGGCGCCGGCGCCGGTCTCGGCGAACCGCGGACCCGCGATCGACGCCTCGGCGGACTGCATTCGCAACTTGGTCATCCCCGCGGTGCGACCGTGCAGGGCGATTGATTCCGGCAACCGAAGCTCCTCCTCGTCCATCGGCAGACGGTCGGCGATCAGATCCTCCAGCATCTTCAGCCGGGGGGAGATCGGCGCCGGCGCCGCGGCGGGCGTTGCGGTCGTCTCTTCCGCGGCGACCGGCGGCGCCGAGGCGGCCGATTGGGCGGCGACACGGGGCGTGCTCGTCGCGATGCCGAACTTCCACTGCCGGGCGATCGTCAACGCGACGAGTCCGCCGAACAGGGCGCCCAACCCGAGTCCCGCCGGGACCCACGGGAACCCGCCGGCGGCCTCCGCGGAGACCGAATCGGCCTGCGCATCCGTCGCGGACTCAGGGGCGAGCGGTTCGGCCGAGATCGGCTTCGCCGACTCGCCGGGGATCGGCTGGGGGGCGCTGGAGGACTACCCGGAGATGCCGGGGCTGAGCGCTCCGAGCCCCGGCATCTCCGGGTAGTCCTCCAGCGCCATCAGGTGCGAGTCGTCGTTCGCCAGGCTGGAACCGTTCCCGGGCATCGCGTCGCCGTAGTACGGCGAGGCACCCGGAGCCGGCAGCAGCGCGACCTCGTTCGGCCCGCTGTCGTACATGTCCGTCACGTCCACGACCGTTTGCCCCTCGCCGCGAAGCGGACCGCGGTCCCCGTTCGCTCCGAAGCCGCTCGCCCCGAAGCCGTCCGCCGGGGCGGCGAGGCTGTACACCGGGTCTTTCGCCGGGTTCGACGGGGCGGCCGGCAGACTGGTCACCGGGTCGCCGGCGGGCAGCGTGAGCGTCGGCGTCACCAGCGCGTCGTCGGCGGCCGAACGGCTGCCGGCGCCGTTGTCGGCGCGACTCTCATCCGCGGTGCGGCGGGGGTTGATGCGCCCGGCCGGCTCCGATGCCGAGTCCGTTTTCGGCGGGTCCGACTCGAACGAACCGGCCAGCGACAGCGGTTCCGGTTCCTCTTCGAGCACGAGATCGCCGAACGGCACCTCGCGGAAGTCCCGCCACTGCTGCGGCGTGACCGATCCGGGCCCGAACACCAGCACCGTGCCGTCCGGCAG
>NZ_WTPX01000264.1 GCF_013036045.1 Alienimonas chondri
GCGGTGGCGTCGTCGGGGGCGAAGACGTCGGCGGCGGGGAGGTCGAACGTGCCGCCGCCGGCGGCGGCGAGGGAACGCAGGAGCGCTTCGTTCGTGGGACGCAAACGCAGTTCTTCCGGGTAGCCGACCGTCACGCCGCGGCTTTGGCGGGCGACGACCTGCTCGCCGATCTTCTGGGAGATCTCCGTGTGGTAGGCGCCGCCTCGGGGCACCTGGAACTCCGCTTCGTAGCGGCCGGGGGCCGTTTGGCGGGCCTGCACGGTGCGGCTGCCGAGGGCGGGGTCGATCACGGTCAGTTCGGTGGTCGCGTCGTTCCGCCAGCCGCCGGCGGGGTCGGCGGCGTCGAGCGTCATCCGCACGCGGTCGCCGTCGCGGGCGAGGTTCACCGTCGTCCCCGTGCCGCCGCCCTTCCGCATCGCGTGGCGGAAGACCTGCGCCCAAAAGGGACCAAAGCCCTCCCAGGCGAGCCACTCCGCGGCCCAGCGAGGGCCGGCGTCGCTGGTGAAGGCGACGGACCAACCCAGCCCGTAGCGCCACCAGGTCAGCAGCGGGTCGCCAGTTTCGGTGCCGAGGATCACCTCCGCGGTCGCCTTCGGACGGGTGACGACGTAGCCCAGCAGGAAGGGGGCGTCCTCCACCCCCACGCCGTCCAGCACCGCGGTCGGGCGGAGCAGTTGCGGGACGAACGGTTCCTCGTTGATGGCCGATTTCGAGGCGGTGACGGTCTCCTTGGCGAAGATCTGGGGGATGTTGCCGGGGTCGTCGGTGAAGTAGTGCCGACCGCCGCCGGTGCGGGCGATCTCTTCGAGGAGGTTCATGTCGGCGCCCTGCCCGACGCCGACCGTGGAGACGGTGACGCGGTCGCTGGCGAGGTCGCGGGTGACGCCGTCGAAGTCGCCGGGGGAGCTTTGGCCGTCGGTCAGGATGATGACGTGCTTGAGCTTCGCGGCGGCCCGGCGGAGGGCGTCGCGGGCCTCGGTCATCGCGGGATACAGCGTGGTGCCGCCGCCGGCGCCGATGGTGGAGATGCTCGCTTCCAGCCCGGCCTTGTCGCTGGCGGGGCGAATGTCGGAGACCCAGGTCGGGGCGCCGTCGAAGGCGATCACGCCCAGCTGGTCCTTCGGGCCGAGCAGTTCGACCGCGGCCTTGGCGGCGTCCTTGGCCAACTCAATCTTCTGGCCGCCCATCGAGCCGGATTTGTCGATGATCAACACCATCGCCAGCGAGGGCTTCTCCTTCTCCTTTTCGAAGTCGGAGCGGACCGGCAGCACCTCCTCCAACACGCTGCGGTAGTAGCCGCCGAGGCCGAAGGACTGGTCCCCGCCCAGCATCACCAACCCGCCGCCGAGGTCGCGGACGTAGGTCCGCATGACGGCCATCTGACGGCTGGACAGGTCCGTCGCGGGGACGTTGGCGAGGACGACGACCTCGTAGTTCTGCAGGTCGGCCACGTCCTCCGGCACGCCGCGGGGGGGACGCACGTCGGCCTCCACGTCCTCTTCTTCGAGCGCCCAGACGAGGCTGCGGGCGGCGTCGGGGTCGGAATCGATCAGCAGAATGCGCGGCTTGCCGGCGGCGTAGACGAGGCCGGACGCGGCGTTGTTGTCGACCAGCGCGTCCTCCTTCGCCCCGCTGATGCGGACGGTGTACTCCGCGAGGCGGTCGCGCTCGACGGTCTGGCGAAAGCGGAAGCGGTTCTCGCCGGGCTTCAACGTCTGCTTCTCGGAGACCACTTTGAGCGGGCCGCGGAAGACCTCGACGGTGACTTCGTCGTCGTGGTTGGAATCGACGGCGACCTCCACGAAGAACGGCTCCCCGCGGGCGACCTGCGAGGGGACGAGCACCTCGGAGACGGCGACCTCCGGCTCGGCCCGCGTGGGCAGGGGGACGACGTCGATGCGGTCGAGCGACCCCAGCGCCGCCTGCACGGCGTTCCCGGCGGTTTCGTTGCCGTCGGTCAGCAGCACGACGCGGCGCACCTTGTCCGGCGGCGCCGCGGCGAGCGCCGTGCGGAGCGCCGCGGCGACGTCCGTGCCCCGCAATCGCTCCTTGGCGGACTCCGCTTCGCCGTCGCCGCTAGGCGGCGCGCCCCCCGCTTCGGTTCCCGCTTCCAGAAACGCCGCCAGCGACACCGGCGTGCCCACGTCCGCGGCGAAGGGCAGCACGACGGCTTCGTCCCCCGAGGGCAGTTCGCCCAACGCGGCGAGGTACTCGCGGACGGGGTTCCGCCCCTCCTCCCCCCCCACCGACAGCGATTCGTCCGCGACGAACACGACGTACCGCTCCGTCGTCGGCCGCAGCAGCGTGAGGCCGCCGAGGGCCAACACCAGCAGCACGACCACCACCGACCGCACCGCCAGCGAGGCGATCCGCTGGCCGCGGTCGAAGTCAACCAGGCTCCGCCGGTACAGGTACCAGAGCGCCGGGAGCAGCAGCAGCCCCAGCAGCCACCACGGCCGCAACAGATCGAGGGCGTACCCGGACAGGTCCGCGGAGTCGCTGGGCATCAGTCGCGGTGGGACGGAGGAACGAAACGGGCAGCGGACGGACTCATTCTCGACGGCTCCCCTCTCCCCCCGGGGAGAGGGGCTGGGGGTGAGGGGGCGCCGCGAGCGATTCGCAGCCGCCCGATCCGTGCGGACCGCTCGCCCTCACCCCCGACCCCTCTCCCAAAGGGAGAGGGGAGATCGTAAGTCGAGACGTTCACCGGACGGGCTCGACTCGGGAGGACTCTCCGACCGGCCGCCCCGGCGCCGCGTAGTAGAGCCGCACGGTCGAGACGACTTCGATCTCCCGTCGGCCCGGCATGACGGGTTCGACGGCGTCGATGTCCGCGAACAGGCCGCGGTAGTAGACCTGCAACGGCCGGGGCGCCGGCACGCGGGTCATGCCGTCGCGGTCGTAATAGGTGCGGGCGCCGTCCTCGGCGCTGGGGAGGCTCTCGTACAGTTCGTGCGGATAGAGAATCCGCGTGCCCTCCCAGACGTTGATCGGCTGCGGCTTCTCGGGGAACACCGACAGCAGCAGCTTCGCCTTCGCCTGGGCCGCGGCGAGCGCCTTCTTCTGAGCCTCGATCTGCTTCGCTTCGAGGTCGTCGCTCCAGTAATCGACGGCCAGCAGGTCCACGCCGTCGCCCACCGCCGCCTTGATCGCGTTCAGCGCGGCGGCCTCGTCCGCGACGGCGACGTGCAGGTTGGACTGCACCCGCGTGCCGACGCGGTTCTCCGCCAGCACGTCCTTGCCGCCCTGCTGCTCCACGCCCCAGGCGTACACCGGGAAGGCGGCGATGAAGTCGGTGTCCACGTCCGCCGCCGCGATGCCTGCGGCGGTCAGCTTCGCCTTCGTGGCGGTCAGCAGCGCGGTTCCCGCCGCGTTCGCTTCGTCGGCCGTCTCGCCCTGTGCGGCGACGGCCAGCACGACGCGCAGCCGAGACGGGACGACGCGGACCTCCGCCACGGCCTCCACCGTAATCAGGCGTTCCGCGGCGGTCGGGTCCGGGGCTTGGAGCCGGGCGACCAACGACGATTCGCTCGACCCGCCGCGCAGCCCGGCGGCCTGTCCGAACGCGACGGACGCGGCCCACGGCAGGCAGAGCAGGACGATCAGGGTGCGGAACATGGCGCGCCTTCCGGGCGAAACGGGAGCGGGGGAACGAGCGGGCGGTTGGCGGTCGAGTGCGAATCTCCCCTCTCCCCTTTTTGGGGGAGAGGGGTCGGGGGTGAGG
>NZ_WTPX01000265.1 GCF_013036045.1 Alienimonas chondri
CCTCACCCCCGACCCCTCTCCCCCAAAAAGGGGGAGAGGGGAGATCAAATTCCACGCTCCACTCAATCTCTCTCGACCGGTTTCAACAGCGCCAGAACCTCGGCGTGGTCCTCCAACCCCCGTTCCAGCGGGACGTGGTTCGGCGCCCAGGTCCGTTGGGCGTTCGATTCGAGCATCTTAATTAATGCTTGATACGGAGTGAGGCCACGGGCGTCTTCCTGCGACGGGTCGGCGCCCAGTTCCAGCAGCAGCGTCACGAACGCCGGCCGGTTCTGCGTCGCGGCGACGTGGAGGATGCGTTCGCGGTAATAGCTGTGCTCTTGGGAGACGGCGTTCACGTCGCAACCGGCGGCGGCGAGGCGCCGGATCAATTCGGACACATCCAGCACGCCGCACGCGGGGCCGCGAGTTTGCACGAACTCCGTGGCGATCGCCTGCTCCAGGGGGGACGCCGCATCGACCGGCCGGGCGTTCGGATCGGCGCCGGCGTCCAGTAGCAGGCCGATGATCTCGAACAGCGCCGCCCGGTCCGTCGCCTCGAAGGTCGACGCCTTCTCGCAGGCCAACCACAGCGCGGTGTGACGGGAGTTCGGCAGCACGCCGAGGGTCGCTCCGTCCGCCAACGCCTTCTTCACGGCCTTCACCTTCGCCCGACCGACCGCGGCTTCCAGCCGCCGCCCGGCCGCCTCGGAGGGCGGCGTCGCCTTCACGGCACCGAACCGGATCACGTCGATCCGGGCGATGTGTTCCGCGGAGAGGAAGTCCTCGTGCCCGTACGCCGCACACAGCCGGCCGGAGTTCCCCGTTCCGCCGTCCCGCACGAACGCGAGGCCGGGGACGTAGGCGTCCGCCTCGCAGAGCAACGTTTGATGGGCGTCCTCCGCGGAGGTGCGCTCGTCCAGCCACGCGGCGGCGGCAGCGAGCGGGAAGGCGGTTCCGGCGAGGCTCGTGCCCTCCAGCGCCGCGGCGATCTGCTCCCATGCCGCCTCCTCCGCGGGACCGGGCGGCGGACCGAACTGCACGGTGACCGAGACAGCGTCCGCGTCGTCATCCGGCCCTTCCTCGTCCGGTTCGTCCGGCTCCCAGCGGACGCCGTCGGTGCGGAAGTGGACGAGATCTTGCGGCTCGCCGCCGTCGTGGCGTCGGTGTCGGAGGGTGACGATCCCGGCGCTATCGCTGGCGCCGGTGCGGAGCGTCTCGCCGTGGAAGTCCGCGAGGCGGTTCTCGATCAGATCCTCCGCCCAGCCGGTCGAGACCAGCGTCGCCCAGCCGGTCGTCTTCGGAACGACCAACAGCGCCCACTCCCCCGCGGGCGGAACCCAGGTTCCCTCCAGCACGGCGGCGGTCGCGTCCCGTTCGACGGCGCCCACCGCCCCGCAGGCGGCGAGCGCCTCGGCCGGGTCCGCCGCCGGCTCACCGGCCGTCTTCGCCCCGGGCAGCGGCCGAATCAGCAGCGCTTCCCACGTCGCTTCGCCCCAGGTGTCGAAGGCGCCTCGGCGGTTGGCGACCTTCCGCCGACGGAGCTTCGCGGCTTCGGATTGCTTCGCCATCAGACCATCCTCCGATTCCGCCGCCACCGCCGCGCAGCGATCAGCGAGCCGAGCGCCCCGACCACGACCGCCCACCACGGGCCAACGAACGCGAACCGCCCGCTCCGCACCTCGCCGACCCGGGTTGTCAGCCGCGTCTCCGCGATCCCGAGCCGCCACCCGCCGGCGGCGACCGTGCGACGCCACGGCACGCGGAAGTCGGCGGGAGGGCCGCGTCTTCAAGGCGAACGCAACCGCCCACCAGACCGCCGCGAAGGCCGCGGCGAACGCCCCCAGAAACCATCCCGAAAACCGCAGCGACACGACTCGCTGCGACACGCCCGGCGCCCAGGGGTCGTGAGCGAAGGCGTCCACGCCCCATCCCAGCGGCCAGAGCGTTTCCGGCGGCGGGGTGAACTCGGGCCGGTCCGCGTCCGCAGCGAGCGGCCGCCGCGGCCCGGCGAAGTTCACCCGCAGGCCGTCCTCCCGCAGCGTGCGGGGCAGCGACGCCCCCGGGCTGAACGCCAGCCAAGCGGTCAGCGGCGGACTCTCCCGCGGTCCGACCCACGGGCATTGCGGGTCGCCGGCGACCAACAGCAGACCCGCGCCGGCCAGCAGCCACACGATCGGGGCGGCGACCCGCGACATCGCGCTCGCCGTTCGTCCCACCGCGTGACGAATGCTGCCCAGCCACGTGTTCGTTCGATCGGCGGGCGGGTCGGGGCGGGCGGCGTTCACCGGCAGTTCTCGAAACTTCGTGACGGCGGCAGGGGGTCGGTTCCCGCATCGGTTTCCCCGCACCTCGACGTCCCGGACGCTTGAAGCGTCCGGGACGTCGACTGATTCGCCCCCGGACGGAGGAGATACCGGCGGACCGGCCCGACTGGACCGTCCCCCGCCGCCTCGCACAATACGGCGCCCGTCTCCACGAATGCTCAGATGTCCGACGCCCCGTCCCCCGCTGGTTGTGGGCTGCGGTTGTGGGTCGAAGCGCGCACGCCGATCAAGGAATTGCCCGGCTTCCGCCCGAACCACAACGTCCCCAAAGAGACTACCAGCCAGACGCGACTCTACGTCGCCGGCATCGGCGAAGCCGGGGTGACGGCGGATCTGGAGCGCGTCGCGAAGATGCTGCGGGAGGCCTTCGGACTGAAGCGGAAGGAACTCAAGTCGATCGGCCCGGACCGCGGCGGGGGATCGCTGGTCTGCCCGCAATTGACTTATACGGTGACGGTCTCGCAGGCCGACGACGATCCCGCCGTCGCCCTCACCCGGCGGGAGGTGGAACCCAGCGAACCGGACGTGCTGGCCGACCCCGGCTTGGCGTTCGCCTTCGCCCCGGGCTTCACCGCGTTGGAGCGGCGCTTCGATGAACCGGCGGACGTCGGCGCCGTGATCGACGCGATCGAGGAGGCCGACCCGCCGGAGGTGAATAGTCTTGATTATCCCCTGGACGCGTCGACGTGCGAATTGCGACTGGCCGGGTTCGGCGGGACGGTGCGAATCACGGCGGACGAAGCCGCGATCCTCGCCCCCATGCCGGTCCCGCCGGGCGATTTGGTCAAGGCGTGGGCGAAGGTGAAGGGGCTGTTGGAAGTCGCCGGCGCGGGGTGAGAATCGGGTCGGTTTGCAGTCGCGTCGGGGTTCGACCGACACCTCGGGGTGAAGATCGGGGTTTCTCTCGGCACACGGCTTGTCCCGTCTCCCCCGCGAATTCTCGCTCATGCCGCGCTCCCGACTGATCTTCTCCGCCGTGACGCTCTTGGCGGGGGCGGCCCTGGTCGCCGCCCAACCGCCGGGCGGAGGGCCGCCGGGACGGACGCACACGATCATTCAATCGAACGGCAATCCGAAGCTGATCCCGGCGAACCAGCAACCGCCCGGCCAGCCGCTGGTGAACATCACCGAGGAGGGCGATTCGCGGATCATTTCCACCGTCGGCCTGCCCGATCACGCCGTCGGCGCCTTCCCGAATCGCGGGAACCCCAACCGCATCGCCGCCCAGCGGAAGAGCTATACGGTGCCGTTGAAGCCGGAGGTCGCCGAACGGACGACCGAGGGCGGCCCGGCGGTGTTCGGCATCGCGGTGAACGGCGTGGTGTTCGATCCCGGCGCCGCGGAGTTCTACGGGGATGGCGGCGCCCGGGGCGGCCAGCGTCGCCCCGGGCGCCGCCATCCCCGTAGAAC
>NZ_WTPX01000266.1 GCF_013036045.1 Alienimonas chondri
GGGGCGGGGTGGTGGGGAGAGCTGGGTTCCGTGTTCAAGGAACTGGTGAAGTCGGCCGGCGTGCCGCTGGTGATCGGGGTGATCGCCGGGTGGGTAATCTGGCTGGCGAGTCCGCACAGCGGGACCATGGCCGCGGTCGTGTTCGGCACGCTGGCGACGATCGGGGCGGCGGCGTGGTGGACCGCTCGCCGGGACGCGCCGCCGCGGTGGTGGTCGCCGCTGTGGGGCTGGAAGGGGGAGGCGCCGCTGCTGTCGCGGCCGGCCGATCTGCCGATGCGACCCAACCCGGTCCTCAAGTCGCCGGTCACGCCGAGGCCCCGCGGAGCCTCGGCGTTACCGCGCTCACCTCGGTTCGACCCGAACGACCCCCACGCCCGCCGGGCCACGGAGGTGCAGCGGAACCTGCGCGTCGCCGGGTCGCTGCTGGTCGGTTTGGCGGGGGCGGCGATGACGCTGGGGATCGCGTTGACGATCGCCTCCGCGTTCCTCGTCGGGCCGGGGTCGGACGACACGTTGATCGCCGGGCTGCTGTTTCTGCTGTTCGGGACGCCGGCGCGGCTGTTCGGGGCGATGCTGATCGCCCATCGCCCGCCGGGCTTTCGGTTGGGCGACCTGCGGGTGAACTGGTCGCTGTGGCTGATCGACCTGTGGGACTGCGGCGTGACGCTGTTGTGGACCGCTGCGGCGACCGCCTGCGTCGCCTTGCCGGCCGCGATCTTGCGCATCAGCTACGAGGCGCCGGTGTGGTTCGGCGTGTCCGCCGGCATGCTGACCGCCGCGTGGGTGACGCTCCGCAGAGAGACGGCGCCGCTGTGGTGGCCGTCCGGCTGGGCATGGCGGGAAGCGGGCGGCGGGAAGCTCGGCGGGATCGGCACGGTCGCGGGGATGATCGGCCGCTGGCCGATCTTCCACACGCCCCCCGGCGGGTTGAGCCGCCCGGCCGTCTGGGCCGCGGGTTGGCTGATGACGCTGCTGGCGATCCCGTTGTGCATGATTCTCTCGCAAATCTGGCGGCCGGACGGGGACGGATTCAAGATGTTGGCGCTGCTGTGCGCGGTCCCCGGCACGTTCGCCCCGCTGGCGGTGCCGTTGCTGGGCTGGGCCGCGGTGCGGCAGGTGCGCACCTCGCAGGCCCGCGGCGACGACCCGCCGATCTGGGGCCGCCGGTTGGCGGTGTTCGACGCTTGGATCTTCCCCGCCGCTCTGCTTGTCGGGGCGTGCGTGGGAGCGGCCTGCGGGGCGACCTCGGTGTGGCACTGGGGGATCGACGGCCGGGGGCAGTCCAGTTACGACCGCTCGGAGATCGACCTGCACATGGGCCTCGCCGGCGGCTCGGGCGCTCTGATTGGCCTGGCGCTCGCGGCGCTGGTGTGGGTGAAGCTCAGCCGGGCCAGTCGCGTTCCGGTGCCCCCGCCGGTTCGTCCGGAACCGCCGGTCGGAGCGTCGCGCGACACCGGCGCCGGCCTCTCCCGGGTGTTTCGTCCCCGCGTGAACCCGGAGACCGGCCGTCGACAGTGGGGCGAAACGATCGCCGCCGTCTGCGCCGCGGGGGTCGTACTGCTGGTCGCCCTGCTGTGGTGGGGAGCGCGGGGGGGCGCTCTGGACGCGCCGCGACCGGCGACGGTCGCGGGCGAGAGCGCCGCTGCCGTCAAAGAATCCCACGACTCAGTACACCTCGCGGACCCCCACGACATGGCCGTGGCGGCCGGCTCCGTCCCGCTGCGAATCGGTCAGGTGTTCCAAGAGACGACCGACGAACGCACGCCCTGGTACGGCGTGCTGCGGCTGAATCCCGACGCTCGCGCCGCGCTGGGGGCGGACGCCGAACAGGTCGAAGCCTTGGAGACCGCCGCCAACCGCATCCGCCGCGAATGGGCGACGGCGATGGCGGAGGAGGGCGACGCCGGGGTCACGGAGTCCGGCTCCGTCCGGTTCACGTTCCCCGATCTCATGCAGCGCGAGGATCGTTGGGAACGCGAATTCTATGAAGCCGTCGATCCGATGCTGAACGTCACCCAGGAGATGGCGCTGCGGAAGACTCTGCTGTTCGGCAACGACATGCCGCACAACCTCGTGCAGACCGATTCACCTTACAGGTGGCTCGTTCCGGTGGGCGTCTATACGACCTCCGCGACGATCGGTCGTCAGGGCGAATGGTACGACGTGATCGCCGCCCACGGCCGCCAGAACGTCCCCGGCAAATCGGTCACCGCCCCCGCCCGGAAGCTGCCGCTACGGATGGAATTTCTCGCGCCGGCGTTGGCACGCGTGAGCCGGGGCGAACCGGCCTTTCCCGACCCGGTCGCGGAGGACAAACGCCTCGCCGCGCTCGACGCCGCGAACCCGCCGCCGGCGAACCTGGAAGACTTCGACGGCAAGGTGTTCGACCTGAACTTCGGTCCGAACGACCCGTGGTACGGCCGGATGAGCGTGCCGGCCGAGGACAAGCGGGCGCTGGGGCTGTCGGATGCGCAAACCGCCGTGCTGACCGCCGCCGGCAACGCCGCCCGCCGCAAATGGGGCGAGGCGATCGCCGCGGGGACGACGACGAAACCGCGTGAGGACGGAGCAGTCGAGTTCGACTTCCCGGACCTCGATACGCAGGTCGCCAAGTGGGAGCGGGAGTTCTGGGCGGAGCTGGCCCCGGCGTTCGACACGGCCCGTCAGGCGGCGCTGCGGGATCGGATCGAGTTCAAGCCGTTCTCGCCGGACATCGTGGCGGCCCCGAGCGTCGGATTCACGTTCCTGTTCCCCGTGGGCGTGAAGGCCATGTCTCAGGCGACGGTGGCGAAGTACGGCGATTGGTACGACTTAATCCGGCCGATTACGCGTGGGATGTCCACGCATGGCGAGTCGCTGCCGGAACTCCCGCCGGCGCTGCGGTTCCTCGCCGGTCCGCTGGAACGCCTCGAACGCGGCGAACCGGCGTTCCCCCCGACGACCGCTGTTCCCGCCCCCGAAGCGCCCGCGGACACTGGTCCCGCGGCGGCCTCCGCGGACGCCCCGTAACGCCGAGCCTCCGCGGAGGCTCGGCGTTACGGGGCGGAGGCTCGGCGTTACACTGCCCCGCATGTCCGAAGCCCCGTCCACGTCCGACCCGTTCCCGCTGCCGGACGCGTCCGATCCGCACTTTGCGGAGGAGATCGTCGCGCAGGTCGAAGCGGTGCTGGCGGAGTGCGAGAAGAAGACCCGCCCGCCGGAGGTGGCTCCGTACCGCGATCAGTTGTTCAGCCTGTTCGCCGCCGCGTTCGACGCCGGCCTGACGATCGATCCCGACGAACGGCCGGGTTCCTCCATCGTGGGAGCGCCGACGGCGGACCTCTCCTCGGACGGCCTGTGCAAGACCCTGGGCGAGCATTGGGGCCTCGCCGCCGCCGCCCAATCGAACCCGGAGGACGGCCCGGCGCTGAACGCGCAGCACGTCTCCAAGCTGCGATTGCTGTTGAGCCTGATGCACCTGTGGTCGAACTGGGACCTCGCCTGGCGCCGATGGCCGGATTATCACTGAGCGGGGCGACGGTTCATCGAACGGCGTCGCGGTCCCTTCTGCTCCCCTCTCCCTCAGGGAGGGGGGCCGGGGGTGAGGGTGAGCGAGTCCTCGTACGCAGTCGATCTCGGGTGATCAGCGTGTGATCAACGTCGAGCGGCGGGATCGTGAAGGGCGATCGATTGTTGAATGCCCCCTCACCCCCAGCCCCTC
>NZ_WTPX01000267.1 GCF_013036045.1 Alienimonas chondri
CCTCACCCCCGACCCCTCTCCCCCTGAAGGGGGCGAGGGGAGACGAGAGACCCTACGCCGGTTCGATCAGCTCCGGGCCGTCGTTCGCCGGGCTGTTGACGGCGGTGGAGACGGGGCGGGCGACCAAGCCGTCGCCGCCGCGGGTTTGGGCGTCGCGGAGGAGCTTCGCGACGCCCTTCGCGTCGGTCAAATCGAGGTCGAGCCAGGCGTCGTAGAGGTCCGGCGGGACGATCAGCGGGCTCCGGCCGTGCACCGGGGCGACGGCAGGGTACGCCTCGCCGGTCAGCAGGGTGAAGGTCTCGATCGGTTCGCCGCTGTCGTCCTTCCGCCGGGGCGTCCAGCGTTCCCACAGCCCGGCGAAGCCGAAGGGGGCGGGGGCGTGTGGTTCCTCGCCTCCGGGGGCTGAGGCCCCCGGCTCGCCAGGTTGGGAGAAGAAGTGCGGGACTTTCGCGGAGCCGTCCTCCGGCTTCGTCCACTCATAGAAGCCGCTGGCGGGGACGAGGCAGCGGCGGGCGACGTAGGCGCTGCGGAAGCTGGGCTTGGTCGCGGCGGTCTCGCTGCGGGCGTTGATCAGCCGATTGCCGATCGATTTGTCCTTCGCCCAACTGGGGATCAATCCCCAACGCAGGGCGTCGCAGGTGCGTCCGTCCTCGCCCTCCCGCACCACCGGGACCGGCTGGGTGGGGGCGACGTTGTATCGCGCCTCCCACTCCGACAGCGGCGGCTCGCCGGTCAGTTCGGGGGGGAGTCGGAACTGCCGGACGATCTCCGCCGGCGGGTTCAGTAATACGAAGCGTCCACACATGCGCGGGAGCATAGCCGGTTCGGCGCGGTTCTCGTCACCCAGAGCCCGCCCGACTTGGGATCGGCGGTTCGCCGGTCATGGGCCGCGGGAGTGGAGAGTGGCGGGGGCGGCGCGGTTCGCTCATTGTGATCGTTCGACCCGAGGAGATCGGGCCGAGACGGCAGCCCGAGGCGCAAGCCGAGGCTCTGTGAGGGAACGCCCGTCGAGCCGCCTCGGCTTGCGCCTCGGGCTGCCGATCCCGGGACGCCATGTCCGCATGTCCGATCGCGTCCTCATTTGTTCCTTCAAACCGCTGTCTGAATGAACTTCGCCGCCCCGTCGATGCTGTGGTGGCTGGCCCTCGCGATCCCGGTGGTCGCGTTGTACGTGCTGAAGGTCCGGCTGCGGCGGGTGCCGGTCAGCACGCTGATGTTCTGGGACCGGGTCTATCAGGAGAAAGCCCCGCGCAGCCTGTTCGAGCGTCTGCGGCATCTCGGTTCCCTGCTGCTGCAACTCTTGCTGGTCGCCCTGCTGGCGTTCGCGTTGGCGGACCCGTTCACCGATGCGGAGGTCCGCGAGGCCCGGCATTTGGTGTTGGTGCTGGACGCCTCCGCCGGGATGGCGGCGCCGGCCGATCCGGAGAACCCCGACGCCGGGACCCGCCTCGACGCCGCGAAGGCCCGGGCGATGGAACTGGTGAAGGGCCTGCGGCACCGGGATACCGCCGCGATCCTCACCGCCGGCGCCGCCGCGGAGGTCGCCTGCGGGACGACCGGTCACCCGCCGACGCTCGCCGCGGCGCTGACGAACGTGCAGCAAACCGACGCCCCCGGCGCCGTGCCCGCCGCGCTGGCCCTCGCCCGCCGCCTCGTCGCCGGCCGCGAGAACGGACAGGTCATCCTGCTCTCCGATCACGCGCCGGAGACCCGTGCGACGGTCGAGGGGGAAGCGAGCGACGACGCCCCGGCGGACGACGACCCCGACGACGACCCCGTCACGCTGCTGGCCTTCGGGCAGCCGGGCGGGAACGTGGCGCTGACGGCGTTTCAGGTGCGACGCAGCCTGACCGACCCGATCGGCTATGAGATCTTGGTGGAGGTCTCCAACTTCGCCGACGACCCGGCGGAGGTGCGGTTGGACCTCGATCTGGCCGGCGTGCCGGTCGACGTGATCCCGCTGGAACTGGAGCCGAACGAGGTCTGGAAACGCACCTTCGAGAAGACCGACGAAGCCGGCGGCGAACTGGTCGCCACCCTGCGATTCGACACGGAGGAGAGCGACGACGCAGCGGATGACGACGCCGAGGCGGACGCCGAACCGGCCCCGACCGCGACCAACCTGCTGACGGTCGACGACGTCGCCCGGGCGGTGCTGCCGGCTCGGGAGCGGGTGGCGGTGCTGCTCGTCACGCCCGGCAACCTGTTCCTGCAGCAGGTGTTCGCGGCGAATCCGTTGGTGGATCTGACGCTCGCCTCGGCCGTGCCGGAGTCGATCCCGGAGGGAACCGTGCTGGTGCTGCATCGCGCCGTGCCGGAGACGTTGCCGGCGGGGCCGGTGTTCGTGGTGGACCCGCGGAACGACAGCGACCTGTTCACGGTGGGCAAGGAGATCGTCTCGCCCACCGTGCAGGCGACCGAGGCCGCGGAGGACTCCCCGCTGACGGCGAACGTTCGCATCGACAGCATTCAGATCCCCAAAGCCCGCGCCGTCACGCCGACCGTTGCGGGGGACAATGCAGCGAATCGGCTGACCGTCTTGGCCGAGACGGAGGACAGCGAGCCGCTGCTGTTCGCGGTCCGGCGGCCGACTGGCAAGGCGCTGGTGTTGGCGGTGGACTTCGACGCGACGGACCTGCCGTTGCGGACGGCGTTCCCGATCCTCGCCGTGAACGCTCTGACGTGGTTCACCGAGGCCGCCGGCGAACTGCGTCCCGCCTCCGCCGCCGGAACGGTCGTCTCTGTCCCGCTGCCCGAGGGGGCGAAGAGCGAGGAGTGGAGCGTGATCGACCCCGCCGGCGCCGCGGAGCCGCTGCCCGCCGGGCTGACCGAGGCGACGCTCGGCCCGCTGGCGCAAACCGGCCTGTGGGGCGTGGTGCCCTCCGTCGCGGCGGATGCAGATGTCGAGGCCGGCGTCGCCGCGGGCGTGGGCGGCTGGCCGGCGGGGGCGATCCCCGTCGCGGTGAATCTCACCTCGCCCGGCGAGAGCGACACCCGCGTCACGGTCCCGGCATCAGAGTCCGGCGAGGCGTCGGTCAGCGGCGGCGGACGCCCCTGGTGGTTCTGGCTGGCCGCGGGGGCGCTGGTTCTGGTCGGCGTCGAATGGTGGCTCTATCAGCGGCGGTTCATTCAATGAACGCGGTTCGTCCGACGAGCGATCGGGAGCGCATAACGGGCTCCCCTCTCCCTCAGGGAGAGGGGCTGGGGGTGAGGGTGCACGGTCCGCACGGATCAGAAGCGGGCGCATCGCTCGTGGCGCCCCCTCAGAGCGATCGCAATGTCAACAGGGACGGCGAACGGCCTGAAACCGGGTGGCATGCTTTCGCCGCGGCGGGGCAACGTCTGAAGCGCTGTCATGCGTCAGGGCCGCGGCGTAAGCATGGAGCGCGACGCTCGACCATCGAGAGCGAGCGTGAGCAACACTCCATGCTCACCCGCCTGCGTTCCGCTTCGCTCCGCTCCGGCGTGAGAGCATGCCACCCCGGCGCCAGAGCGATTGCGAATTCCCAAGCGATGAGCCGGCGGCGGGGCGTGCCGTCGGACTCCCCTCTCCCTCAGGGAGAGGGGCTGGGGGTGAGGGTGCACGGTCCGCACGGTTCAAGAGCGTTCGCCTCGCTGTGCGAGCCCCCTCACCCCCGACC
>NZ_WTPX01000268.1 GCF_013036045.1 Alienimonas chondri
GGCGGGCACTCCTGGCGACTGTCGGTCAGTGCGGCGGGTTCTCGCCACAGGCGATGATCTCGCCGGGCGATCCCATCTTACGCCGTTCCAACCACCTAAATCCCCTATCCAACCTCAATCAGCCCCGCGGGGGCGAATCGGCGAACTCTCGGTACGGCAACCCCAACCATCGCTTCACAAGGACCGTCTCTCCCGCGTCGTTCCCCTCGATCGCATGTCCGAGGAACTGCATCGCGTATCCGCCGACGAACGCGGCCAGCGCCCACCAGGGCCGTTGCTCGATCAGCAGCCAGACCGGCAGTGCGAACGTGACCGGCAACCCGATCGCATGCAACGCGATATTGACCGGGTGCCGATGGCGGGCGGCGTAATTGGTGAGGAAGCGTTTCAACATCACTCCGCTCCATTCGCCGAGGCCCAGCCGCGAACGCGGTCGTCGGTGACGGGGTCGCCCTTCGGCAGCGCTTTGAGCCCCTCGACGACGCGGGCCGCGGTCGCATCGTCGTTCGGCAGCCCCAATGCTTCCAGCCGGGCCCGCACGGCGCCGCGGCCGCTGTGCCGACCGAGCACCAGATGCACCGGCGGGCCGCCGACCAGTTCGGGGCGGTACGGCAGGTAAGTATCGGGATGCTTGAGGAAGCCGTCCTGGTGGATGCCGGCTTCCGTCGCCCAGACGTTCGCTCCATAGACCGGCTTCATTGGCGAGACCGGGACGCCCGTCAGTTCGCTGACCAACGCCCCCAGCGGGGCGAGCTTGGAGAGGTCCAGCTTATGCGTCCGTCCGTACTGCTTCTGATTCAATTCGAGAGCGACGGCGACCTCCTCCAGCGACGCGTTCCCGGCACGCTCGCCGAGGCCGCCGATCGTGCATTGCACCACCGTCGCCCCGGCCTGCACCGCCGCCAGCGTGTTCGCGACCGCCAGCCCGAGGTCGTTGTGGAAGTGCCCCGCGATCAGGCAATTGTCGATGCCGGAGACGTTCTCCTTCAGCAGCCGCACCCAACCGGCGGCGGTTTCCGGGGTGCAAACGCCGACGGTATCCGGCAGGCCGCAGGTGCTGGCGCCGCACTCGACGGCGGTCTGATAGCACTGGACGAGGTAATCCGGCTCGGTGCGGGTGGCGTCCTCCGCGGCGAACGAGACGACGGCGAACCGATCCGCGGCGTAGGTCACGGCGTCAGCGATCAGGTCTAGCACCTCCTCCTTCGACTTCCGCAGCTTGTGCTCCCGGTGGAGCGGGCTGGTGCCGCAGAACAGGCTCACGCCTTTGCGAATCCGCGGCTGCTTCTTCAATGCCTCCGCGGCGAGATCGATGTCGCCGTGCAGCGTGCGGCAGAGCGCCGTGAGCACCACGCCGGGCACTTCCCCGCACATCCGTTTGATGCCCTCCACATCCGCCGGACCGGCCGCCGGGAAACCGGCGTCGAGGCTGTGCACGCCCGCTTCGCCTAATGCTCGGGCGATCCGCAGCTTGTCCGCTGGTTCGAGCGTCGCCCCGGGCATCTGCTCCCCGTCGCGGAGCGTCGTGTCCGAAAACAGCACGACGCCGGCGCGATTGTGATGACCGATCACGAATTTCTTGACCTGGGACTCAACCCACCGGCGGGGCGAGAGGGACGACATCAGGGACCGGCGGCGCACGCGGCTACTCTAAGATCGAAACGCAGGCGCCGTCACGCCCGGTCGCAGTCCCCGAAGCGGTTTACTCCTCGAAGGCGTCATCAAACGGGTCGCCGACCGGCCGACGGGGTACGCTCCCCGGAGAGTCGCCGAATCCGACGTCGTCGCGGGGAAGATCCTCCGCGAACGATCCGTCGCCTGGCCGGCCGATGACCTCCGGATCTCCGCCGAAGACCGAGAACGCATCGCGGGGGCTGGGCTTCCGCGGTGTGGAGGTGCCGTAGTCTCCGGGCACCGAGTCGTCGAGCGGCAGGGAGTCTTGATAACTGCCCCCGAACGGTTGGAATGTCTCGTCGCTGGACGGAACGGGCGGCCCGGTCGGCGCCGGGTCGGACGAGAGGCTCAGTCGGAAGAACTGTCCGATCGCCCGCTGCGTCTCCGGCGGGGCGACGATGATCAGTTCCATCGCCACGGTCTGGCCCTGCCCGTCGACCGTCGTCGTGATCGGCCGGGCCACGCGACGACGTTCGCCGTCGGCGCTGACGACCTCCTGTTCCTGCATGCGGGTCACCTGCCGCAGCGGTTCGGACGCCGGGCGATCGATCGGTCGCAGCGAGACGTCCACGCCCGGGGCGGCATGCTCCGAGAGGAACTGATAAATCGCCCGCACCCGCGTCGGATGGGGGCGATAGGCGCACCGCAGGACCGACTCGGTCGACTCGGCGCCGGCGATTTCCGGGGCGGCCTGTTCGGGTGTCAGGACGGGTTGCTCCTGATTGTTCCCCGGCGGATCAGCCGGCGCCTCGAATTGCGACTCGGCCGATTCGTCGAACTCTGGGAGCGCTTCGGTCGGAGCACCCAGATCGTCCTGACCGAAAGCGGTCTCCGGCCAAGCAAACGAGGCGGCGACGAGGGCGGCGACCGCCCAGACGGCGGGATGGGGGGCGGAACGCGACATTGGACGGCCTGCGGTCGGGGAAACGATCCTCGCCCACGACCTTACCGAGCGCACCGCGGCCGCTCACGCGCTGATCCGCCGATGCATTTGCGAATCGCGGACGATCAGACCCCGACCCGCTCTTCCGCGTCCTCTTTCGCCTCCACGCGGCCCTGCGCCGCGACGGCGGCGGCGTGTTCCTCGTCGCCGGCGCTGCCGGCCCGGCGGGTGTCGAGTTCTTCGATCCGGCCCTGATCCGCATACAACAGCAGCGTGTCGTAGGGACGAATCCGCGTGTGGCCGTGCGGGGCGCCGACGTACGGGCCGCCCTTGCGCTGCACGCCCAGCACCAGCACGCCCTCCTGCGGCAACGCCAGTTGAATGAGCGTCTTGTTCGCCAGCCAGTCCTCCGGCTCGACCCGTAATTCGCTGATGACGTAGCCCTGCGCGAGGTGCAGCAGAGCGACGTAATCCTGCACGTTGAGGGACGTATATTGCCGCAGCGCCCGGGAGATGATGCGGTTCAGGCGCCGCTCGACCCACTCGCTGTTCGCCAGCCAAATGAGGACGAGCGTGCCGCCGAGGAAGAAGCCCAGCGCTTTCCAGACCTTCCACGGATCGTCGCCCCCCTTCGCATCGTTAATTTCGGAGACCGACAACATCACCGTCCCGGCGACGGTCGCGACGCCGAGGTTCCCCAACAGCATCAGGATCATCGCGATCCGGCGCCGGACCGGGTGATTGACGACGCTCTCCGCTTCGCCGGTGGTGTACCCGACGCCGGTGAAGGCGCTGCGGGCTTGGAATCGGGCGCTCTCGCGGCTCATCCCGGTCGCCATGAAGGCGACCGTGGCGACCCGCGTGACGACCAGCGAGATCGTCAGCGTGGCCAACAGCGACAGGAACGCGGCTTCCACGCCGGGAAACTCAAAACGGGGACGACGGGGGCGAGACCCGAAACGCGGGCGGCTCGGGCCACGGGCGGCCCGAAGCACGGGCGGCCCGAAGCACGGGCGAACCGGAACACGGGGGGGCGGGCGCGAACCGCGGG
>NZ_WTPX01000269.1 GCF_013036045.1 Alienimonas chondri
GCGGTGGACACGGACAAACTCGGGGTCGGGGGAGAGACGCGGAAACGACTGGGGAACGCGAGGCTCCGTGACGAGCACGGGATCGACGCGACAGGCGGGGAGAACGACCGACGAGGGCGCCGCGAGCCGGAGCGGGCGGACGAATCGGGGCGGCGCGACCGTCGAACGATCGTGCAGTGTACCACCCCGCCGGAATCTCCTGTAGCCGTCCGACCCGGGGCGACCCCCACATGTTCGGTTTCCGACCGTCACAGCCGGATCTCGACTCCGATTTTGATGCGCACCGGCCCACGCTCCCGCCTGGCCCGATAGACCCGATGAGGAGGGTTGGGCAGGATGGGCGACTCGCGGACGGAGCCGCATTTCTGATTTCGTTAACCAAGTCGCACTTGCCGCTCATGATCCGTCCCGCTTTCGCTACCGCTCTATTGGCCGGGGGCGCATTGACCGCCGCCGCCCAGCTTTCGGGGCCGTACGGTTCCCCAATGCGCTCCTACGGGCCGCCGCCCGGACAGCGGGTTCTCTCCGAACGCATCGTGCCCGGCTCCGAGCGAATCGTGCCCGGTTCCGAGCGGCCGGTGGGTACGGTGATTCGGCAGGGCGAGCGAGTGCTCTCCCAGCCGCCGCGTACCCGTACGACCTACTCCTCGCCGAGCGTCGTTCCGGCGACGATCGTCCAGTCTTCGCTGTCCCAGGCGGCTCCGGCCGGCCGGGCGACCGCCTCGGCGTCGAAGTCTCAAGCGACGTTCGTGCAGTCCGTCAGCGGTCCGGCGGCGTTGATCTCCCCGGACGGTTCGAAGGTTTGGGGATACAGCCCCTCGCAGGGCGAACTGGTTCCCCTGCCGGCCGACGTGCCGGAGGAAGAACGCGGTCAGGTGGAGCCGGTGGTCGGCAGCGGGGTGATGATGGTGAAGGTCGGCGACAGCGTGTACGCCTACGGCGGCGAGTCCGGGAAGTGGGGCGCCCACAAGCTCGGCGAACGCGGCAAGACGGCTCCCCCGGTGGTCGGCGGCGATCTGGCGGCGATTCGCGTCGACGGCGGCATCTACGCCTACAGCGGCGTCGCCGGCGTCGGCGATTTCCTGACGCTGGACGGCGCCGAAGCCGACGCTTCCCCGGCCGTCTCCTCGCAGTACGTCACCGTCCGGTCGGACAAGGGGTTCGCGATTCTCTCCGCCGCCACCGGCAAGTGGAGCCGCGTCACCTATCCCCAGCCCGCCGCGCCGGGAGAAGCCGTGGAGCAGGAAGCGTCCGTCAAGCCGGACGTCGCCGCTCCGGCCCCGGCGATGAAGGACGATTCTCAAGCCGCTGCCAGGAAGGCCGCCGAAGAGAAAGCCGCGGCGGAGCAGGCTGCTGCGGAAAAAGCTGCTGCGGAGCAGGCGATGGCCGAGAAGAAAGCCGCCAAAGCGAAAGCCAAGGCGGAGGCGGAGCGTAAGCGGGCCGAAGAGGCCAAGGCCGCTCAGATGAAGGCCGCCGCCGAGGCAGAAGCCAAAGCGAAGGCGGAAGCCGAGGCCAAAGCCAAGGCCGAGGCCGAAGCGAAGACGGCCGCGATGGCCAAAGCCGCCGCCGAGAAGGCTGCTGCTGAGAAGGCAGCCGCCGAGAAGGCTGCGAAGGAGAAGGCGATGGCGGAGCAGGCCGCCAAGGAGAAAGCTGAGGCGGAAGCCCAAGCGAAGGCTGAAGCGGAAGCCAAGCAGAAGGCCATGGCCGAGAAAGCCGCCGCGGAGAAAGCCAAAGCGGAGGCCGCCGCGAAGGCTAAGGCGGAAGCGGAAGCCCAAGCGAAGGCCGAAGCCGAAAAGGCCGCGGACGAAGAGACCCCCGAAGCCGAAGCGGCTCCCGAAGAGGAGGAATCCGACGAGGACGATTCGTCTGAGGAAGAATCCGCCGAAGAGGAACCGTCGGCGCTCTGAGCCGCTCCTTAGCGGGCGCCCTTCGCCGCTACGAGCGTCGTCCTCGACCGAGGGCGGGTTCGATCAGCAGGGCGCCCAGCGCGGCGGCCCAAACCCATGCCGACAGCGGTCGCGATGGTGCGACCGCCGTCGGTTTCTTCGTGCGGGGCGCGTCGATGTCCGGCAGCGGCGCCGTCCGCGGATCGGCCTCGGACGGAGGGCCGTTCACCGCGATGAGCCGTCCCGCTCCGTCGCCGGGATCGTCCGACCCGATTCGATAGAAACCCGGCACGTCGGTCTCGGTGAACCGCACCGCATTCTCGGCCACGGGAGCCAGCCGCGCGGCGCCGTCGGGGCGGACGATCCGCATCGCGCGAACGAATCGGTCCGGCGGGATCGGCTCGATCAGCGCGTCGCCGGTCTCCGCCGCCTCAGCGGGCGTCGGCAGGGCGACGAATGCGATCAGCCCGCGCACCAGCGGAACGAAGCTCGCCCCCGCCGCCGGCCACGGACCGCCCCACGTGGCGTCGACGGAGGTCGCCAGGACCGCTGCTCGCCCGCCGTTCGGACCGGCCGCCGTGAGCACGGCCGGACCGGCGTCGGCCCCGGCCTCCTCCGCGAATCGGGCGGCGCTGCGGACCGACCACGAACCCGGCGGTCGATTCTCCGCGAGATTCAGCTGACGGAAGCCGACGACTAATCCCCCGCGCGGCCCGCTCACGGGGCGAAGGTGGGCGAACCCCGGTTCGTTCGGGGCGAACTCGAAGGTGAACCCGGTCGCCTCCGGCTCGGTGGGATCGATCACGCCCCGCACGGGGCCGATGTCGATCCCGCCAAGCGGTCCGGCGAACAGAGCCCGCAGGTCGGCGGGGGCGTCCGCAGGCCGCAGAGCGACGAACAAACCCCCGCCGGCTTCCAAATACGTTCGCAGAAACCCCGCGACGTCCGCCGGCGGAGCGCCGAGACACGCGACGGCGTCGTATTCCTTGAGATCAAGGGGCGAGACCGCTTCAAACGCGGACGACGTCACGCGGAAGGTGTCCGCGTCCGCCGCCAACGCCTGTTTCAGGAAGAAACCTGGATCGCCCGCCGGCCCGTCGTTCGACAGGGATCGATCCGCCACGATCAGAACCCTCAACGGTCCGCGAACCGGGATCGCGGCGTATCGCCGGGCGAGCGCCTCCGGTCCCGGTTCACCTTCCAGTCGAGCCTCCAGCCGTGCCGTTCCCGTCGCTTCAAACTTCGCGGGAAAGCGGACCTGGATCTCGGTCGGGGCTAGGGTCTCGGATTCGGTCGCGGGCAGGGGCGTGCGGCCGACGAATCGATCGTCGATGAAGAACGCCACCGCCCCGGACGGCCGCGTGCCGTAGGTGCGGACGGTCGCGATCAACTCCACCGATTCCCCGGCTCGCGGAACCGCATCGAGCCGCGGATCCGGGTCGCCGGTACTCACCGAAAGGGCGGTCAGAACGCGTCCGGTCGGTCCCGGTCCCGGCGGGCCGTCCCATCGGAGCGCGGTCTCCCCGCGACCGGCGTTCCTCAGACGGTCGATGCCCCCGGTCACCGCGGCGCCGGCCCAGTCTGGGACGGCGCGATCCGTCAGTAGCGTGATTTGAACGACGGGGAAGCGGTCGGACCGGGCCTCGATCGCCTCCGCGGCTCGATGCGGTTCCGCGAGCCGGGGAATCGGTGGAGTTGATCGCGACCGTCCGCACCTACGG
>NZ_WTPX01000027.1 GCF_013036045.1 Alienimonas chondri
CGTCCCCGCCGCACGAACGCCCCGCCGCCCCGCACGATGACGACCTCCAAACCGACCGAAGAGGCGTTCTGGAGCCGCAACTCAAAGCCGACCTCGCAGCGGAAGCTGAAGAAGCTGGCGGCGCTGTACGACGTTGATCTTCGATCGATCACGGCGCTGTTCAGCGCCCACGCGGACTTCGATGAGCGGGAGAACCGGCCGTTTGACGACGGCGCGATCGTCCCGGAGGCGGAGCGGGCCCACCTGATCGAGTCCGGCGTGATCCCGGCGCCGCGCCGCCTCAGTCGGGACGATCTGTTGGCCTGGCTGACCGAGGCGTGGGAGGCCTGCGACCGCACGGCGGTGCGGGACGCGTTCATCATCGGCACGGCGAACGGGCGGTACGACTTCCGCTCCGCATTGGGCACCTACGCCAGCTTTCACTCGCTCAGCGGCCCCGACCGCGACGACGCCGTGCGACGCGGGATCGCGGGATTGCCCGATGAGGGCACGACGGTCGACCAAACGACGGTCGAGTCGGAGTTGATCTATTACGCCTTCAAGCGATTCTGGATGCCGTACATGGTCATGGATCACGCCGACTACGCGGCGTTCGACCTGTCTCAGTTCAATAAACGCCCCGTCCCCGAGCCGACCGACGCCCAGCGGGAGAACTTCACGGCACTGCTCGATGCGATCCGCGCCCTGCCGGCCGACGCCAAGCTGACGGATTTACAGAAGGCCGGCACGGGACTGGTGAAGGGCAATAAATACGACCGCATTCATCTGCTGGAGATCCTCGGTTATTGCGACATCCTCGGTTCGCCCGACCATCCGCCGGTGCGGGAGCGGTTCGTGAATCAAGAAAACCGCCCGCAGCCGGAACACTTTTATTCCCGCGACTGGCATTTCCCGGCGAACCTGTGGGACGGCACGGTCGGCGTCAACGAGGAAGCCGTCGCGTACTGGTTCCCCGGGTATGAGCGGTGAGCGTCAGCGGGGCGTGGAACCTCACGACTTGCGAAATGCGTGGGGCGGGGGATCGACGTTAGGATTTTCATGATGAGTTCCTCTTTGAGTCCCGTCCGCCTGCGTCGCCGTCGGTTTCTGCTGGGGTGCGGCGGCGCTCTGACGCTCGCGACGACGGGGCGGGCGCGGGGGCGGGAGGTCATCGAGACCGGCCGGCGGCAGCCCGATTTGGGTTCGTTCGATGAATTGATGCGTGAGGTCGTGGGAAGCCTGGGCGTCCCCGGGGCCGCATTGGCGGTGACGCGGTTTGGCCGGCTGGTTTACGCCCGGGGCTTCGGACTGGCCGACCGAGAACAGGGCGCGCCGGTCGAACCGACGTCGACGTTTCGCATCGCCAGCCTTTCAAAACCGATCACCGCAGCCGCGGTGATGCAGTTGATCGATCGGGGCGCACTCGACGGCCGCAGCCGCGTGCTGGACGTGCTGAATCTCCCGGAACCGGCGGACGCTCGGTGGAAGCAGATCACGACTAAGCAGCTGCTTTGGCACCGGGGCGGGTGGGATCGGGACGCCGACTTCGACCCGATGTTCCGCTCCGGCGAGATCGCCCGGCAGATGAACGCTCCGCCCCCGACCGGAGCGGACCTCGTGATTCGATATATGCTGGAGCGCCCGCTGGATTTTGAACCGGGGTCGAAATACGCCTACTCCAACTTCGGCTATTGCCTGTTGGGTCGTCTGATTGAGTCGGTCTCGGGCCAAACCTACGAGCAATATGTGCGCGATCAGATTCTCGCGCCGCTGGGCGTCCGGCGGATGCGACTGGGCCGGTCGCTGGCCGCGGACGCTCTGCCGGGCGAGGTTCGCTATTACGATGCGAAGAACCGGACCGTGCCCGCGGTGCCCGGATTGGCCGAAGGCCGCGTTCCTTGGGCGTACGGCGGCTTTTCTCTCGAACCGATGGACGCTCACGGCGGGTGGACGGCGACGGCCCCGGATTTAGTGCGATTCGCGTCCGCGTTCGACGATCCGCGACGCAGCAAAATCTTGTCGGAGGAAGCGATCGCCGACATGTTCGCCCGTCCGACGGGCGTCGATCCGGGAGACGCCTCTTACTACGGCGCCGGCTGGCAGGTGCGGCCGACGGGGCCGGGAAAACAGAATACCTGGCACAACGGGCTCCTCACCGGCAGCACGTCCGCCCTGATGGTTCGACGGCACGACGGATTAAACTGGGCCGTCTTATTAAACACCGGCCGCAACGCGGAGGGACAGGAGTATGCCGGTATCCTCGACCCGCGACTGCACGTCGCCGCAGACGCGGTCCGCCGCTGGCCGTCGTACGATTTATTTGACGACCTGCTATAGACGCAGCGGGGCCGGGGGCGTTGATCGCCTTTACGCGATTCCGAACGCCTCTCGGACCGCCTCGACGGCGCGTTCGCCCTCGTTCGCGGCGACGACGACGCTGACGCGCATCTCGCTGGTGCCGATGAGCTGCACGTTCACCTGAGCCTCGGCCAGGGCGGCGAAGAGTTTGAGGCCCACGCCGGTGTGGCTCCGCAGGCCGACGCCGGAGACGCTTAGTTTGGCGACGTGCGGGTCGGTCTGCACTTCGCCCTCGCCCCAGGTCGCCGCGGGGGCGCCGGCGAGTTGGGCGGCAAGCTCCGCTTCGCTGGCGGGGACGGTGAAGCTGATCGCCGCGTGACCGGCGTGCGAGACGTTCTGGACGATCATATCGACCGTGGCGCCGGTGCTCGGGTCGTCGTCGGGGCCGCCGGCCACGGCCTCGAACAGGTCGGCCAGCACGCCGGGGCGGTCGGGGACGGGGCGAACGCTGAGTCGGGCCTGATCCGTGTCCAGCGAGACGTCGGCGACGACGATGTCTTCCATCCCCTGGAGCCCTTCGACGACCGTCCGCACCCGCTGTTCGGCGGGGGAGAGCGGTTCGTTCCCGTCGCGCCCGGCGCCGGCCGATTCCTCCCGGTCGAGGGCGAATGCGGCATGCACCGCGCGGATCGCTTCGTCGGCGCGGTCGCGGGCGATCAGGCAGGAGACCTTGATCTCGCTGGTGGTGACCAGCACCACGTTGCAGTCGATGCCGGCGAGGGTGCGGAACATCTTCGCCGCCACGCCCGGCCGGTCCGGCATCCCGGCGCCGACGGCGCTGATCTTGGCGAGGTCCGTGCCCACCGTGACCTCGGCGCCGTCCAGTTCATCCACCGCGACCTTCGCCGCCGCGAGGGCGCCGGCGAGGTCTTCCTGCGGCACCGTGAAGGAGACCTCCGCGATGCCCGCGACGGACAGGTCCTGCACGACCATGTCCAGCGGAATCGCCCGGTCGGCCATGCGGCGGAAGATCTCGGCCATCACGCCGGGGCGGTCCGGCAGGCCGGCGAGCGTCACCCGGGCGGCGTCGCGCACCAGCGCCAGGCCGGTGACGGGGCGACTAGGCACGGAACCTGCGCGGGCGATGAGGGTGCCGGGTTCGTCGGTCAGACTGCTGCGGACCACCACCGGCACGCCGTACTTCCCCGCAAACTCAATGCTGCGGCTGTGCATCACCCCGGCGCCGAGGCTGGCCAGCTCCAACATTTCGTCGTAACCGATGCAGTCCAGCTTGCGGGCGGACGGCTCGATGCGGGGGTCGACGGTGAACACGCCGGGGACGTCAGTGTAGATCTCGCAGCGTTCGGCGCCCAGCACCGCGGCGAGGGCGGCGGCGGTCAGGTCGCTGCCGCCGCGGCCCAGCGTGGTGATGTCGCCGCTCTCGGAGACCCCTTGGAAGCCCGCGGCGACGACGATGCGGCCGGCGTCGAGGTGCTCCTTGAGTCGATCCGTTTTGATCGCCCGGATGCGGGCCTTGCCGTAGGTGTCGTCGGTCGAGATCCCAATCTGCCCACCGGTGAGGGAAACCGCTTCGGCGCCGGCCTCGCGGATCGCCATCGCCATCAGCGCGACCGATTCCTGCTCGCCGGTGGCGAGCAGCATGTCGAGTTCGCGAGCGGGCGGGTCGATGTCGAACTCCCCGGCGAGGCGGACCAGTTCGTCCGTCTTCTTCCCGCGGGCGGAGACGACCATCACCACCTGCATGCCGGCTTTCTGGGCCGCGACGGCGCGGGCCGCGGCGCGGCGGATGCGGGAGGTGTCGCCGACGGAGGTTCCGCCGAACTTTTGCACGATGATCCGAGGCATGCTGTCAGGATACCGCTTGAGGCGATCAGGTTCGCGGCTCGCCCGCCGACCGGCGGTGCGTCATTCGTCCGCGACCGGGGGAACGCCTCAACTGTTGAGGACGACAATCAGCCAGACGATCCCCGCGACCAGCGCCGTCGCCGCCGCAAAACCGCCGGCGAACTCCGCTCGCCGCAGGGGCCACTCCGCTCCGCGGCGGCGATGGAGCCAGCGGCCGATCGCCCCGCCGACCCACCCGCAGAAGTAGCCGGGGACGACGGCGAGAAACGCCGTGCAGGTCAGGCCGTACGCCGCGCCGAGCAGCCCGCCCTCCATCACCGCCCGACCGGACAGCGCTTCATTCAGCGACCACCACAGCCCGACGGCGATCGTCGGCAACGCCGTGCCGCACCACCCGCCGAAGCCCGCGGCGTTGGAGGGGCCGTAGCGCCGCGCCAGCCGCGGCGGGGGCGGTTCCGGCGGCGGGGGGGAGATCAGGACGGTTTCGTCTGAGGGAGGGATGCTCAATGGTGCGCAACCTCAACTGTTCAGGGAGACGATCAGCCAGACGATCCCCGCAGCGAACGCGGTCGCGGCCGCGAAGCCGCCGGCGAACTCGGTTCGCCTGGGGGGCCACTCCGCTCCGCGGCGGCGGCGGAGCCAGCGCGCGATCGCCCCGCCGACCCACCCGCAGAAGTAGCCGGGGACGACGGCCATGAACGCCCAGGCCGCGAGGATGAAGCTGTACTTGAGCACCTCGCCGGCGTCGGTCCCGCGGGTGACGGTCCAGTTCGCCCCCCACCACCCGGCGACGGCCAACAACGGCAACGTGACGCCGCACCACCCGCCGAACCCCGCGGCGTTGGAGGGGCCGTAACGCCGCGCTAGCCGCGGCGGGGGCGGTTCCGGCGGCGGGGCAAGGTCGAGATCGGTCACGCGGCGCAGCGTACCGGATGACGGGATCCGAACCTGTTCAGATCAAGGCGTTCGTGACCCCGACGACCGTCACGAAGAGGACCGTCAGCACGCCGGCGACGAAGCCGCCGACGAACTGCGCCCGCCACGGCGGCCACGACGCCCCGCGGCGGCGCTCGACGAACCGCACCAGTCGTCCGCCGACGCCCCCCGCTCCCACCCCCAGCAGCAACGACGCCGAAGCGGCGCAGATCAGCCCGTAGACGGTCGCCGGCGGGAACGCCGGCCGGCCGGCGGCCTGTTCCAAGAAGGCGTAGAACAGGAAGATCGCCCCCATCGGACCGAACACGCCCGCCCATCCGCCCAGCCCCGCGGCGTTCTCCGGCCCGAGGAATCTCGCCCAGAACCCCGGCTTCGCGGGGGCGTCCGATGTGGAAGCCTCGAGCGGCGGCAGGTCGTCGTCCGGCACGGTCGCAGCGTAGCGGCTGCTGAACGTCAGGTTGAGGATTGCGCCCTCTCCTTGGATGCCGGCGTCGCTTGCGGTTTCGCGGGGCCGCAAACACGGATCAACGCTGCGAAACCGCAAGCGACGCCCGACCCCGGAGAGAAAACGACCCGCTCCCTGAGGCTCAACTGGGAAGCGCGACCGGCGCCGCGTTCGGTTGTCGGCGACCCGCGGTCGCGACAGCCTCGGGCGTTCGCCCCCCGCTTCTCCGACCGCTCGCATGACGACGTTTCGCCTCGCTGCGCTGACCATGGCCGCGCTCTGCTCTGCCGCGTTCCTCGCGGGCCCGCTCCGCAGCGCCGACGACCCGGCGCCCGTCCCGGTCGGCGACGGCGTCGCGGACGACACTGTCGCCCTCCAAGCCCTCGTGGACGCCGGCGGCGCCGTGCGACTGCCGGCCGGGACGCATCGCATCACGGCCCCGATCGTGATCAATCTTCAAGCGATCGGCCGGACGTCGATCTCCGGAGACGGCGCCGCCCGGGTGGTGATGGCCGGGCCGGGGCCGGCGTTTCGGTTCGTCGGCACCCACGACGGCACCGCGGCGCCCTCGTCCGTAAAGGATCGCGTGTGGGCGCGGGAGAACGCCCCGATGCTGGACGGCGTCGAGATCGTCGGCGATCACCCGCAGGCCGACGGCGTCGGGGCCGACGGCACGATGCAACTGACCCTCACCCGGCTGGTCGTGCGGAAGGCCCGCCACGCGGTCCGGCTGACCGGCCGCAACCGCAACGTGACGCTCTCGGAGTGCCATCTCTACGAGAACCGTGGCGTCGGCGTGCTGATGGAAGACGTGAACCTGCACCAGATCGACGTCGCCAACTGCCACATCAGCTACAACGCCGGCGGCGGCGTGGTCGCCCGCGGCAGCGAGATCCGCAATCTCCAGATCGGAACCTGCGACCTCGAAGCGAACGTCGGCCCCGCCAACGAATACGGCGCCCCGGCGAACGTCTGGCTCGATTCGACGCACGGCACCGTCGCGGAGGTCGCGATCGTCGGCTGCACCATTCAACACAGTCAGAACGGCGAACGGTCCGCGAATATCCGGGTCACCAGCGGCGGGCCGTTCCCGGGCGAGAACGCCGACGACTTCCGCACCGGGCATCTGCTGATCGCGGACAACGTCCTCTCCGACGTGCAGACGAACATCGAGCTGACCGGCGTCCGCGCCGCGACGGTGACGGGGAACACCCTGTGGCAGGGATTCACCGCGAACCTCGTCGCCGAGGACTGCACCCGGCTGATCCTGGCGAACAACGTGCTGGACCGCGGGCCGCTGTATCACGTCGGCCGCAACGCCTCCGCCAAGCTGGGCGTGCGACTGGAACGCTGCACGGACTGCACGATCACCGGCAACCACAGCGCCGGCGAGGCGTTCGCGGAGGCGGCGGTGATCCTCCGCGACTGCGAGCGGGTGAACCTCACCGGCAACACGATCACCGACTACGGCGCCGCCGGCCTGCTGCTGGACGGCGTCACGACCGGCCTCGTCACCGGCAACCTGATCCGCGACGACCGCCCGGACGAGGCCGGCGTCGCCCTGCTCACGGAGAACCTGCGGGGCGTGACGCTCGCGAACAACCTGCTGGGCGAAGACGCGGAGTGAGGCACGCCCGGCGGTTGACCAATTGTGTTCAATATCAGCCCGACGCGCAAGCGTCGGCTGTGAGTCGAAGCAAGCCTCCCGCGGTCGAGGACTCCCGCCGACTGCGTCGACGGCCGATGCTTGCGCATCGGGCTGGTATCCGGTTCTGCGATCGCTCCTCACCCAATACGTAGCCCGACGGCCCAGAGGGCCGTCAACGGGGCGCTGGTCAGCAGCCAGCCGGTGAACGCCGCGCCGGAGAACGCGGCCCGGAACGGCGTGCGGAAGGGGCCGCTGACGGTCGCCCGTTTGGCGCGCACCTCCGCCGCCCAGAGTCCCGAGCACAGGCCCATCGGGAGCGTGAACCCCCCCCCGACCGCGCCGCAGTACAGCCCGTTCCGCAGCCCCTCCAGCGGCATGTCGGCCGACAGCCCCGCCGCGGTCGCGACCGCCGTGGCCGCGACGAACCCGAACGGCACGCCGACGAGCCAGCCCAGCATCGCCCCGCCGACGGCCGCCCCCTCGGCATGCGGCGGCGGATCGTCTCCGTCGCTCACGCCGGGAAGATCCGCTTGTAAATCTCCGCTAACGGCAGCGTCGCCGCGGGCGCCGCCAGCGAGACGGACGCTTCGAGATCGGTCGTCCGCGTCACGGCCCATGCCGAGGGTTCGTTCGCCCCGTTCCCGCCCGACGCCCGACGATGGTGCAGCACGTTCGGCTCGTCCTGCGCGACGACGAGGTAATCGGTGACGCTGGGAATCGAGAGATAGTCCGCCGGTTTCTCTCGTAGATCGACGGCTTCCGTGCCCTCGGAGAGCACCTCGATACAGACGGACGGATTGAGCAGAACGAGTTCCCGATCCCGCGGATGATCGGCGTAGCGGGCGGGGAGCCGAGTCAGCACGACATCCGGGAAGCGGCGCCGGCCCGTCAGGCAGACCACCTCCAGCGCCTGCGAATCGATTTGCCACACGTCCTGATCGAGGGCCGCGATCAACAGCCCCATCAGGTTGGTGACGATCCGGCTGTGAAGTGCGGTGGCCAAGGCAAAGCCTTTGCGTTCGTTCGAGAGGCCGTCATGTTCCGGGAATCCAAACCGCGGCCAAACTTCCCCCAACGGCTCGCCGTCGCGAGTTTCCTCCGTCATGCCCAGCCACTCGACCCGCGTGCCGGGATCCTCGGCGGCGGCTTCAAACTCCGCGCGGGTCATCAGCAGACGCGGCGGGGTGGCGGGAGATGGCAGCTCGCTCGCCGGGCCGGCGGCCGACGGCGGGGTGAGGGCGGCGGACATCGGGCGGGTTTCCTCCGGGGACGACGGACACAGCGTAGGGCTCGGACCGGGTCAGGTCAGCAGGCCGGAGAGCAGCCCCGCGGCGGCGAATGCCGTGGCCACGAGGTACGACCCGACCGCCGCCGTCCAAGTCGCCGGCCACGTCGCGCCGCGGGCGTCCCGGAATCGAATCGACGCCCACCCCGCGAGCAATCCGAACGGCAACGACGCCCCGATCAACACCGCAACGACGATCGCCCCGCATAGCACGCCGGCGGGGCCGTCCCCCTGCAGCAGGGCGAGCAATGCGAACGGGGCAAACGCGGTCGTGATCCCCAACGGCCACCCGACCAGCACCCCGGCCGCCCAGTCATCGCCGCGAGAGGGAGGATCGGGCATAGAGCTAGTTGAAAGCCGGAGTGGCCGAGGCAGAAGCGAAGCGGATGCCCCCGGGGCGGACGGCGTGCGATCGAGTGGAGAACCGCTTATTCCAGCGTCGTCAAGAATCCCTCGACCCGCGACCGGGCGAACTGCAGTGGGGTTTGCGGGGACGCCGTGGCCTGATTCGCGGCCCATTCGTCATGCACCCACTCGAGGAGCACGATGGGAATGGACGACTCCGATTCGAACTCGTCCAGAAACTCATCGACCGACGCATAGGTCGCCCCCATCGCCTGCAGCTTCGCGAGGACCTTCTGTTCCCGCTTCGAATCCAACTTGCCGACGGCCCGAAGGAGATACAGTTCCGCGGCGGTTTCGGGGGACATGGGGATCTCCTCGGCGTGGAAATGGGAGTGATACGGGACGATCCAGCGCGCACGGAAACCGCCGCCGGCCAACGCCTCCTCTATTCAATCGTCGCCGTGGCGCGAGGTTACATCGACCCTATGCGGTCGGCGGGCCATCCGGCGGTCGGTCGGGCGGCGTCACCAACTCGACGAGGTGGCCGTCGAAGTCTTTCACCACGGCGCGGCGTCCCCATTCTGTAGCTGTCGGCGGAGTGCGGACCTCGGCATCGATGTCTCGAAGCAATTGAACGACGCCGTCCACGTCATCGACGTGGAAACCTAGGCGAACGTGTCTCGTCGTATCGGCGGCGGAGCGTTGCGGGTAGATCTCGAAGACGAACCGGTTGGACTCAGATGCGTAGTGTTTCGGACCGTTCCCGTGAGCGTGGAACTCGAAGGTCATCCCCATCTGTCGATAGAACGTCACCGCACGTTCAATGTCCGGCGAGCGGATCACGAGCAGGTTGGCGATCGGAGCAGACGTTTTCACTTCACCGCCCGCTTTACCGGGTTGCGTTCTCGACGAGTAAAAGCAGGGCGACGCCGGCGGCTGCGACCGCGAAGCCGATCGCTCCACCGGCGTAGCCGGCGGCAAACGCCGTCGCCCGCGGGCGGCGCCCGCCCCGCTCGGGGCGTATCCGCCGCAGGAGCGACTCCCCCGCCAAGCCGAATCCCCAACCGAACAGGAATGCGACCAAGGAAAGCGGGATAAGTGAGTCGACGTTCAATAGGTCGATCTCCCGGTGCATCGGCTGCCGCGTGAGAGCGTGTATGGTCAAAAGCGCCGACGGCAGACTGGCGAATCCCAGTACTCCCCCGGCGAT
Source organism: Alienimonas chondri (assembly GCF_013036045.1). Classification (GTDB taxonomy): domain Bacteria; phylum Planctomycetota; class Planctomycetia; order Planctomycetales; family Planctomycetaceae; genus Alienimonas; species Alienimonas chondri. The sequence continues at coordinate 10,013 of NZ_WTPX01000027.1, forward strand.
TGACCAGTCCGACGCAACGGCGGGAGGAGGGTCGCCGCTCACCCCAACATCTCCGCCAGCAGTTCCGGCGGGGCGGCGTCGTATTTGAGCAGTTCCATCGAATAGCTCGCCCGGCCTTGGGACAGGCTGCGGACCTGGGTGCTGTAGCCGAACATCTTGGCGAGCGCGACCTCGGCGTCGACGACGGTCAGGTCGCCACGCGGTTCGCTGCCGGTGATCATCGCGCGGCGGCTTTGCAGGTCTGCCTGGATGTTGCCGAGGAACTCGCCGGGGGTCACGACCTCCAGCTTCATCTTCGGCTCCAGCAGCACGCAGTGCTCCTCGCCAAGGCAATCTCGCACCGCGCGGGCGCTGGCGGCGGCGAGCGCCGTCTCGGTGGTCAGGCCTGGGGCCTGCTCGACGGTCGTCAGCGTCAGCTTCACGCCGTTGAGCGGGTAGCCCACCACGCCGCCGCCGCGGGCTTCGTCCAGCGCGGCCTGCTTGACGATCTCCAACGTCGCCTTCGGGAAATCGTGCGGCAGGGCGCTGACGAACGTGATCGGGTCGGCGGTCGGGTCGTCCGGCTCGAACCGCTCCAGCGTGGCCGTGACCACGGCCCGGTCCACGGCGCCTTCGGTCAGCGGGCGCTCGAATTCCCCGCGGCCCTCGATCGCGGCGCCGGCCTTCACCGTCTCGCGATAACTGACGCGCGGTTTATGCACGCGGATCTTGAGATTGAAGTCCCGCTCCATGCGGTTCTTGATGACTTCTAAATGCAACTCGCCCATGCCGGAGACGATCGTCTGGCCGGTCTCGGGATTAATGCGGGCATCGAACGTTGGGTCCTGCCGGGAGAGGCGGACCATCGTGTCTTCGAGCTTCTTGCGGTCGGCGCTGCTCTCCGGCTCGACCGCCATGCTGATGACGGTCTCCGGGAACCGGATCGATTCCAAAACCAGCGGCTGGGCCTGATCGCACAGCGTATCGCCGGTCACGGCTTCCTTCGGGCCGAACAGTCCGACGATGTCGCCGGGGCCGACCTCGTCGACTTTCTCCCGACTATCGGCCTGCATCCGCCAGATCTGATTGACCAACTCCTTCTTGCCGGTGCGAGGATTTAAAAGACGGGAGCCGGTCTTCAACGTCCCGCTATACACCCGCACGAAATAGAGATCGCCGTGCTTATCGGCGACGATCTTGAAGGCCAGCGCGGCGACCGGTTCGTCCGGGTCCGGCTTGCGGATCTGCGGTTCGTCGGCCTTTTTGGGGTTGGGATGCGTGCCGGTGACGGCGCCGCGATCGAGGGGGGAGGGGAGATAATCGACCACCCCGTCCAACAGCGGCTGCACGCCCACGCGGTGCAGGCTCGACCCGCAGAACACCGGTTGCAGCGCCCCCTTCAACGTCGCCGCTCGGAGGCCGGAGCGGAGATCGGCCTCGGGCAGATCGTCCGTTTCGAGGAAGGTCTCTGTGAGCGCGTCGCTAGTGGTGGCGACGGATTCCAGCAGCTTCGCCCGCCACTCCTGGGCGAGGTCGGCGTATTGCTCGGGGATCGGGCCGCGTTTGACCTCCTCGCCGTACTCGCCTTCGAAGGTGATCGCCTCCTGCGTGACGAGGTCGATGATCCCTTCCAACTGTTGCGGCTCGGGCATCATCGGCGCCGTGACGGGCACGGGAACGCCGTGCAAACGGCTCTCGATCTGGCCCAGGACCGCTTCCCAGTCCGCCCCGATGCGGTCCAGTTTGTTGATGAAACAGATGCGGGGCACGTCGTATTGATCGGCCTGCCGCCAAACCGTTTCGCTCTGGGCTTCGACGCCCTCGACGGCGCTGAACACGACCGCGGCGCCGTCGAGCACGCGCAGGGACCGTTGTACCTCGGCGGTGAAATCGACGTGCCCGGGGGTGTCGATGATGTTGACCGTGTGGCCGTTCCAGAAGCAGGTCACCGCGGCGCTATAAATCGTGATACCGCGCTGCGACTCCTCCGGGTCGAAGTCGGTCTCCGTGGTGCCGTCGTCGACCTCGCCCATCTTATGGGTCGACTGGGTGTAGAAGAGCACGCGCTCCGTGGTGGTCGTCTTACCGGCGTCGATATGGGCGACGATCCCGATGTTCCGCAAACGGGAGAGATCGGCTGGGTCGGGATCGGCCATCGGAGGGGGCGCTTCTGAACGCGGAGGCTCCGCGGAGCCTCCGCGTCACGGGGGAGGGAACGAACGCAGCCGCGGCGGGCGAGACCCGACGCGGCTGCAAAGTGTGTCGAGCGGAAGGCTCGGCTCAATAAGCGAAGTGGGCGAACGCTTTGTTGGCGTCGGCCATCTTGTGGATGTTTTCCCGCTTGGTCATGGCGACGCCTTCACGCTTGTAGGCGGCCATGAGCTCGTCGGAGAGGCTCAGGTGCGTCGGGCGGCCCTTCTTGGCGCGGACCGCTTCGAGCAGCCAGCGGATGGCGAGGGTCTGCTGACGCTTGGGGCTGACGGGGGTCGGCACCTGATAGGTGGCGCCGCCGACCCGCTTACTGCGGACCTCGATGGCCGGCTTGATCTGCTCCAACGCCTTGTGGAACACGTCGATCGGGGAGAGATCGGCGCCTTCGGTTTCGCCCTCGGCGGGTTCGGCCTTGGGCATCCGCTCGCCGATGCGGTCGAGGGCGTCGTAGAACACCTGGTAGGCGGTGCTCTTCTTGCCGTCGTACATCAGGCAGTTGACGAACTTCGCCGCCAGCAGCGAGTTGTACCGCGGGTCCGGCTTCAGCTGTTTGCGGGAAGCGGTGTAGGACTTGGACATAGGTGGGGGTTGAGAGTTGAGAGTCCAGAGTTGAGAGAGACGAGGGGGAGACGGCCGGGCGGAGCGTCGCTCTCAACCCTCAACTCTCCCCTCTCAACTACTTGGGGCGTTTGGCGCCGTAGCGGCTGCGGGCCTGCTGGCGACCGGAGACGCCGAGGGTGTCGAGCACGCCGCGGACGATCTTGTAGCGAACGCCGGGGAGGTCGCGGACACGACCGCCGCGAACCAGCACGATGCTGTGTTCCTGCAGGTTGTGACCTTCGCCCGGGATGTAGGCGGTGCACTCTTTGCCGTTGGAGAGCCGCACGCGAGCCACCTTCCGCAACGCGGAGTTCGGCTTCTTCGGCGTGACGGTCTTCACGTTCAGACAGACGCCCCGCTTCATGGGGGAGCCGTCGAGCAGCGGCGTTTTGTTCTTGGCCTTCTGCTGCTTGCGCGGCTTACGGACCAGTTGGTTAATCGTGGGCATCGCGGGTGTTTCGTGCGCCGGTGCGGCGGGCGGTACTTGTCAGAGACAGGCCGTGGACGATCCGCCGGCGGCGGGTCGGGGAGTGTAAGGAGGCGACCTGAACGGTTCAACCGGGAGGGACGCCCATAACGCAGAGGCCTTGCAAGGCCTCTGCGTTACGTCGACCGTCATCAGCCGCCGACGGGCGGGTGCTCGATCACGCCGTCGACTTCCTGCGGGCCGGAGGCGGGCGGCGCCTGCGGGGCCGGAGCCGCCGCCGGAGCGGGGTCGGCGGCGACCTTCTCCAGCAGGTTGACGGCCGGTTCGTCCCGCAGCGGAGCCGGGGCGGCTTCGCCGGCGACCTCGGCGAGCATGTCGCGGCGGGCGGCGAGGATCCGTTCCTTCTCCGCCTGCATCGCCATCAGGGCGCTGTCGTGGATGCGAACTTCCGCATCCTGGTGCTGATGGAACCCGGTCCCGGCGGGGATCAGGTGGCCGAGGATCACGTTCTCCTTCAGACCGACCAGCCCGTCGCTCTTGCCGGCGAGGGCCGCTTCGGTGAGGACCTTGGTGGTCTCCTGGAAGGAGGCGGCGCTGATGAAGCTTTCGCTTTGCACCGACGCCTTGGTGATGCCCAGCAGCTGGGTCGAACCGACCGCCTTGCGGGGTTCGCAGGTCTGGGCGGGGCCGAGGCCTTCGGCTTCGAGCTCGCCGTTCACCTCTTCCAGCGTCTCCTTGGGGACGATGTCGCCCTCGTCGAAGTCGGTGTCGCCGGGGTCGGTGACCTTCAGGCAGGTGTTGAGCTGCTCGTTGGCCTTCACGAACTCCGTCTTGTCGACCAGCACGCCGGGCAGCAGCGGGGTGTCGCCCGGATCTTCGATCTGAAGCTTGCGGAGCATCTGGGAGATGACGATTTCGATGTGCTTGTCGTCGATCTCCACCCGCTGGGCCTGGTAGACGCCCTGAATCTCCCGGCGGAGATAGTTCTGGACCTCGACCGTGCCCGACACCCGCAGGATGTCGTGCGGCTTGAGCGGACCGCTGACGAGCGCGTCGCCGGCCTTCACCTCGTCCCCGGCGTGCACCAGCACGTGCTTGCCGGGGGGGATGATGTGATCGACCTCGGTGCCGTCGGCGGCGATCACCTTCACGACCCGCTTGTTGCGCTTCCGCTCCGGGACGAACTCGATCACGCCGTCGACCTCCGCGATGACCGCGGGGTCCTTCGGGGTCCGGGCTTCGAACAGCTCCGTGACCCGCGGCAGACCGCCGGTGATGTCCTGCGTACCTTCCGAGGCCCGCGGGTTCCGGGCGAGCACGGTCCCGGCCTTCACCTTCGCGCCCTCTTTGGCGTCGATGTTGGCCCGCTCGGGCAGGTAGTAGAAGTCGAGGATCTTGTCGTCATCGTCCACGAGGACGATCTGCGGGTGCAGTTCGCCTTTGTGCTCGATGACGGTGCGGCGGATGTTGCCGGACTTCTCCTTCTCCTTGCGGATGGTGACGCCCTCGACGAGGTCCTCGTAGCGGACCTTACCGTCGACTTCGGCCAGCACCGGGACGCTGTGCGGGTCCCACTCGCAGAGGATCTGGCCTTCCTCGGCCATTTCGCCCTCTTTGATGGTCAGCGTGGCGCCGGTGGGGACCGGGTAGCTTTCCAGCTCGCGGCCCTTCTCGTCGGTGAGGACGATCTCGCCGTTCCGGGTCAGGGAGACTTCCTTGCCGGCGGCGTTGGTCACGCTGCGGAGGTTGGTGTACTTGACCCGACCGCTGCGGCGGGAGCGGATCTCGCTTTCCTCCAGGCTCGTCTGGGCGGCGCCGCCGATGTGGAAGGTCCGCATCGTCAGCTGGGTGCCCGGTTCGCCGATGCTCTGGGCGGCGATGATGCCCGCCGCCAGGCCCTCTTCGACCAGCGAGCCGGTGCTGCGGTCCATGCCGTAGCAGAGCCGGCAGAGGCCGAGCTGGCTCTCGCAGGTCATGGGCGACCGCACCTGGATCTTTTTGAGCTTCATCTCCTCGATGCGATCCGCGATCCCCTCGGTGATGAGCTCGTTCTCCGCGACGACCAGTTCGCCGGTGATGAGGTCGGCGATGTTCGTCCGGCTGACCCGGCCGACGATCGCGTCCCGCAGGGAGACCTCCACCGATTCGCCGCGGTAGAGCACCTCGCGGGTCACGCCCTGCGTGGTGCCGCAGTCGTGCTGGGTGATGACCATGTTCTGGCAGATGTCCGCCAGTTTGCGGGTCAGGTAGCCGCTGTCCGCGGTCTTCAGCGCGGTGTCGGCCAGTCCCTTACGAGCGCCGTGCGTCGACGAGAAATATTCGAGGACGTTCAGGCCTTCTTTAAAGTTGGCCTTAATGGGGGTCTCGATGATCTCGCCGCTCGGCTTGGCCATCAGGCCACGCATGGCGGCGAGCTGCTGCATCTGGCCCTTGCCGCCACGAGCGCCGGAGTCGGCCATCATGAACACCGGGTTCACGTAATGGCCGTCCTCGCGGTAGTCGTGCTGCATGTCGTGGTACATCGCGTCGGTGATGACTTCCCGGCACTTCGTCCAGACGTCGATCACCTTGTTGTACCGCTCCTGCGGACTCAGCACGCCTTCCTCGTAGGCCTTTTGGAAGCGAAGCACCTGGCCTTCGCTGTCCGCGATCGCTTCTTCCTTGCTGTCGGGGGTCCGCAGGTCGCCGGAGCCGAAGGAGACGCCGCTGTTGGTCGCCTCGTTGAACCCGAGGACCTTCATCCGGTCCAGCAGGTTGATCGTGTCGCCGCGACCCCGCTCCAGATAGCAGTCCGAGATGACCCGGCCGAGGTCCTTGGACTTCATCGTGATGTTATAAAAGGACATCCCTTCGGCGACCATGTCGTCGAACAGCACGCGGCCGGCGGTGGTGTCGATCAGGCCGCCGTCCTTGAACTCCTCGGCGCCGTCGCCCTTGACCGTGCGACCCTTGGGCAACCGCAGCTTGATCTTGGTGTGACGGGTCACCTTGCCCTGATCGAGCGCCAAGAAGACCTCTTCCTTATCGGCGAAGACGCTGCCCTCGCCGGGCCGTCCGTCCTTGGCCAGCGTGAGGTAATAACAGCCCATCACGATGTCCTGCGACGCCGAGATAATCGGGTCGCCGTTGGCGGGGCTGAAGATGTTGTTGGTGGACAACATCAACGTGGTCGCTTCGACCTGCGCTTCGATAGAAAGCGGCAGGTGAACGGCCATCTGGTCGCCGTCGAAGTCGGCGTTATAGCCCTTGCAGACGAGGGGATGGACGCGGATCGCGTTCCCTTCCACCAGCGTCGGCTCGAACGCCTGAATGCCCATGCGGTGCAGGGTGGGCGCCCGGTTCAGCAGGACGGGGTGGTTCTTGATCACCTCGTCGAGGATGTCCCAGACCTCCTCCTCCCGCCGTTCCAGCATCCGCTTGGCGGATTTAATCGTATCGGCGTGATCCAGCTCTTTGAGCCGGCGAATAATGAACGGCTGGTACAACTCCAGCGCGATTTTCTTGGGCAAACCGCACTGGTTGAGCTTCAATTCGGGACCGACGACGATCACCGAACGGGCGGAGTAGTCGACGCGTTTGCCCAGCAGGTTCTCGCGGAACCGGCCCTGCTTGCCCTTGATCATGTCCGTGAGGGACTTGAGCGGGCGGTTCGAGGAACCCAGCACCGGCCGCTTGCAGCGGTTGTTGTCGAACAGGGCGTCGACGGACTGCTGCAACATCCGCTTTTCGTTGCGGACGATGACCTCCGGCGCGTTCAGGTCGACAAGCTTCTTCAGCCGGTTGTTCCGGTTGATAATCCGGCGGTACAGGTCGTTCAGGTCGCTGGTGGCGAAGTTGCCGCTGTCCAGCAGAACCAGCGGGCGCAGGTCCGGCGGGATGACCGGGACGACGTCCAACACCATCCACTCGGGGCGGTTGTCGCTGTCGCGGAGGGCCTCGACGATCTTCAAACGCTTGACCAGTTCCTTGGTCTTCGCCTGGCTGCCGGTCGCCTTGAGGTCCTTGCGGATCTGCACGCCTTCGGCGACGAGGTCGACCGTCAGCAGCAGCTTCTTGATCGCCTCGGCGCCCATCGCGCACTCGAAGGAGCCGACGCCGAAGTTCCGTTCCGCCTCGCGGCGTTCGTCCTCGGTCAGCATCTGCCCGCGGGTCAGCGCCGGGGCGCCCTCGGCGGTGACGGCCTCGCCGGGGTCGGTGACGACGTAGTCCTGGAAGTAAATCACCTTTTCCAAGCTGCTGGTCTTCATGCCCAGCAGCGCGCCCAACCGGCTGGGCATGCTCTTGAAGAACCAGATATGCACGACCGGGGCGGCCAGTTCGATATGCCCCATCCGCTTCCGACGAACGCGGCTGTGGGTGACCTTCACCCCGCAGCGGTCGCAGACCATGCCCTTATATTTCATCCCGCGGTACTTGCCGCAGGAGCATTCCCAGTCCTTCTCCGGGCCGAAAATCCGCTCGCAGAACAGGCCGTCCCGCTCCGGGCGATAGGTCCGGTAGTTGATCGTCTCCGGCTTCTTGCATTCGCCGTGCGACCACGACCGAATATCGTGCGGGCTGGCCAGCCCGATTTTGACGGAGGCGTAGTCGTTGACGCGGTCGAAGTTCGGTTCAGCGACGGACATGGTGCGGTGCGGCGGGGAGAGAATGAATGAAACGCTGCGGGGGGCGGGCGGCGGTCCGGGCGACGAGAACCCGGGACGGCGGCCCGATACGTTTGGCCGGTCGGCCTATTGCGGACCGGCGGGGCGCGGTGAGCCTGTTCGGGCAAGCTGAGCGAACATCTCGCGGAGGTTCTGAACGATCTGTACGGTCGCGTCTTCTTGAACGCTGCTGGTGCCCAGCCAGGTTTCGTAACCGCCCAGGACGTGCTGCTCCGGCGTGGGCAGATAGCCGTAGGCGCCGTTGGCCAGTTCGATCGTGAAGGCGTCCTCGAACGGGTCGATCCGGGGGATCTCCCGCTTCAGTTCGAGGCCGGTCTGCGTGAAGGTCTCGAACGGAATGGCGGCGACGGCCACGTCGCCGATGCGATGGGCCTGCAGCAGGATCGCGACGGTGTCCGGCCCCTCGGCGAGGGTGCGACCGCGGCGGGCGTAGTTTTGTTCGTGCCGCTGGTACGGCTTCTCGCCGGCGGCGGCGCGGGCGTCGACCTGCTCGAAGAACGCGAGTTGCTCCGGCGTCGGTTTGCGGACCTTCAACAGGACCTCCCGCTGAGCCGAGGCAAGCGGCACGTCGCTGTGGAAGTCGAGGTCGTCGTAGACGGCGGCGATCTTCTCGGCCAGATCGTCGGCGACGATCTGCATTTGTTCGTAGGGCGCCCGATTCACGCTCGCGGCGGTGAAGTCGACGTTGTTGACGTCCCCGCTGGTGCCGTTGGAGAGCATCCCGACGAACCGCGGCGTGAGCCGTTCCGCGTTCAACCGGGCGGCGATGCGACGGGCGAACACGCCGAAGTAGTCCGCGGAGAGCTCGCCCCCCGGCACGCCGCCGACGTAGTGCAACGAGTAGTTCGCCATCAACGCGATCGGCCGGGGCAGGCCGACGCCGACTCCGCGGGTGCGCACCGACAGAAAGGAGACCTCCGGGTCGACCGGGCCGGCCTGCTTCACCAACGCCCCGCTGCGACGCGGCGGGTTCATGCGGACCTTATCCACGCCGCCGAACGGGTTGCGGGCGAGGTCCGGGTCGCTGACGAACCAACGGCGGTTGAACACGTGCTCCGGCGCCTGCACCGAACCCCACGCCAGCTCCGCGGGTTCGAGCTGATCGACCGCCTGCTCGACGGCGGCGGCGATCCCCTCGGCGAGCATCTGCTGGTAGGCGGTCCCCTTGGGCAACGCCGGTCGATCGCCGTCGAGCGTCGGGCTGCCGCCGACCTCGCCGGCGTTGCTGCGGGCGGAGACCGAGGAGTGCGTGTGGGTCGACGCCGTCAGCACCTGCTCCGGTTTGATCCCGGTTCGGGCTGCGATGCTCTCTTTACCGGCGTCGAACACTTCGCGGGGGATGCCGACGTTATCGCAGAGCACCAACGCCAGCCGGTCGTCTCCGTTCTTCAGCACGAGCGCCCGCACCATGATCGGGTCGTGGACCCGCTCGGCGGGGGGCGAGTTCCAGTTCCCGACGATCGGCAGCCCCAGCGGCGGGGTGACGTCGACCGCGGCGGCGCCGGCGTACAAGCCGTCTTCCCGCTTGGGTTCGTCCGCCGCGTCTGCCCCGGCCGGGAACGCCGTGCACAGCGCCAGACAGACCCACGCCGCGACAGCGGCGGGGGCAAAGCGGGCGGCGGCGAACACGGAACGCGTCATCGACAGGGGGGCGAAACGACGGGGGGCGAAGCGACGGGCGACGGGGAACGAGGGCGGGACGGACTCAGGCGCCGGACTTCTCCAACTGCATGTTGAGGCAGAGGCCGCGGATCTCGTTCAGCAACACGTCGAAGCTGGCGGGGGTGCCGGCTTCCAGCGTGTTCTCGCCCTTGACCATCGACTCGTAGATCTTGGTGCGGCCTTCGACGTCGTCGCTCTTCACGGTGAGGAGCTCCTGAAGGATGTAAGCCGCCCCGTAAGCCTCCAGCGCCCACACTTCCATCTCCCCGAACCGCTGACCGCCGAAGCGGGCCTTACCGCCCAGCGGCTGCTGGGTGATGAGGGAGTAGGGGCCGGTGGCGCGGGCGTGGACCTTGTCGTCGACGAGGTGGTGCAGCTTGAGCATGTAGATCTGACCGACGGTCGTCTTCTGCTCGAACGGCTCGCCGGTGCGGCCGTCGTACAGCTGGGCCTTGCCGTCCTCGGGGAGGCCGGCTTCGATCATGCACTCGCGGATCTGATCGTCGTCGGCGCCGTCGAAGACGGGGCAGATCGCCCGGAAGCCGGTGATGCTCGCGGCCCAGCCGAGGTGGGTCTCGAGGATCTGACCGACGTTCATCCGGCTCGGCACGCCGAGCGGGTTGAGGATGATGTCGACCGGGGTGCCGTCGTCGAGGTACGGCATGTCCTCCTGCGGGAGGATCTTGGAGATCACGCCCTTGTTCCCGTGGCGGCCGGCCATCTTGTCGCCGACGGAGATCTGCCGCTTGCTGGCGACGTAGACCTTGACCATCTGCAACACGCCGTTGCCCAGCTCGTCGCCGAGCTTCTTGCGGTTGATGGCGTGGTCGCGTTCGTCGATCGCGTCCTCGACGGCCGGCCAGCCGGCGTCGTAGACCTTCTTCAGCTCCTGCTTCTTCTGCGGGGAGCGAACGTCGAGGTTCTCCGCGTGTTCCGGGAACTTCCGGGCGTACTCGACGACGAAGGCGTCGTCTTCGATCTTGGAGATCTGACGGCCGTCGTCGTCCTCCAGCGGGCTGCCGAGGGCTTCTTCGTAGTCCTTGACGAAGTCGCGGAAGACGGACGCGGCGGTCTCGTCGCCCTGCTTCTCGGTCTTCTTGAGGTCCTCCTCGTAGGCCTTCTTCTCCACGTCGGAGAGGCTCATCTTGCGGGAGAACTTCTCGGTCTGAATGACGATCCCTTCGACGCCGGACGGCACTTCGAGGGACTCGTTCTTCACGTCTTCGCCGGCCCGGCCGAAGATCGCGTGCAGCAGTTTCTCTTCGGGGGTGAGTTCCGCCTTGGCCTTCGGGGACACCTTGCCGACCAGCACGTCGCCGGGGCTGACCCGGGTGCCGACCTCGACGATGCCCTCGTCGTTGAGATGCCGCAGGGCCTTCTCGCTGACGTTGGGGATGTCGTTGGTGAACTCTTCCTTGCCCAGCTTCGTCTCGCGGATCTCGACGTCGTACTCGTCGATGTGAATCGACGTGTAGACGTCTTCCTTCACGAGCCGTTCGCTCAGGATGATCGCGTCTTCGAAGTTGTAGCCCTGCCAGGACATGAACGCGACGAGCACGTTCCGGCCCAGCGCCAGTTCGCCGTGACGGGTGGCGGCGCTGTCGCAGAGGATCTGGCCCTTCACGACCTTGTCGCCGGGCTTGACGATCGGCTTCTGCGTCATGCAGGTCCGCTCGTTCAGGCCGGTGAACTTCCGCAGCGTCATGCTGACGCCGTCGATCTCGATGTGATCGGCGTCCGCCGCGGTGACGGTGCCGTTCTTCGGCGCCTTGAGGACCATACCGCTGTTCTGGGCGACGTCCTTCTCCAGCCCGGTGCCGACCAGCGGCGGCTCGGCGATCAGCAGCGGCACGGCCTGCCGCTGCATGTTGGAACCCATCAGCGCCCGGTTGGCGTCGTCGTGTTCCAGGAAGGGGATCAGGCCGGCGGAGACGCCGATCATCTGACTGGTCGACACGTCGATGTACTGCACCCGACCGGCGGGGATCCACTCGGTGTCGTTGCTGTACCGGGCCAGCACGCGGCCGCTCTTGATCTCGCCGTTCTCCATCGGCGTATCGGCCGGCGTGATGTGGTAGCGGACTTCCTCGTCCGCCCGCAGCCAGTCGATCTGATCCGTCAGCTTCCCGTCTTCCACCTTGCGATAGGGGGTGATCAGGAAGCCGTAGTCGTCCACCTTGGCGTACATGCCCAGCGACGAGATCAGGCCGATGTTCGTGCCTTCCGGCGTCTCGATCGGGCAGATGCGGCCGTAGTGGCTGAAGTGCACGTCACGCACCTCGAAGCCCGCCCGCTTGCGGTTCAAACCGCCGGGGCCGAGCGCCGAGAGACGCCGTTCGTGCGTCAGCGTGGACAGCGGGTTGGTCTGGTCGACCACCTGCGACAGTTCGCTCCGACCGAAGAAGTAGTCGATCGCCGCGGAGACGCTCTTGGGGTTTACCAGCGTCCGCGGGGTCATCTCCTCCACATCCTTGAGCGACATCCGCTCCTGGACGGTGCGACGCAGCTTGAGGAAGCCCTTACGGATCTCGTCGGCGCCGAGTTCGTCGATCGTGCGGAGACGCCGGTTACCCAGGTTGTCGATGTCGTCGACGCGGGCGTCGTTCACCCCGGCCCGCAGGTCGAGGATGTACTGGATCGCGCTGATCAGGTCTTCGACCCGCAGCGTCATCTCCGTATCCGGGACGTCCTGGTTGAACTTCCGGTTGATACGGAACCGGCCGACCCGGCCGAGCCGGTAGCGGTTCACGTCGTGGAACTTCTCGGCGAACAGATCCTTCGCCTTCTCCAGCGCCGGCGGGTTGCCCGGGCGAAGCCGCTGATAGATGCGGAGCAGCGCTTCCTCGTGGCTGTTGGTCGTGTCGTCCAACAGCGTGGTCATGATGAGCGGGTCCTCCACGCTCTTCGTCAGCAGGACCTTGTCGAGGCCGCTCTCCTGCAACTCCTTGGCGAGCACCTCGGTGACGACATGGCCGCACTCGACCATGATCTCGCCGCTGCGGTCGCTCTCAACCGGGTAGATCAGATCGTCGGCGGCCGTCTTGCCGGTGACGGCCTTCAGGAAGTCCTCGCCGGCGCCGACGGTGACCTCTTCCGTGTCGAAGAACAGCTCGATCAGCGCCTTGGCCGAGCTGTACTTCGCGTCCATCGCCCGCAGCAGCGTCAGGCAGGAGAACTTGCCGCTCTGGTCGATGCGGACCTGCAGCACGCCCTTCTTGGAGATCACCATCTCCACCCAGCTGCCGCGTTCCGGGATAATGCGGCAGGTCACGTCAGTGGCGTCGTCGCCGTCGCCGGTGTTGACGAAGTCCACGCCCGGGCTGCGGTGCAGCTGACTCACGACGCACCGCTCGGCACCGTTCACGATGAACTCGCCGCCCCCGATCATGATCGGCAGGTCGCCCAGGTAGACCTCTTCCTCGACCGGCTGCTCCTTGACCAACCGCATCCAGACCCGCAGCGGGCGACCGTAGGTCAAACGCAGCTGACGGCACTCCGTCTGGTTGTACCGCGGCTTGCCGAGCTCGTACTTGACGTACTCGAGCCGGTAGGTGCCGTCGTAGCTCTCGACCGGGAAGATCTCCCGGAGGACTTCTTCAATCCCGAAGTCCTTGCGATCGCGGGGCGCCTCGTCCTTCTGGAGCAGCCGCGTGTAGCTGTCCGTCTGGATGTTCGTCAGGCCCGAGATCGGGAACGCGGCGTCAATATCGCCGAAGTTCCGAACGGTGTCGAAGTAACGGATACGTTCCGCGGGAATCGGCATCGGGATGTCGAGCTAAGAAGGAGAAGGGCGGGGCCGGCGACGGCAGGTCGTGCAGAACCGGCAAAGGGGGCCGAACGGAGCGAGAACGCCGCCGCACGCCGGAGGGCCGGACGCGGGTGGGGTTCGACCGACGGCCGATTACCGTGAACCGGGGCGGCGGCTGGTCGGAATCCGACCCAACCGTGAGCGGCGACGCCGCAAACGAAGGGACGGTCGACCGGCGAGAGAACCGAGCGTCGCCGCGTTCGACCCCGGCCGGGAGGGGGTCGACGCCTTCGCAAACGCGGGCGCCTTCACAGACGCCGTCGGGGACAAATACGCGGACAAGTCACGCGCAGACGACAAACCGACACGCCCGAAGACGCGTCGGCAGAGAACCCGGCCGCCGCAAGCGGGACCGGGGGCGATGGGAGTACGGTGGTGACGCCGCAAGGGGGGGAGGCCGCCGCTGTCGGGTGCGCTGGTCGGGAAGCCGCGCGCGGGGAGGAACCGCGCGTCGCCGCGGAACCCGTCGCCGGGAGCCCACGAACCCGCCGGAGTTCGAGGCAAGGTCCAGTGTCACGTGTCAAGCCGAACTGTCAACCGGCCGCGGACAATTCTCGTGCCAAACCGTCCGGAGAAACCCTGAGCCGCGCCGCAATCTTTGCCGTTTGTCCTGCTGACGCGTCTGTTCGATCGGTCTGGCGCCTCTCCGTGAGCCCGAAGCGCAAGCGAGGACCGTGACTGGCCAATCTCGCTCACGCTTCGGCCTCACTCGCGAACGCCGCACTGATCCGTTGGACGCTCTATCTGTCCGGGATCGCGTGCTGGGCCTTCGGCCTGTTCCTCTGGGCGATCAGCCTTCCGCCATAACGCCGGGAGTCATGGAAGCAGGGGCCATGCCGGCGTGACCAGCGCACGAAACGACCCGGACGCTGGGCAGCGTCCGGGTCGCGAATCGTCGTCGGTGGGACGAGCGGGGCTCTACTTGAGTTCCGCTTCGCCGCCGGCTTCCTTGACCTCGGCGACCAGCTTCTCGGCATCTTCCTTGGGAATGCCTTCCTTGATCGGCTTCGGGGCGCCTTCGACCAATTCCTTGGCTTCCTTGAGGCCCAGGCCGGTCGCGGCGCGAACGATCTTGATGACCGGGATCTTGTTCCCGCCGAAGCTGGTCAGGATCACGTCGAAGTCGGTCTTTTCTTCGGCCGCTTCGCCGCCAGCGTCGCCGGCCGGGCCGGCCATCATCACGCCGCCGCCGGCGGCGGGCTCGATGCCGTATTCGTCTTTGAGGTAGTCAGAGAATTTCTTCGCCTCGAGAAGCGTCATGTTGACGATCTTCTCGGCGAGTTCCTTCATGTCCGCCGGGATGTCGGCGGTCGCGGTGTCATCGGCCATCGGAATGTCCTCCGGGGGTTGTGCACGGCCGGACGAAAACGACGCCGGCGGGGCTTTCGGTGAGTGGTGAGGGGGGCAACAACAAACGTTGGGCCGCGGGTGTGACGATCCCGCCGCGCACGAGAGGTTCTAAGAAGTCTTGTTCGGGCCGGCTTCGCCGTCGCCGATCTGCTTGACCTGGCTGGCGATCAACTTGCCCGGACCCAGCAGGGCGGCGGAGATGTTGGCGCCCGGGCTGAGGATCTGCGCGACGATCGTCGCCAGCAGTTCTTCGCGACTGGGGCTCTTGGAGAGGGTCTGGACGCCCGCTTCGTCGAGCGTTTGCCCGTCGACGGAGCCGCCCTTGATCTCCAGCTTGCCGATCTCCTTGGCCCACTTGGTGATCTCCTTGGAGAGTTGGACGACGTCCTCCCCTCCGAAGACCAGCGTGCTGGGGCCTTCGAGCACCGGGTCCAGCCCGGTGACGCCCTTCCGCTCCAACGCTCGACGGGCGAGGGAGTTCTTGACGGTCAGCGCCTGGATGTTCTGCTTCGCCAGCGCGATCCGCCATTCGTTGCAGGTGATCGCGTCGACGGTGGAGACGTCCACGACCAGCATGTCCGTGGCGTCGCCGATGCGGTCCGCGACCGCGTCGATCAGCATGCCCTTGACGTATTTGCTCATGAGATTGTTCCTGCGGCCCCCAAGTCGACGGCGAGGCGTCGAACCCGGCGGGAGGGGTTAGAGGGCGATCTGGATGGAGGGCATCATCGTGGCGGAGAGATACACGCTCCGCATGTAGATCCCTTTGCTGGTCGCGGGCTTCATCGACTCGATCCGGCCGATCATCGCCCGAGCGTTCTCGGAGAGGTTCTCCTCGGTGAAACTCATCCGGCCGACGACGACGTGGACGACGCCCTCTTTGTTGACCTTGAAGGGCACCTTACCCGCCTTGTACTCGCGAACGGCGTCCGCGACGTTGGGGGTGACGGTTCCGGCCCGCGGGGAGGGCATCAGGCCGCGGGGACCGAGCACGCGGCCCAGGGGGCCGACGACGCCCATCATGTCCGGGGAGGCGATCGCGACGTCGAAGTCGGTCCAACCTTCTTTGATCTTCTCGGCGAGGTCCGGGCCGCCGGCGTAGTCGGCGCCGGCCGCTTCGGCGGCGGCGAGCGCGTCGCCGCGGGCGAAGACCAGCACCCGCTGCTCCTTGCCGATGCCGTTGGGCAGCACGATCGAGCCACGGATCATCTGATCCGCCTGCTTCGGGTCGACGCCCAGCTTGAAAGCGAGTTCGACCGTCTGGTCGAACTTGACCGCCGGGATGTTTGCCGGCAGTCCGCCCTCGAGGTTCTTCAACCGCTTAACGGCGGCGTCGACGGGCATCGGGGTGTAGCTGCTGGTCTGTTCCAGCAGGTACTTCATCCGTTTCGATTCGGCCATCGGTGCGTCTCTAACGTCTCTAAGAGCGGCGTGCGGGGGGATGCGGGGCGGGTCGCGGGCAAGCAGGTTCCAAGTGCAATCTTGACTGGAACCGAACTAGCCGACGATCGTGATCCCCATGCTGCGGGCGGTGCCGGCGATCGTTTTCTTGGCCTGCTCCAGCGAGCCGGCGTTGAGGTCTTCCAACTTCGTCTTGGCGATCTCCTCGACCTGCGCGTCGGTGACGCTGCCGACCTTGTTCTTCAGCGGGTTGCCGGCGCCCTTGGCGACGCCCGCGGCCTGCTTGAGCAGCACCGGAGCCGGCGGGCTCTTGACGATGAACTCGAAGGAGCGGTCGTTGTAGACCGAGATCACCACCGGCACCGTGGTGCCGGCCATATCGCGGGTCTGCTCGTTGAACTGCTGGACGAACTGTCCAATGTTCACGCCGTGCGGACCCAGGGCGGTACCGACCGGGGGAGCCGGCGTCGCCTGGCCGCCGGTGACCTGGACCTTGATGGTGGTGACGAGTTGCTTTTTGGCCATCGTGCTTTAAATCCTGGAAGGC
This sequence comes from Alienimonas chondri, assembly GCF_013036045.1. GTDB lineage: Bacteria > Planctomycetota > Planctomycetia > Planctomycetales > Planctomycetaceae > Alienimonas > Alienimonas chondri. The sequence continues at coordinate 26,662 of NZ_WTPX01000027.1, forward strand.
GAGCGGCCGGACGATGCCCGGAGTTCCCTCGCGAATCGAACTCTCGCCTCTAAACCTTCTCGACCTGCCAGTACTCGAACTCGGTCGGCCGGGGGCTGCCGAAGATCTCGATCAGCACCGTGACCTTGCCGTGCAGCTCGTCGATCGCTTCGACGGTGCCCTCGAAGGTCTCGAAGGGGCCTTCCTTGATCTTGACGGTCTCGCCGATGGGCAGATCGATCTGCACCTTCGCCGGTTCGGCTTCTTCGCCCTCGGCTTCCTCGCCGGTTCCCAGCATCCGGGCGACTTCGTCCGGCCGCATCGCGGCGGGCCGGTCGTCGGCGCTGGTGAACGAACCGCTCGATCCCGTGAAGCCGCCGACGCCGGTGGTGTCTCTCACGAGATACCAGCTGTCGTCGTTCAACTTCATCTGGATCATCATGTAGCCGGGAAAGAGCTTCTGCTCAATCACCCGCTTCTTACCGCCCTTGGGGTCGACGACCTTCTGGGTGGGAATGACGATTTCCCCGAAGTCCTCTTCCAGACCCTCGCGACGAATGCGCTTCTCAAGCGACTTCTTGACGGTCTTCTCGCGGTTCGAGGTGACCTTCAGCACGAACCATTCGTAGCCGTGCTCGTCGACCGTCGACTCTTCCTCCGGGGCGGGGAACTTCCGAGCCGGAGCGGACTCCTCGTCGCTGTCGTCGGAGGCTTCCTCTCGCGGCGCTTCCTCGGAGGTGACTTCGCCATCCCCCGCATCCGCAACGGCCTCGTCGGCGGCGTCCGAATCGGACGCCCCGGCGGCGGGGTCGGCGGACACAACGGGATCGGTCATGGGACCGGGGCGAGGGGAGAGAGGGGCGTCCCGCGAATCGTCGATCCGGAATGAACCGGAGGACGGCGGACGCCGAGAATGCGAACGACCGGCCGCCGAGGCGACCGGTCGGGTCGTGCAGGATGGCCGGGCGGCCACGAAACTTCAAGCCACCGCGAACGGTTTTCGAGCGACCGATCCGAACCGCTCTCCGGCTCGGGATCGGCGGGTCAGTTCGCCGGATCGACGGGGTCGGCGTCCTTGAGGTTCAAGACGCCGAGCGACTCGAAGACCCAGCCCCACAGCATGTCGAACAGGAACAGCACCGTGGCGAGCAGCAGCATGATGGCGATCACCACGAGGCTCGCCCGCAGCACTTCGGGCCAGGTCGGCCAGGAGACCTTCGCCATCTCCGCTTCGACGGAGATCAGGAAGTCGGCGAACTTCGGGTAGTTGACCAGTCGAAACGCGAACCAGCAGCCCGCGGCGAGCAGGGCCGCGGGCACGCCGTAGCGGATGGGGTCGTCGTACTCCGCCAGCCGGCCCTGGGCCAGCACGTAGCAGCCGATGAAGACGACCAATCCGACCGCGGCCCCGGTGGCCTGCCGCACGATGCGGCCTTGGTTGCGCTTGTACAACCCGGCCGCAAGCAGCTCGGACCAGATAGAGCCGGACGCCTGTTGCCGGGACATGCGAAGTCCGTTCGCCGGGCGGGCCCGGTGTTAAAGGAAGCTGTGGCCGAACATCGCGTCGTGCGCGTTCGACGGGGAGTGGGGGGACAATCTAAGCCGGAGGTCGACCTGCGGCCTAGTCAAACACGGGGAGCACGAGCGGAGGGACTCGAACCCCCAACCTGCGGATTTGGAATCCGCTGCTCTACCAATTGAGCTACGCTCGTTCGAGCGAGCCGCCTCCGAGAAAACGAGGGCGACTTGCACGGCGACTTACTTCTTGCGGTCTTCCTTGTGGATCGTGTGCTTGCGCAGCTTCGGGCAGTACTTCAGCAGTTCAAGCCGGTCGGTGCCGCGCATCTCCTTCTCGACGCGGTAATTCCGCTCGCCGGATTCGGTGCACTTCAGCCAGACGTATTCGCGGGCCATCGTCGGGGACGCCGTGTTGTAAGAGGACCGCGGGAAAGACGCGGGGGACGAAACGCAGGTTCGCCCGTCCCGCGAAAAGGTCGCGAAACGGGCGAGGGGCCTGCTGGTGAAAACTACTCGACGATCTTGGTCACGATGCCGGAGCCGACCGTCTTGCCGCCCTCGCGGATGGCGAAGCGGGCGCCGTTGGACAGGGCGACCGGCTTCTCCATCTCGACTTCGAGGTTGACGTTGTCGCCGGGCATGCACATCTCGGCGCCGCCCAGCAGGCTCACGCCGCCGGTCACGTCGGTGGTGCGGAAGTAGAACTGGGGCTTGTAGCCGGTGAAGAACGGGGTCTTCCGGCCGCCTTCGTCCTTGCTGAGGACGTAGACCTCAGCCTCGAACTTGGTGTGCGGGTTGATGGTCTTCGGCGCGGCGAGCACCTGGCCGCGCTGGACGGCGTCCTTGGCGATACCGCGGAGCAGCACGCCGACGTTCTCGCCGGCTTTGCCGTGGTCCATCGTCTTGTTGAAGGCTTCGACGCCGGTGACGGTCGTCGTCTGGGTGTCCTTCAAGCCGACGATCTCAACCTTTTCGCCGACCTTGATGACGCCGGATTCGATCCGGCCGGTCACCACGGTGCCGCGACCTTCGATCGAGAACACGTCCTCGATCGCCATCATGAACGGTTTGTCGGTTTCGCGGGGCGGCTCTTCGATGTAGCTGTCGAGGGCTTCGACCAGCTCGCCGATGCAGGCGTTGGCGCCGGCGTCGTCCGGGGTCTCAAGCGCGGCCTTGGCGTTGCCCTTGACCAGCGGAATGTCGTCGCCGGGGAAGTCGTACTTGTCCAGCAGCTCGCGGACTTCCATTTCGACCAGGTCGAGCAGTTCCTCGTCGTCGACCAGGTCGACTTTGTTGAGGAATACGACGATGGCCGGCACGTTGACCTGCTTGGCGAGCAGGATGTGCTCGCGGGTCTGCGGCATCGGGCCGGCGTCGGCGGCGACGACGAGGATGGCCCCGTCCATCTGGGCCGCCCCGGTGATCATGTTCTTGACGTAGTCCGCGTGGCCCGGGCAGTCGATGTGGGCGTAGTGGCGGGACGGGGATTCGTACTCCACGTGGGAGACGGCGATGGTCACCGTCTTGGAGGAGTCGCGGACGGTGCCGCCCTTGGTGATGTCCGCATACGGAATCGCCTTGGCGAGGCCTTTGGTGGCCTGCACATTGACGATCGCCGCGGTCAGCGTCGACTTACCATGGTCGATGTGACCAATGGTGCCGACGTTAACGTGGGGCTTGGTCCGCTCGAAAGTGGCCTTGGCCATCGGTGTGTTCTTCCTGCCTGTCGCCGGACGCCGGCGGCCGTGCGGCCCGTGTCGCGCCGGGGGTGGGACTGTGGGGGTCGCGGTGGAAAATAATCACCCCGCCGGTGAGGGCCTTCGCCGAGACGGTTCAACGAACCAAATCGGACGGACCCGCTGGCGGGGAGAGCTGCTGATGGGATTTGAACCCATGACCTCGTCCTTACCAAGGACGCGCTCTACCACTGAGCTACAGCAGCCTGACTCTCGGGAGAGTCTGTCCCGGGCGAGCCGGGGGCCGATGTCGAGCCGATTCCCCGTGAGAACGGTGGACCGGATGCGTCATCGGGCGAGCATCATTGCGGGTCTGGCCGATTCGGCAAAGCCCGGCGGGGGGAAAATCCCGGCGAACCCGCGGAATCGTCATCGCTTCCGACGCCGAACCCCTCGCGGTCGCCCCGTGGGGCAGGCGATTCGGGCGCAGCGGGGCGCGGGCCGATCGCTCGTCGTCGGCCCGCCCCGTGATCGGCCGATCTCGCGTCGGCCAGAGCGGGTGAAGGGAATCGAACCCTCATCACAAGCTTGGAAGGCTAGTGCTCTACCATTGAGCTACACCCGCGGCGGGGGAGTTGAGGGCGTTGAGGCGAGTGTCGAGAGCCGGGCCGGCCAGCGCCGGATCTCTCAACCCTGAACTCTCATCGTTCAACTCGAGTGGGAGCGGCAGGATTCGAACCTGCGAAGGCGTAGCCACCAGATTTACAGTCTGGCCCCTTTGACCACTCGGGTACGCTCCCCGTTTTCGATTTGTCAAACCGACGCGGCGGCGAATGCGAATCGCCCCGAGCCGAAAGCTCGCGGCGGGACTCGAACCCGCAACCTTCGGTTTACAAAACCGATGCTCTGCCAGTTGAGCTACACGAGCGCGACCTTCGCCACGCAGCGCCTCGCGCAACGGCCCGTTCGCAACAAGTCGCGAGCGGGCCGAGAGTCTAGCAGCCCGACACGCCGCCGCAAGTCGAGGTTCGGTTCGAACCGATCGCGCCTTCGACGCTGCTACCACGCGATCCTTCCCCCAGTCTCGCGACGTTCGCCATACGTAGACATTGGCATAGATGGCTTCAGAAACGACCTGTCCCACCTGCGGCGCCGCTGTGGCGAAGGACAGCGGCTCCGGCCGGTGGCGGGTCTGTCCGCGCTGCCGGGACATGTTTGACGCAGACACGGCCGATACGAAGGCCGACGAGCGTCCCGCGCCGATCGTCGTGTTCGAAAGCGTCGACCCGGAGACCGCCCTCGAAAGCGACGACTCGGGGATCATCGTCATCAAGTCGTCCGACAAGCCGCGGCGTCGCTCGGGCTCCGCGGAATCGACCGCAGACCCGGCCGGGGAACGCGGAGCCCGGGAGTCGGTGCGGAAACGCACCAAGTCATCGTCTGCCAATAGGTCATCGCCCGCCGACAAGTCGTCGTCCGCCAAACAGCGTCGTCGCCCTCAAGCGAGCCGACCTCCAACGAAACGCAAGTCGTCCGGTCCGAACCCGCGACGGGACAAGCGTCCGCCCGTTGAACCCAGCGATTGGCTGACCGGCGACGGGCTGGACGACATCGATTGGGAGGACGATTCCGCCGCCCCGTTGCCGCCGCCGCGGGCTGTCGTCCGAAAGGAGCGGGAGCGACCGCGACCCAAGCGGCCCAGGCAACGGAAGCGGCCGGCGTCGAACGGGGATCTCTCAGCGAACGTCGGGTTGGGAATCATGGTGATCCTGACGCTGCTCATGGTCGGCCCGCCGTTGTTGACGATTTCCAACCAAGTCGAGGCGGGCCGGGGGCCGACGGTGGTGGAGGTCGTCCGGTGGGTCCTGACCGCCCTATTGCTGATCGGGTTGTGGAGCGGCTCGACCTTCGTCCGGCTCGTTTGGTGCGTCCTGATGTGGTTCGTGGCGCTAATCCTCAGCGGCGTCACTCTGATCGCCTTGGGGGGCGGCGATCCCCGATCGCCCTTGCTGATCATCTCGACCGGCATCTACGTCGCGGCCGTCTTCGTGCTGACGCTGATGGTCTACAACCCCTGTTTCAACGCGTTCATGGAACGCCGACGCGGCGAGCGGTGACGATTGATCGTCACCTCCCGCCGCGTCGCGGACCGTCGAGTGCATCCTCGCCGCATTACCGATCGTGCAGGCCGGGGACTTCCAGGCGGGCGCCCTCGGCGTGCTTCTTGAGCTTCCGCAACGCCCAACCCTTGAGCTGCAAGACCGCACGACCGCCCGCCCCGATTGTCGCCGAACCTTCAAGTCACGCCCCCGCCGGAAGCCCCGGCGACCGGACGTCGCCGATCACGGCACTTCATTGGCGGGGCTTAGAGTCGGCACGCTCGTGCTATGGCTCCTGCTGTACAACCGCTGCACGACCGCATTCTTGGAGCGGCGGCGGGGCGAGCGATAGCGCGAGACAACCCGACACGCCGCCGCAAGTCGAGGTTCGCTCGGCAGAAGTTCCCAGCGTTCCGCCGGGGCGTTACGGTTCCAGAATGAGCGAACCGGAGACTTCGCATTCCGCATCCGAAGCCGCGGATGTTTCCGCGGGGCGGGCGATCTTCTGGGGAGTCGTTGCGGTCACGCTGCTGCTCAGCATGGTCGGCCTCGGCATTCGCCTGCTGCTCGGCAAGCCGCTCATGGGCGTGACGGACGTCATTCGATGGGCGTTGACCGCCGGCCTGCTGTGGGGGCTGTGGAGAGGAAGTCGCACGTCCCGGGCCTTGTTGGCGATCTGCTTCGGCCTCGGCCTCTTCTACACGGTCGGCCCCGCCTTGCGGGGCGATTTGGTCTCCGCCTCTCTCACCGTCGTCCTGGGAGGGCAGGTGATCGCCCTGATGAGTTCGCCGGTCGGGGACTTCTGCGACGAAATGAAGCGACGGCGGGAGGTTTGACCTCCCGCCGTCGCGAACCCTGATCCAGCCGCCTCCCTCATTCGGCGCGCCGCCTGACGGCGACGGCGAAGCGGGGGGCGCTCATCCGGGTTTACCGGTCGTGCAGGCCGGGGACTTCCAGGCGGGCGCCTTCGGCGTGCTTTTTGAGCTTCCGCAACGCCCGGCCTTCGAGCTGGCGGATGCGTTCCTTCGTGACGCCGAAGCGGTTGCCGACCTGCTCCAACGTTTGCGGTTCGCTGCCCTGCTCAAGCCCGTAGCGGTAGCGGAGGATGTCCCGCTCCCGGTCGTCCAGCTCCATCAGGATGTCGCCGATCACCTTCCGCTGGCGGTTGTTGGTCAGCTCGTCCATGTAGGGGTTCGCGCGGTCCTCCTTGGAGAACTGAAAGACCTCCTCCTTGCCGGTGCGGAACCGGTCGAGCTGGCGATGCTCCTGCGGGATACTGCGGGCGAAGTTCTTCATGATCGCCCAGGTGGCGTACGTGCTGAACTTGTTGCCTTTGGTGTAGTCGAACTTTTCGATCGCCCGCATCAGCGAGACGTTGCCGTCGCTGACCAGGCTGAAGAAGTTCGCCCCCGGCTTGATGTGCCGCTTACCGATCGAGACGACCAGCCGCAGGTTGGACTGCGTGAGGAAGTTCTTCACGTCGATCGCTTCCCGCGTCCAGGCTTCCAGGCGGTCGAGCTGCTCCTCCGTCGGGTCGCTCTCGCCGATCTCCTCCCGCAGCGTCGCCGCTTTGAACTTGAGGTAGTTCATCTTGCGGAACCAGTACTGCTCGTCTTCGCGAGTCAGCAGCGGGTAGTTGTAGAGACTGGCCAGATAGGGCGGCAGACCGCTGGGCACGCGGATCCGGCGGTGCGGTTTCTCCTTCACCGGCGGTTCGCAGAGGATGACCTCGTCCGCGTCCGGCGTGTGGAACTCCGGGGAGTCCATGTACGCCGGCGGGTCGCCCATCACCTCTTCCGCACGCAGTTCGTGCAGCGCCCGCTTGATGATCGGCTTGGTGCGGCCGAACGTCTTCGCCAGCCGGGCCAGCGTCACGCCGCGGCGGCGACGGCGGAGAATCTCCTCTTTCTCCGCCCGGGTCAGATCGCCGGGACGCACGCGGAAGACGGGGCGGTCCGGGTTCGCTCGCTCGAACTCGCGGAGGAGGGTGCGAATCGACTCCGGGCTTCGGCCGAACTCTTCGGAGAGCTGCTCCGCGATCTTCGGCGGCGTGAATCCGCTGTTCGCCAGGCTGCGAGCCTTGCGGACGATGCGCCCCCGGTCCGCGTCGGAGAGGGAGACGGACTTCCGGCCCTGCTCGATGACGTCGGCGTGATCACGGACGAACCGATCGACCGTGCTCTGCAGGAAGCCGACCCGGCGGCGGCCGTCGAGCTTGAGCTTGCGACTGACCAGCCCGCGGTCCCGCCAGCGATCGACCGTCTTCCCAGAGACGCCCAGCTTGCGGGCGATTTCGTCGACGGTCAGCACCGGTTCACCCACTTCCTCCGCAGACAGGCCCACGGAGGTGGAGAGGTCTTCGGCGAACAGACGGAGATCGCGGAGGGCGTCCTCGCCGCGGAAGGTCGCTTCGCCGTCCGCTTCCGCGGCGGCGGGCACGTCGCCCCCGGCCCCGTCCAACGATCGTCTCAGATCGGTGGCGGCGTAGGCGGCGTCCGGGTCGAGGCGGCCGGCGAGTCGCTCGGCACGGCGCACCCGGGCGAGTTGCACCTCGCGCGGGGTTCCGTCAATGTCGTCGGCGGTTAGGTTCTTGAGATCGGGAATCGAGTAGCTCATAGCGTCCGTTCGGCGGGAGATAGGAGGAACGCCGACCGGATAAGGTCGGACTGTTCAAAGGCGCTGCCGCTCCGTCACATTGGCGGGCGAGGGGACATTGGTGCACGTTCGGCGCCGATCCCAGCCTCTGGTCAAAACGGCGGCGGGAGGGAGCGAACGAGGGGGGCGAGGAGACTTACGCCGATTTCCGACACAAAGTTTGGCGGAAAGTTCGGGTCCGGCGTCCCGAGAGAAGAACCGCACCTAAACCCGGATCGTCACGCGGTTTCCGTCAAAAAACAGTTTCCCCCCGGATCTCTTCCCCCGCCGGTCGTCGGCGCGGTGTTCGCTGTGAACGCGCCTGATACAGTCCGCGGCGAGATCGTACACCTTGTTTCCCGCCGCCCGCCCCGTACACCGTTCCGATGGCTGCCGATTCTTCCGTCACCAACCCGGCCGCCAACGATCCGGCGCCGTTTTACGCTCTCGGAGCGGGCACCGCTCTGATCGTCGTGGGAGCGGCGGGCTATCTGCTGAGCGAGGAGAGAAGCCCCACCGCATTCATTCCCGCGGGCTTCGGCGTCATCCTGATCGTCTGCGGCCTGATCGCCCGCTCCGGGGAGAAGGCGTTGAAGCACGCGATGCACGGCGCCGCGATGGTCGGGCTGATCGGGTTGATCGCGGGTGTCGTCGTTTTAGTAACGCGGTGGCCCGGCGAGTTCGGTCTGCCACAAGTCTGTCAGGCCGCGATGGCGGTGATCTGCGCGGCGTTCATCGCCCTGTGCATCAAGAGCTTCCGCGACGCCCGCAAGCGCCGCGAAGCGGCTGCCTGACTCGCAGCGATCGTTACGATAGGGCAGTCCTTTCCCCGCCCGGACCGCTCCGATGGCCACGCTGACGATCGATGACGAGACCTACGACAGCCTGTCGCGGCTTGCCGCGAAGCAGGAGATGACGGTGGAGGAGTGGTTGAACAAAACCTACACGGGCCGACCCTCCGACGAGCCGCTGCCGCCGCTTCCGCCGGGCGAATCAGCTTATGATGCGTTTCTCGCGGCCGGCGCGATCGGCTGCGTGAAGGGCGGCCCGTCGGACGTGGCGACGAATCCGAAATACATGGAAGGGTTCGGCAAGTCGTGAGCAAGCCGGTTTTGATCGATACCAGCGTGCTCGTCGCTGCGGTTCGCCAATCGGAAGCGGCGCACCGGGTTTGTTTGCAGGCGTTGTCGGCTGTGCCTGTGCCGCTCCCGACCACATGGCCGGTCTTGGCCGAGACTCTTTACCTGCTGCGACGCGAACGCCTGGCGGTCGCCGGCGTGATCAATCTGGTCCGACGCGGGATCATTCGCATTGAGCCGCTCGAGCCGACCTTTCTCGATTGGTACGAGGGGTTCGCGGCGACCTACAGCGACCGCGAGGTCGATCTGGCCGACGGCTCGCTCGTGCACGTCGCGGAGCGGCTGAAGACGAACGCCATTCTCACGCTCGACCGCCGGGATTTCTCCGTGTATCGCATCCCCGGAGGGGGGGCTTTTCGCATCCTCCCCGAGCCGATGTGAACGCTGTTCGCCCGTTAGAACCCACCGCGGTTTCGGGGGAAAAGGTTGAACCACGCGATGCACGTCGCCGCGATGGGCGGGCTGCCATTGGGGCGGTCGCCTTTCACTGAGAAGCATGGACCGCGTCCACGAAGACCGCCGCGTCCGAGGTCGGACGCGGCGGTCGTGCTTCCCTTCTCGGGAACGTGACGGCTCGGGAGTGTGACGGCGGTCAGCGATCGTCGTCGTTCCCCTCATCGCTCGGTTCGACCAGCGGTCGGTGCAGTTCGGCGAGTTCCTCGGGGGTGATCTTGATGACTTTGCGGTCGTAGGTCATCAGGCCGTTGATCTCGCCCTCGACGTCGGTCGTTTGGGTGTAGACGCCGCCGGCGATGCCGCGGTCCTTCAACTCGACCATCCTCTTGGCGCTGCGGCGGTAGCGGCGGCGGTACTCCTCCTCGTCCTCCGGCAGGTCGCCGTAGGAGAAGATGCGGGCGTTCGGATCCCACTCGTGCCCGCGGACCCGCAGGCCGTGGCCGCCGTACTCGCCGATCACCTTGGCGTAGCCGTCGAATCGGCCGCCGTCCTGGTCGAACCGGAAGGCCGGCTCCGGGTAGCTGTGGTAGTCGACGACGTCGCCGGAGGGCCACCAGTTCCCGCCGCTGGCGACGTTCACGATCCGCGAGGGATCGCGGCGCTTCGTCCAGTCGCCCACCTCGACGGTGCGGTGCTGGCCCCACGCCTCGTTGAACGGCACCCAGCTGACGATGCTGGGGTGGCTCTCAAGGAGCGAGATCATCCCGTCCAGTTCCGCCATGTATTGGGCGTGAGCGACGGCCGGCCACTCCGCATCCTGGGGATTCGGGTCGAGCCGGGTCCAGGGCGGGTTCGGGAAGCCGCTGACCTGATCCTGCCAAACCATGATCCCCAGCCGATCACAGTGGTAGTAGTACCGCCGCGGCTCCACCTTGATGTGCTTGCGGAGCATGTTGAACCCGGCCGCCTTCAACCACTCGATCTCCCAAACCATCGCCTCGTCCGAGGGCGGGGTGAGCAACCCGTCCGGCCACCAGCCCTGATCCAGCGGTCCGAGGTGGAACGTCGGTTCCCCGTTGAGCGTGAACCGCGGGTGCCCGTCCGGACCGGTCGCCATGCCGACATCGCGGATGCCGGCGTAGGAGTGGACAGTATCCCCGCCGAACGATTCATAGACTGACGAGGCTGGGGAAACCAACTCGATCGTTAGGTGGTAAAGGTGCGGCGATGCCGGTGACCAGAGTTTTGCGTCTGAAACTTCGAGGGTGATCCCCTCTAACATTCCGGACTTCTGAGCGACCTTTGTCTCGCCGTCAAGAACTGTCACTCGCATCTCCGGAAACGGGCTACCGTCAACGGGAAACGTGTGAGGAACGAGCGGCACACTTGTCTCCGCCGCGACGGTGATCGTGCCGGCCTCCGCGTCGGTCGAAACCTTGACGTGCTTGATCGACTGCACCGGCACGGTCTCGGTCCAGACGGTGCCCCAGATGCCGGAGACGCGGGTGTAGAAGATGGCGCTAGTCTGCAACGCCTGTTTGCCGCGGAGCTGGTAGTCGCCGGTCGCGTCCTCGACGCGGAGAACCAGTTCGTTTTCGCCCTCTTCGTTCAGGGCGTCGGTCACGTCGAAGGAAAACGGCAGGTTGCCGCCGACGTGCGTGCCGACGGACTGGCCGTTCACCCGTACTTCGCAGCGGTAGTCGACTGCCTCGAAGTGCAGCAGCGTGCGTTCGGTCGCGGACGTCTTCGCCTCAAACGTCCGGCGATACCACAGCGATTCGTCCGGGTTGAGCAGCCGTTGGACGCCGCTGAGCTGCGATTCCAGCGGGTACGGCACGAGGATCTTGCCGTCGTACGCCTCCGGCGGCGTGCCGGCGGCCAGCGGGGCGATCGCGTAGTCCCATTTCCCGTTGAGGTTCGTCCAGTTCTCCCGCCGCATCTGGGGACGGGGGTACTCGGTCCAGGCGTTCTCGGGGGTGACCTCGGCGCCCCACTCGGTGATGAGGTCCGTCTTGAACGGCTCCGTCATCGGGGCGGGTTCCGGCAGCATGGGAACCGCATCCGCGGAGACGAGGTGGACGTCGACGAACTGCCCGCCGTTCGTTTGATGGCAGTGCACTGCGAGGACGTTTTCGCCGACCTTCAAGGCCCCGGCCGCCTGCTGCGACAGCGGGACGGTGAAGTACTCGGTGACGAATCCGTCGAAGTCGGCGACCTTCTCGCCGTTGAGGTAGACCTCCGCGTCCTCGTCATGACTGACGAGCAACGCCGGTTTCGCGGGCAGCGATTCGAGCGTGACCGTCTTCCGCAGCCACACGTCGTCCGTGCCCCAGTTCGTGCCGACGCGGGCGCCGTCGGTGCCGCGGGTCCCGTACCCGCCGCCGCCCTCGTCCCACGCGGAGGCGTCGAAGCCCAGTTTCTCCCAGCCGTCCGCGGGGCGGTCGAAGGTGTAGCGGGCGGAATCGACCAGCGGCGGCGGTTCGGCGGCGGACAACCGGGCGGCGAACGCGGTCGCGGCCAGGGCGACGCTCAAAGCGAACGTGAGGCGATGCATCGTGAGAGGCGGGCGAGGGCTTGGGGACGACCGCGGGACGATCGCCCCGGTCGGTCGTGGAGGAACGACCCTACGATACTGCCTCACCCGATTCGAGCGTCTCCCCCGTCTGGGTCAGCGTTGTTTCGTCGGCTCGGGACGTTCGCTGAGAGCCAGCGTCATGGGGATCTCGCGACCTTCACGGAGAACCGTCAGTTGGACGCGCTCGCCGACCGGGGTCAGGCTGACGAGGTTGATCAGGTGGTCCAGGTCCTGCACCTCGACCGTGCCGAAGTTCAGCACGACGTCGTTCCGCCGCAAGCCGGCGGCGGCGGCGGGGGTGTTCGGCTTCACAACCTGCACGCGGGCGCCGTACAGCCGATCCAGTCCCACGCTCGCCAGCGAGCCGCGGTCGAATCCGTTGTCCAACTGCACGCCGAGATAGGCCCGCCGCACGCGGCCGTGGGTCAGCAGTTCGTCGAACACCCGTCGGGCGAGGTTCGCCGGGATCGAGAACCCGATCCCCTCGCTGCCCCCGCTGCTGGAGGCGATCGCGGTGTTGATGCCCACCAGCCGCCCCCGCAAATCGATCAGCGGGCCGCCGCTGTTGCCGGGGTTGATGGCGGCGTCGGTCTGGATGAAGTCCTGATTGATCAGATCCTTCGTCCCGAGGTCCAGCCGCCGACGGCCCTTTGCGGAGACGATGCCCAGCGTCACGCTGCGATCCAGCCCGAACGGGGAGCCGAGCGCCAGCACGAAGTGGCCGATCTCCAAGGCGTCGCTGTTGCCGAAGTGGATCGCGGGGAGATCGCGATTGTAAATCTCCAGCACGGCGAGGTCCGTCGCCTGATCGGTCCAGACCCGGATCGGACGTACGGTGTGGCCGTCGGCGAGCCGCAGGTCGATGCGGGAGGTGCCGCTTTGCCCCTCCGCGCCGGCGACGACGTGGCGGTTCGTGAGGACGAACAGCCGCCCGTCTTCCTCGGCCCAGCGGGGGTGACGAGTCAGCACGCCGCTGCCGGTTTCCTCCACGGCGCCGCCGTCCTCGTCGCGGTAGACGCATTCGATGTGCACCACGCTGGGCGAGGCGAGCCGGCTGACGCGGGCGATCGCTTCGCCGCCCAGCAGCAGCGGGCGGTCGGGCGTTTCGTCCAGTTCGCTCCGCAGCAGACGGGCCTGCTCCACGCTGAGGGTCTCCGCCAGCGCGACGTTCCCCCCGTCGTGCGGGCCGGCGTAATCAGCGAAGACGACCCCCGCGGCAAACAGTCCGGCGCCGGCGAGCGCCCCGAATGCGCGATCCGCCCAGCGGCGGGGCGGGCGAGTAGGGGACGACGGGGACGGCGGGGGAGCGAACGGCATCGGCGGGCTCCGAGGGGCGGGGACGAACAGCGTTCGTCGGGGACGAACCATTCTTCCCGCGGAAAGGCCGCGTGCAATCGGTTCTTGTGCGAAGGGTCCGGCTGACCGGCCCCCGGACCGCTGCGATCGCCGGGCCAGGGACGATCGCGAACCGCTTCGCGACCGCCGCAGCTTCTCGCAACCGGACGATCGGTAGACCTTGCCGGCTGGCGCCGGCCGTTCGTCGCCCGCGGCCCGGGGATCGTCAACCCGCCGTTGACCGGTTGCCCCCGCGTACACTGGACTGTCAGCCCCCGTTCGTCCCGCCGCCCGGCCCGCCGTGTCCTCGACCTTCGACCGATTTCTGGTTCGCCGGTTCCTGCACACGTTTTCCGTGCTGTTCGTGACGTTCTACGGGCTGTACTGCGTCATCGACGGCTTCACGAACGCGGACGACTTCACCGAAGGCGAACCCGGCGTCTTCGTCGTGCTGTCGCGGATGGCCAGCTACTACAGCTGGCAGAGCGCGTTGGTGTTCGACATGACTGGCCCCGTGCTGCTGGTGCTGACGGTGATGGTCTCGCTAGCGTTGATGGTGAAGGCGGGGGAGCTGGCGCCGATGCTCGCCGCCGGCGTGCCCACCTACCGCCTGGCCTTACCGCTGCTGATCGGCACCGGGGTGGTGACCGCGGTGATCGTGGCGAACCAGGAGCTATTGCTGCCGGCGATCGCGGCGAAGCTGGGGGCGCCGCGGGGCGGCGCCGCCGAGGACGACTTTCCCACCCTGCAGCCGGTCGAGGATTTCTCCACCGGCGTGACGTTCTTCAGCGGCCGCTTGAACCTCGCCCGACGCTGGATCGAGGAAGCGGAGATCATCCTCCCGGTGCCCGGCGTGATCTCGGAACCGCCCGGCGCCCTGACCGTCGGCCGCGCGGAGTTCCACCCCAACGCCCCGGTGATCGGATTCGACGAACCGGTCGCCGGCTGGGTGCTGACGGACGTGAACTACGCCTATGAAGACCTCCCGCTGACCCCCCCGGCGTCGAACCGGGGGCCGGTCGTGTTGCAGGTGAATCGCCGGAACCCCGCGACCGGCGAGGCCGGAGCGACCAACGAACTGTTCATTCGCACCGACATCGACTTCGATCAACTGCACGACGAGGCCCGCGCCGCCCAGATCTGCGGCACGCCGGAGCTGGTTCGTCGCATCCGCAATCCCGCCTACAGCGGGAACGTGCGACACGCCTTCACGGTGAAGCTGCACGAACGGTTCCGTCAGCCGTTGCTGAACTTGCTCGCCACGCTGGTGGCCGTGCCGCTGGTGATTCGCCGCGAGGCCCGCAGTTTGGTCGTCTCGCTGGCGGTCTGCGTCAGCGTGATGGGCGGACTGATGGGCCTGATGCAGGGCGCCCAGTTCGCCGGTTCGTTCGGCCTGATCCCCACGGATCTCGCCGCCTGGCTGCCCGTGATCGTCGCCGGCACCTTCGCGACGGCCTTCGCGGGGAAGGTGCTGACGTAGGCGGCCGTACTGCGTTTTTCCTCCCCTCTCCCTCAGGGAGAGGGGCCGGGGGTGAGGGTGGCGAGACCTCTCACGCAATCGTCGGCGGGGTGAGCGAGATTCGGTCGTAGCGAGAGCGACCGTGCCGTGAACGGCGACCGCACGGTTAGCGCCCCCTCACCCCCGAC
>NZ_WTPX01000270.1 GCF_013036045.1 Alienimonas chondri
ACCGATTGCCCTAAGAATCCCCGCTGCATCGAGCGTCCCGGACGCTTCAAGCGTCCGGGACGCTGTGTCGCTCGGAAACGCTCTGGCCGGGAGCGTGTGAGGACTCGTTCACCCTCACCCCCGGCCCCTCTCCCTGAGGGAGAGGGGAGGACGAACGATTTTGTTCCGAGGGTTATTTACTCTCCAGCCGCTTCTGCCAACGGGCGATCTGGGCGGCGACCTGCTCGCGGCCGCCGCCGCCGTAGCTTTTGAGGGCCGCGGCGGCGTTGGCCGCTCCGAGCACGCCCCGCAAACCCTCGGAGCCGCCTTTTACGAGGCGTTCGTCGGCCTCGGCGAACTCCGCATCGGTCAGGTCGGCTAAACGTCGGCTGCTTTGTTCGCACAGGGCGACCAGCTTGCCGATGACGCCGTGGGCGGTCCGCATGGGGACGCCGGAACGGATCGCATATTCCATGAGGGCCGTCGCATCGAGGAACCCGTCCTCCAACCGGGCGGCGATCCGCTCGCGGTTCAACGTCGCCCCGGCCACGATCTGCGGCATTAATTCGAGGCAGGCGACGACGGTGTCGTGGGCGTCGAACAGCGGCGACTTGTCTTCCTGCAGGTCTCGGTTATAAGCCGTCGGCAAGCCTTTCAGCAGCACCATCACCTGCATCAACGCGCCGACGACCCGGGCGCTTTTCCCGCGGATCAACTCCGGCACGTCCGGGTTTCGCTTTTGCGGCATAATGCTCGACCCGGTCGTATAAGCATCCGGCAGGCTGAGAATGCCGAATTCCGTGCTGAACCAGACGACCCATTCCTCCGCCCACTGCGAAAGGTGCGTGGCGGTCAGCGAGAGGGCGAACAGATACTCGGCCAGAAAATCCCGGTCGCTGGAGACGTCCAGACTGTTCGCCGCCGGGCGATCGAAGTGCATTAGTGCAGCAGTGCGATCGCGGTCGATCGGCAGCGTCGTGCCGGCCAGAGCCGCGGCGCCCAGCGGGCATTCGTTCAACCTGGCCCGGCAATCGCGGAGCCGGCCGCGGTCGCGGTCCAGCTTCTCGACCCAGCAGAGCCAACTATGCGAGGCGCTCACCGGCATCGCCCGTTGCAGGTGCGTGAAGCCGGGGATGACCACGTCCAGATCGCCCTCGCAACGGCCGACGAAGGCGCGTTGCAGGTCCTGTAATAATCCGTCGACCGTCTCGCAGGACTCCCGGACGAACAGTTTGAGGTCCGTGGAGACCTGATCGTTCCGACTGCGGGCGGTGTGCAGCTTGCGGCCGGCGTCGCCGATGCGTTCGGTGAGGGCCGACTCGATATGCATGTGCACGTCCTCCAGTTCCGTGCGGAACGGGAACTTGCCGGCGCGGATCTCCGCGAGGATCGCGTCCAACCCGTCGTGGATCGCGTCGCGCTCGTCGTCCGTCAGCAGTCCGACCTCCGCGAGCATCGTGGCGTGGGCCTTGGAGCCGGTTACGTCGTGCGGGGCGAGGCGGGCGTCGAAGGAGATGCTTTCCGTGAACGCCTCCACCCGCGGGTCCGTGCCGCCTTCGAAGCGACCCCCCCACGCCTTGCCCGGCGAGCCGGGGGGCTTGTCCCCCCGGACCGGGTTCGGAGCGGCAGAGGAGGCGGGATCAGGCACGGCGATGACTAGCGATGACGGGGATGCGGGGCGAAACCGGCGTTCGACGGCGAAACGGCGGGCCGGTCGCGCGGGTCGAAGCGGTCGGGCGGGAGTGTGCGTCCGGGGACGGCCGCCGACAACCGCGCGGAGGGCGTCGCCCCTGCCGAACGGGGGCGCCGGCTGCGTAGTTTGGACCGGTTCCGTCAACAATTCGTTCGCCCGCCGACCCCTTCGTCATGTCGCCCCACCTCATCCGCCGTCTCGTCCCGAGCCTGCTGGGAGCGGGGTTGCTCGTGGTGATCGCCCCGACGCCGGGCGCCGCCGCGGACGATCTGAACCAGCCGGCCGACGCCCCCGGGACGATCACCCCACGGGTCGCGCGACGCATGGCGACGCAGGAAAAGCCGGTCCCGGACGCCGCGCTGGAAGCGCCCAGCGAAGCCCCCGAACCCTCCGTGCGGCAGACGCCGATCGGCACGCGAATTTCCCCGCGCATCACCCGAGACGCCTACCGGGCGGCGTACTACGCCGTGCCGTTCAACCTCGCGGAGCAGCGGGCGAACCCGGGCTACCGTCACGCCGCGGCGATGAAGTTCTTGACCGGCGAATATCCCCCGCCGGCGCCGGTCGTCGCTCCGCAACCGGCGTTCCCCGCGGGCGGGGCGCCGTTCTACGGGCAGTCGCCGGCGCGCGGGTTTCCGGGCCTCGTGCTGCCGGACGGTTTCAGCGGCCCGCCGACGTTCGGCCCCCCGCCGTACGCCTTCGACCGTGTGCAGGGCGTCGTGCCGACGTTCGTGAACCGCTATCAAACCCCGCGGGTGTTCCTCCCACGGCGGTGAACGTCAGATTCAAGTAGCGACGAGAAACACCTGCACCGCGGCGATTGCGTCTTCGTCGGGCATTCGCCACGCCGGCCCCTCCGCGTCCGGTTCCCATCCCGCCGAGAGAGCGGATTCGATCAACGCCCGCACGACTGCGGGGGTGATAGCCGCGAGCTGCCTCGCCGCATGCTCAGTGTCGTGCATCTGATCGACCCAGTCCGTGAACGGCAGGCGGGCCAGTAGTTTGCGGCCACGTCCGCCGGCGTCCTGAATGACGATCGACGCATCCGGCTGAAATGACTGGTGCCGCACGGCCCAGCGATAATCCCGCTCGCAGACACGGATTGGTCGCGAGCGGCGGGCGGAAAGGGCCATAGGTCGTCTCGACGGAGGGAGTGATTACTCGGCGGTCTGCTTCTCCGCGGCGGCTTTCTTGCCGTGCTCTTTGAGGAGCAACGCTCCGCCGGCTTCCGCGCCCCAGATCTCGTTGAGCCGCGGGATGCGGCCGCAGTTCGCGGCGTAGGAGTTATATCGACCCGGGCTTTTGATGTAGAAGTCCTGGTGATAGTCCTCGGCCTCGTAGAAGGCGGAGGCGGGAAGGATCTCCGTGAAAACGTGCCGGTCGAATCGCTTCTGAACCGCCTTGGAGGAAGCCTCCGCGGCCTGCTTCTGTTCCGGCGAGTTGTAGCAGATCGCGGTGCGATACTGCGTGCCCCGGTCGACGAACTGGCCGTTCTTCTGGAACGGGTCGATGTTCAGCCAGAACATGCGCAGCAGCGTGTCGTATTTCAGCTTCTTCGGGTCGTAGACGATCTTCAACGCCTCCGTGTGGCCGGTGCGGCCGGCGGAGACCTGATAATAGGTGGGGTCTTCGACGTCGCCGGCGGTATAGCCGCTGGTGGTGGAGATCACGCCATCGAGACTGTCGAACGGCTTCTCCATGCACCAGAAGCAGCCGCCCGCGAAGATGGCGGTCTCCCACCTGTTCGCCTTGATCTCCTCCGCGGTCGGCGCCGCGGCGCCGGCGCTCGGCGGCAGCGGGGCGGGCTCAATCGCCCAGCCCACGGCCGCACAGCCGAAGGCGGCGGCGGCGAGCAGCGCAACGGAGGCGTGCGGAACGCGGCGGGCGGGGGAAGCGGTGGAGGAGGACACGGGG
>NZ_WTPX01000271.1 GCF_013036045.1 Alienimonas chondri
CCCCCGGTCCGATCGGACCTGCGCCCGAACGCCCCGCCCCCGCACAAAAACGCCCCTCCGAAAAAAGGAGCCTCACGGGCGTCGCGGGGAGGTTCCGTCCTTGACTTCGAACTTCCCACAGGTGCCACCCGCCGCTCTATAGTTTCCAGATCGTACTGTAGCCCACCCTCGCCATTTCCGCTGTTCTGGCCCTGACGTCGGACGGGGACATTCTCCCGCTCTCAATGAAAGATGTGAGCAGGTCGTCCATGGGGACATGGGAGCTTTTAAGTATCGCAGCTTTCTCGGCAAAACTTTTATCCCCCAGCTCCTCATTCAGTTCCTCCGTGACTAGCAAGAGATTTCCAAGCTGTCCGATTATGCTCATCGGCACGCTTTTCCTGTGTGCAGACTGCGGCAACAAGTGTTCTACAGTAAGGTCGGAAGCCTTCAAATTGACTCCGGAGGCGATGTGGTTTGTGTACTTCTCGAGGAGATAACGCGCAAGCCGGGCCTGCGGTTTGGGGGTGCCCTTTGGCCTATGCTTGGTCCTGAAAAATAGAACTTGCTCAAAGTTGGCTTGGAACTCTTCAAACACCGGCAGCTTCTGCCTTAGCTTCTCAACGAGTGAATCAACAGCGGCGTCACGGCCTGAGTCTGTTTTCGCTTGCGACAACTTCCTAGCATGAAGCGCATACATCTGTGAGATTCCGCCCGACGCGGGTTGAGACGTGACAGCACTAAATATTGTGTGGAAATTCTCTACGGCCGAAAGAGCTTCAACCGCTCTTCTCAGCTTTAGGTGCTTGTCCTCAAACGACCTGACGACGGACAATATGAACGGGGTCGACTGCTTAAACTGAACGGCATTCAGCGATGTCAGGCATCTCGTGATAGGTCGTTCGCTTCTGTTCCTCTCGTAGTTGTCCGGCTCTGCGATACGTAAATAGAGTTTTCCGTTTGTCTCAAGAGAGTCGAGCAGCTTTCTCGCCGCGTCCTTTGTCTTTACCGTCCGCTTGACCTCTTTGAAGATTCTCGCTCTCGACGTGTATTCATGCGTCGATAGCCAGTAGTGCAGGAGGAAGTCTTTAGGATCCAGTTCAGAGTCGGACTCTGCGAATCTTTGAAGGATGCCTTCGAATCGCTCCTTCGGACGATCTGTAGTGCGATTGTTAGGTGGGATCAGACGTGTGATATGCGTCCGCACGAGGTCGACCGGTGAGAGATTCTTGCCTCTTGTGTTAAGCGTTTCAAAAATGAGGTAGGCGTCTTCCTCGTTCTCGAGCAGGGCGACGATTATATTGAGTGAAAGCACTCTCGCCCGGATCGTTTCGAGGGCCTGCCTTGCAGCTCTTTTTTTCGACTTAACGGTCTTTCCGGCGTCCCGCTTGGCGTCTGCCACCACTTCGGCAATGCGATTACGCAAAAATAGATGCGCCTCCTGGATAAGTTCTTCCTCTGGGCTTGCGGCAAAAACCTCCTCCTCATCTTCCTCGTCATTCGACTGGATCGCTACTTGTAAGTACGGATACGAAGTCTGAGTGCGAAGGACGAGGCGCTTCCTGGACGTAATGTCTATACGCTCAATAAGTTGATGAAGCCCTTTGGCGAGATCGCCGGCCCCTTCATCTTCGAACGCGTCCCGGAGGGCGCACAATAGGATTGTGACGGTCGTGATCCTCTGCTGGCCATCAACGATCCCAAGCTCGTCGGAACCACTCTTATAAAGGACGACGGAGCCGATAAAGTAATCCGCTTCCCTAAGCGTGCAAGTGTCGATCCAGAACTCTTCAACTTCTCCGCGGTTCCAGCTGTATGGGCGCTGGAAACGTGGGATCACGAGAAAGCGTTGGCCAAGCAGTTCGCCAACCGTCACATCATCTGCAGTGATTTTCATTCGCCTCTGCTACGTTGGGATGGCACTGGCGTTTCGCCAGTGGAGAGTGACGGGGTTCGTGTTTCGACGCCAACCCCTCAAGCGGCATCGCTCTCACTGGCGGGACGCCAGTGGCACTCGATGTGGGGATGAGCCCGTTATTCCGGCCACGCCAACGCTGCCGGGCCGAGCGTCAGGGCCGTGGGCGGGGCGGCGGGGCGGGATGCGAGGTACTGGCTGACGGTCTCGGCCGTCAGGGCTTCGACCGCCTCCAACGTCTCGGACAGCGGTTGCAGGCGGCCGAGGTGGTGCCAGTCGCGGGCCAGACTGCTCGCGCGGGCGGTGGTGCTCTCCTGACTCATCACTAACCCGGACTTCGCACGGGCCACGCAGCGGGTCAGTTCGCCTTCGGTCACGCCGTCGCGCAGGCTCCACAACTCCTCCATCAACACGTCGAGCGTTTGCTGGGCCCGCTCCGCGGTGGTGCCGGCGTAGCAGAACAACCGGCCCTCCCGGGCCGCGTCGGCGCCGGGGCCGGCTTTCAACCCGCTCAAACTGGCCGAGACGCTGTAGCAGAGGCCCCGCTTCTCCCGGACCTCCGTGAACAGCCGGCTGCTCATCCCCCCGCCGAGGATCGCGGCGGCGGCCCACGCCTCGTAATACCCCGCCTCCCCGTACGCCGCGGCGGGCAGGGCCAGGGCGATGTGCGTCTGGGCGCCGTCGTGGTCCAAATGGTCCCGGGCCGGGCCGCGGGGGCCGGTTTCGATGGTCGGGGTTGGCCGTTCCTCCCAGTCCTCGAAGCACTCCGCGGCGAGGTCGAACCATTCGTCCGCGTCCACATGCCCGGCGACGGCGAGGATCGCGTTGTTCGGCCGCACGGCGGTGCGGTGGTGGTTCACCACGTCGGCGTGCGTGAGGGCGTCCAGCCCGGCGAGGGTGCCGTCGGTCGGCAGGCCCCAGGGCGTGGGGTAGGTGCGGCGGCGGAGTTCCAGCATCACCCGGTGGGCCGGTTCGTCCTCGATCGCCCGCAGGCTTTGACGCAGGCCGTCCGCGGCGGGGGCGAATTCGTCCTCCGGCAGATGCGGCGATCGAAAGAGATCCCGGTAAATCCGTAACGCTTGTGGAAGATTCTCCGCGACGGTGGAGGCGGAGACGGAGAGGTGCGAGGCGCCGACCGATTCGCCGCGGTTCACGCCGAGGTCGTCCAGGGCGTGGGTGAAGCCGCGGTTGTCGAGGTCGCCGCTGCCGCGG
This sequence comes from Alienimonas chondri, assembly GCF_013036045.1. Lineage (GTDB taxonomy): Bacteria > Planctomycetota > Planctomycetia > Planctomycetales > Planctomycetaceae > Alienimonas > Alienimonas chondri. The sequence goes on from NZ_WTPX01000271.1 coordinate 3,107, forward strand.
GTCAGCAGGTCGCAAAGCATCGCGGCGCAGGCGTTCTTGCCCGGCGGATCATGCGAACTGCCCGCGGGCACCATCAGCGAGAAGGCGGCGCTGCGAACGCGGTTCATCGGCTCGACCAGCACCGTCAGCCCGTTGGCCAGCGTGCGATGCTGCGTGGCGGGCCGGGCCGCGGCGGTGGGGGACGGAAGCGAGGGGGACGGTGCGGGCACAGATTCTCCGGGACGGGGCGCCGAGTGTCCGTCCGCGGAGCGGAGGCGGCAACCGCGGCGGTCCCAGTCGGTTCGTCACCGCGAGATGCTGAACAGATCGTCGATCTTGGGTCTCCCCTCTCCCTCAGGGAGAGGGGTCGGGGGTGAGGGTGAGCGAGCCTTCGCCGGCCTCCGGTTTCGCTCTTGTCGAACCCGGGCTGGCGAGGGGGCGGGGCGGGTTCAGCGATTGGTCCTTTCAAGCCCCCTCACCCCCAGCC
>NZ_WTPX01000272.1 GCF_013036045.1 Alienimonas chondri
AAGTTGAAGGTGGGCCGGGCGTTGAAGGTCCCCTCACCCCCAACCCCTCTCCCCTAAAGAGGGGCGAGGGGAGTTCGCTGACCGCCCGTCACTCCTCGTACCGCCAGCCCTTCAGGAAGGCGAGCAGGTCGGCCATCTGCTGTGGGGTGAGTTGTTCCTCCAGCCCGACCGGCATCAGGGAGACGCCCTCGGATTGGAGTTCGATCACCTCCGTGCGGGGCAGGGTGACGGTCTCCCCGCCGGGGCTTTGCAGCGAGATCGAACCGGCGGTTTCGCTGGTCAATAATCCAGTCAATACGCGGCCGTCGGCGGTCAGAACGGTATAGGCGAAGCCGCCCACGTCCACGGCTTTGTTCGGGTCGAGGATGTTGGTCAACAGGCTTTCGGGCGTGCGATTATAGGTGTCGGAGATGTCCGCCCCGACCGCCGTGCCGACGCCGTCCACCGCGTGACAGGTCGCGCAGGCCCGCGTGAACGCCGCCCGCCCGCGGGCCACGTCGCCTTCGATCTTCAAGACGGATTGATAATGCTCCAACACCTCCGCCCGGTCCGCCGATCCGCCGGAGAGCGCGGCCTCGGCCCGCTCGCGGAGCGCTTCGTCCTTCGATTTGAGCAACCGCCGCGTCGCCGCCGGACCGACCGCTGCGGCGGTCAGTTCCTGTTCCTCCACCAGAGTTAATAATGCGGCGGAGCGATCCGGGGCGGTGAGGGCGAGGTCGATCAACGCCGCCCGCACCGCGGGGGTCTCCGCGGGCAGCCGGGCGACCAACCCGGCCGCGGCTTCGGACTCCGTGCGGGCGAGCCGGCGGACGGCGGCGACCCGCACGGCCGGGTCGGCATCGCTCGCGGCGATTTCGGCGAGGTTCGGCCACGTCTCTTTCAATAAAGCGAGCAGAAACAGGTCCTCCGCCCGGCTCTCGGACCTCGTGACTCGTTGTTTGAACGCGGCAGCGAGCGTTTCCCGATAGTTCGGCTCCAGCGCCGCGAACTCCCGCCGCAGCGCCGGGCCGGTGCCGCGGTCGAGTCCCCGCAACACCGCCGCGGCTTTGTCGGAGACCACCCGGTCGGCCAGCGCCGAGCCGACCGCCATGCCCATCGTCGCCGTCACTTCGCCGCGGCGCCCGGCGACCTCCGCGGAGCGTTCTAGTAAGTCCAGCGGCACCGGGGTCTCGGAGAGCCACAGGGCCGCGGTCAACGGCGTCGGTTGCCCCGCCCGCCCGGCGCCCGCCAGCACGGCGGTGTGCAGATACGGATCGTCCGACCGCACGGCCGCTTTGACTAATGCTTCAAACACCGCTGGATCATCCGCGTGTGGGGCGAGGGCGACGCAGAGGTCGAAGGCGACATCGCCGAAATAGGCACCTTCTTCACGCAGAACTTCGAAGATCGCGGCACGGACCTTGGGCGTCAGAACCCCGCTCTCAGCGGCGAGCCGCGCGGTGCGTCCCGGCAGTTCCCGAATCCCATGCAAAACGTCGCGTTCGGTGAGTGCTCCGACGGCGGCAAGATAGGCGAGTCCGTAGGAGAGACCTTCGTCATTCCAATAGACTGAGTTCATGTCTCGAATCCATAAATGCGCTTGCGGGTCGCGACGTTCATGAAGTATTCGAATGGCGGTGATCGCCGTCTGGTGGGTCCGATGGAGAGCCTCAACGAGTTCGGACAAATCCGCTTCGACCAACGGCTTGCCGGTTTCTGTGCCAAACTGTTGATACGACTGGTTCTCGGTTCGCACTCGCCACAGCCGACCGCGGGTTTCGCCATATCGTAGGTCCGGCCGGTTTTTTAATTCTTCAGGCATCCAGTGGGGGTGTTCAATGACCGCTCGGGCCATATCAACCACGTAAAGGCTCCCGTCAGGGCCGATTGCCAAGTCGACCGGGCGAAACCAAGGCGACGTCGACGTCAGAAACTCCACCCCCTCGCGGGCAGGTTTCGAGGTGAACGTCGCCCCGTCCGATCTGAGGACTTCTCGATGCACTATCCCGGCGGTCGGCTCGCAGACATATGCGACGGGGTCGCACACGGCCCATGGGGGGGCGAACATGGGGACGTTCAACACCCCGCACGCCGCGGTGAACTGGCCGGCGTGGGCGAGGCTGGTGGTGAACGCTTTTTGCGTCGGGTAGAGCTTGGAGTCCGGCCCCCAGGCGGCGACGTCGTGCACGGCCGATTCGACGGCGAGGTGCGGGTTCAGCGCGGTCAGCGAGTCCGGCAGCACCGCGTGGCGGACCGGCTTGCGGTTCTCGCAGAAGAAACGGTTCCCGAAGGCGTCGATGCTGAGGCCGTACTGCCCGGCGCCCGCCACGACCTTCGCCTCGCCGGTGTGCGGGTTGAAGGCAAACGTGCGGCCGGAGAGGTCCAGCGGGGCGTCGTCGGCTTGCTTCGCCGCTGACGGGTTCGCCTCGCCCAGGACGATCTTGCCGCCGCGGAGGCCGTTGGCGACGTAGACCCAGCCGTCCGGGCCGAGCGTCGGGTGGTTCGCCCGCAGTTGTTCGTTCTCCTCCGCGAAGCCGGCGAACCAGACATCCTCCCGATCGGCCGTGCCGTCCGGCGTGCCCTCGGGGCCGGTTTCGTCCGGGAAGTAGCTGACGCGGCCGGCGAGGGTCACGAAGGTGCCGCCTTTCCACGGCTGCAAACCGGTGGGGAAGAGGAGGCGGTCGGCGAAGGTCATTGCGGTGTCGAACGTGCCGTCGCCGTCCTCATCCTCCAGGATCCGCACCCGACCCCGCGGCGGGTTCTCTTCAGAAAAACCCTCCGGCGGCGGCGTGGGGTAGTCGCCCATCTCCACCACCCACGCCCGGCCGCGCTCGTCGAACCGCAGGGCGACCGGATCGACGATCAGCGGCTCCGCGGCGGCCAGTTCGACCGTCAGGCCGGGAGCGACGACCAGCGTCGCGGCGATCTGTGCGGGTGACGGACCTTCGGTTTCCGCGGGGTCTACGGGTTCGGCTGCGAATGCCGCGGCCAGCAGAACGGCGAGGGGGGCAGCGGTCACGGGGCGTTCCAGCGGGGGCGGCGGATGTCGATGTTACACGCCGCGCCGCGGCGACGGGACACTTCCGCGGTTCGGCGCACGGTCCGTTGAGGGTTTGCGGGGGGCGTCGGGACCGTCGAGCCGGCTCGCTCGCACGCCGATGGGACAATGTGCCGGTTGACGCACGTCCCCGGGGGGCGATCTAATCGGAGAACCCGATCCGTTCGTCGCGCGGTCCCCGGTTTTGCCGAGGTCTGCGGGGCGAATCGCCGGGACCGGCCGGGTCGGTACGCGATGTGCTAACCTGTTCGGATCGAAATGCGTCTCCGCCGCGGAGCGCGACCGGGACCGGCTCGTCCGCCCCTCGCGTGTTCGCTGGACAGGGCTCGTTTCCATCCGCGGCCCGTTCCCCGGCCGCCCCGGACCCTCCTCACAACCTTCAATCGCCCATGATGACCGCCCGCCCCGCCCGCCGCCGATCAGGCGGCGGGCGGGGCGGGCGGTCATCATGGGCGATTGAAGGTTGTGAGGAGGGTCCGGG
>NZ_WTPX01000273.1 GCF_013036045.1 Alienimonas chondri
CCGCCCCCCGCCGCGGCGTTCGCCCCGGCGTCCGCCCCGGCGTCCGCCCTACTCGGCGTCCGCCCTACTCGGCGTCCGCCCGTCTCGGCGTCCGCCGAACCGGCTCCCGCACGCCGCCCACCGCACACCGCACAGAGGCCATGGCAAACGACACGACCACGGAAGCCTCCGGCGTCCAGCAGCTGATCGACCGGCTGCGCCGGGAGGGCGTCGACAAGGGACAGACCGAGGCGGACGCCGTCCTCGAGGCGGCCCGCCGGCAGGCGATGGAGCTGCTCGACGACGCCCAGTCGCGGGCCGACGCGATGCTCAAGGAGGCCCAGACCGAGGCGGACCGCACCCGGCGGGCCGGCGAGGAGGCGATCCGACTGGCCGGCCGGGATTCCATTCTGGAACTCACCGAGGAGTTGCGGGACGGCTGCAAACGGACGCTGCAGCGGCTCGTCTCGCACGCCCTGCGGGACGACGAGTTTCTGCGACGACTGATTTTGGAGATCGCCCGGCGGTCCGTGCCGGACGACGCCGACGTCCGGCTGAACGTCCAGCTGCTCGACGACGATCCCTCGCCGGAGAACGACGCGGCGCTGCAACGCTTCGCCGAATCGCTGGCCGGTCAGTCGCTGCGGGACGGGCTGACTTTCGAGGTGACGGACAGCGACGCGCCGGGCGTGCGGGTGCAGATCGTGGACGGCGACCTGGAGGTCGACCTGACCGACGAGACGCTCACCCAGGTGCTGCTGAGGCATCTGTCGCCGCGGTTCCGCGAGCTCCTGGACGTCTGATGAGCGGTTTGACGACGGGCACGAACCGGCCGGGGCCGCGGCGGTGACGGACTTCTACACGCTGATCGCCAGCCTGCCGGCGCTGCCGAGCCACTTCGACGTGGAGCGCCCGCCGATCTCCCGCCGGCAGCTCGCCGAACGTCTGGGCCAATTGAGTCCGGAGGACGCGGCGACGGTGCGGCAGCTCGCCGACTTCTTCGACTGGGACCGCCAGCCGCTGGATCGCACCGACGCCCAGATCGCCCGCGAACTGGGGCGTCTGCAGGCCGTCCAGCACCCCCTCGTGCTGCGGATCATCCGACACCGGCTGGACGTGCGAATCGTCGTCAGCGCGCTGCGCCGGCGCCGCGACGGACACGCGGAGCCGGTGCCGATCGGCGACCTCGGGGAGACGATCCGCCGCCACTGGTCCGACCCGACCTTCGGTCTGGGGGGCCGGCAACCGTGGATCGAGCCGTTCGCCCGGTTCATGGCCGCGGGGGAGGTCGTGCAGGCCCAGAGGACGCTCTTCGACCACACTTGGCGGCAGTGGCGCCGGCTCTCGACGGAATTCACGTTCTCGCTGGAAGCCGTGATCCTGTACCTGGCGCGGTGGGAAATCATTCACCGCTGGACCAGCCGGGACGCGGAGGCCGGCCGCACACGCTTCGACACCATGATTCAGGACACGCTCGGTGACCACGCCAACCTCTGCCTCTGAGGCTTTCGCCGACGCCGACGCCGGGGTCCCCGCCGACGCCGGAATCCCCGCCGGCTCCGCCGCGCCTGCCGGGGCTCCCGCCCGCGCCGCGCGGCGGGGCGCCCGCGTGATCGGGGTGTCCGGCAACGTGGTCACGATCGAGGCGGACGAGCCGCTGATGAAGAACGAGGTCGCCTTCGTGCACGTCGGCGGGGAGGCGCTGAAGGCCGAGGTCCTGCGGATCGCCGGTCGCACCGCCGACATGCAGGTCTTCGAGGAGACCGGCGGCGTACAGGTCGGCGACCGCGTCGAACTGACCAAGGAGCTGCTCCCCGCCGCCCTCGGACCGGGCCTGCTGGGGTCGGTGTTCGACGGCCTGCAGAACCCGCTGAACGTGCTCGCGGAGCGGGACGGCTTCTTCCTCCGCCGCGGCAGCACGGCCCCGGCCCTCCCGGGGGACGCGGTCTGGGATTTCCGGCCGGCGGTGCGGGTCGGCCAGTCCGTCCGCGGCGGCGACGTGCTGGGCACGGTCCCGGAGAAGAGCGTCAGTCATAAGATCATGGCTCCGTTCGACCTGACGGGGACGGCGGAGGTCCTCTGGGTCGCCCGCGGGCCGCAGCGGGCCGACGCCCCCGTCGTGCGCCTCCGCACCGCCCGCGGGCGGGAGCGGGAGTGCACGATGCAGCACTCCTGGCCGGTCCGCAGCCCCCTCCCGTCGAAGCTGCTGCGGCAGCGGCACTCGGAGCGGCTGTTCCCCTCGCAGGTGCTCACGACCACGATCCGGCTGATCGACACGTTCTTCCCGATCGCCCTCGGCGGGACGGCCTGCATCCCCGGGCCGTTCGGGGCGGGCAAGACGGTGCTGCAGGGACTGGTCTCCCGGTATTCGGCCGCGGACATCGTCGTCGTCGTGGCCTGCGGCGAGCGGGCCGGCGAAGTCGTGGAGACCCTCACCGACTTCGCCGAGATGGACGACCCCCGCAGCGACGGCAAGCTGATGGACCGGACGGTCGTGATCTGCAACACCTCCTCGATGCCGGTCGCCGCCCGGGAGGCGTCGATCTATATGGGCATCACGATCGGCGAGTACTACCGCCAGATGGGGCTGAACGTCCTGCTGATCGCCGACTCCACCTCCCGCTGGGCCCAGGCCATGCGGGAGACCTCCGGCCGGCTGGAGGAGATCCCCGGCGAGGAGGCCTTCCCCGCCTACCTCGACTCCTCCATCAAGGGGCTGTACGAGCGGGCCGGGGTGATCCGCGCGAACGACGGGGCGCTCGGCAGCCTGACGATGATCGGCACCGTCTCCCCGGCGGGCGGGAACTTCGAGGAGCCCGTCACGCAGTCGACGCTCGGGGCGGTCAAGTGCTTCCTCGGCCTCTCCTCGGCCCGCGCCTACAAGCGGTTCTACCCGGCGATCGACCCGCTGATGTCCTGGTCGCGGTACCTGGATCAGCTCAAGCCGCAGCTCGCGGAGACGATGGATCCGACCTGGACGGAGTCCGTCAAGCAGACCACGGAGCTGCTGCACCGCGGCGACGCGGTCCACCAGATGATGCAGGTCACCGGCGAGGAGGGCGTCACGGTGGACGACTACCTGGATTATCAGCGGGCCACCTTCGTCGACATGGTGTTCCTGCAGCAGGACGCCTTCGACCCGGTGGACGTCTCGATCCCGCTGGAGCGGCAGAAGGAGTCGTTCCAACTGATCCGTCGCCTCGTCGCCCGCGATCTGCGGTTCACCTCCAACGAGGAGGTCCGGGGCTACTTCACGAAGCTGACCGGGCTGTTCAAGAACCTGAACTACAGCGAATGGCGCTCCGAGCGCTACCGGGAGCTGCTGGCGGAGATCGACGCCCTCGAAACGCAAGCCGTTTCGCAGGCGTGAGCGCCCCGCCGCCCCGCCGCCCCGCCGGTTGACGCCGGGTCGGGCGAGCTGCGGCTTGAGCTGATCCAGGTACCGCGACCAGGACATCAGCGGGTCGATCGCCGGGTAGAACCGCTTGTAGGCGCGGGCCGAGGAGAGGCCGAGGAAGCACTTGACCGC
>NZ_WTPX01000274.1 GCF_013036045.1 Alienimonas chondri
GTCCGAGAGCAACGTCATTGTGTCGGCCACCACTTTGAGCTTGGACCGGTTCGCCCCGGACTGCTTGTCCTGCCAGGTGTCCATTTTGAGATATCCCTCGATCAGGACCGGGCGTCCCTTTGAGAGATATTCGCCGGCGATCTCCGCCGTGCGTCCCCACAGGGTCACGTCGACGAAGGTCACCTCTTCCTTCTTCTGGCTGGACCCTTTGTCGTACCAGACGCGGTTGACGGCCAGGCCGATGTCGCAGACCGCCGACCCGCTGGGGATGTACCGCACCTCGGGATCCCGGGTGAGGTTCCCCATCAGGATCACCTTATTGAAGCTGGCCACGGGCGGGCTTTCGCGGGGCGGGGGAACGGGGGGCGAACTGACGTTGCGTACACTACAGGGCCGGTCGATCGGGCGGAACCCGGAACCGACCGGCGGGCCTCAGAATCGACGGCTCACTCGGGAACCGGAACCTCGCCGTCGCCTTCTTCGTCCGCGTCTTCGGACGGGTTCACGACGTCGACGGTGGCGTGATAAATCTCTTCCGGCGGCCGAATGACCATGTGCCGCAGGATGCGGTCTTCCAGCTTGCAGGCGCGGTCGAGATCCTTGACGTTCGCGGGCGGCATGCGGAACAGGACGATGTGATGCACGCCCTTCCGCTTGTTGCGAATCGGGTAGGCGAGGCGTCCGTCGACCCACATGCGGTCGGCATCGACGGTGCCGCCGGCCTTCTCGATCAGTTCAAGCACCCGGGCGATATAGTCCTCGCCGTCGGTCGCGTAGTCGGCGGAATCGAAGACGTACATCCCTTCGTACAGCCCCTCGACGGCGGGGTCGTGCACTTCTTCGTGGGACTCGGCGGCGGGGGCTTCGGCGGTAGCGGACATAAGGTGGAGGTTGGGTCGCTGGACCGCAGGCGGTCGAGGGGCGTCGGAACGCCGGTCGGATGCGTGCGGCCGCCCGACGGGCGGGCGGTGGGTGCGGGAAAGTGAGACGTTGAAGGAGGGGAAGTCAGTTCCCGCCGGGCGGCGGGGCGTTGGCGGCGTTCATCGCGGCTTGCAGGCCGCGGGTCAGCCACAGTTCGACGGCGTCGGCGGCGTCCTGAATCGCAAGATCCAGATCGACGCGTTCCTCGTCCGTGAATCGGGAGAGGACGTAGTCGGCGGCGTTCATTCGTCCTGGCGGACGACCGACGCCCACCCGCAGTCGGGGGAACTCCGGCGTGCCGAGCTTCTCGATCACGTCCTTGAGGCCGTTCTGCCCGCCGGCCGACCCTTTGCCCCTCAGCCGCAGGCGGCCGGAAGGGAGGTTGAGGTCGTCGCAGACGATCAGCACGTCTGACGGTGCGATCTTATGGAACCGGGCCGCCGCCGCCACGCTGCGGCCCGAAAGGTTCATGAACGTGAGCGGCGAGACCAGCAACGCCTGCGCGGACTCGAAGACGGGCCGACCTCTACCGGGGGGAACCTCGATGCGAAGGGTCTCCGCCTCGAAGTTCGACTCCGGCTTGGCGTCCGGGGCATGCCGACGAGCCAGTTCGGCCAGAACCTCCCAGCCGACATTGTGCCGAGTGCCGCGGTAGCGGTCGCCGGGGTTGCCGAGTCCGACGACCAGCTTCATCGCATCGCTCCTGGGCCGCTCGCTCTTTCGCCTTGGCGCCGGAGGCATGCCTCAGTCGCCGGGGCGAAATGAAAGTCAGTCCTCCTCCGGAGCTTCGGCGGGGGCGTCGTCGTCCTCGGCGGCGGGGGCATCCGCGTCGCCCACCCGCTCCGGTTCGAGCGAGTCGACCACGCTGGCCTCGGAAGCCGCTTCCTGGCGGGCGGCGAGGGCCGCGGCGTCGACGACGTGCGCGATCATCTCGTGCTCGTCGGTCAGGATGGTCACGCCGTCCGGCGGCGTGATGTCCGCGACGCGAATTTCGTCGTCTACCTGCATCTCGGAGATCGAAACTTCGATCCGGTCCGGGATGGAGACGGCGGAACAGGAGATGTGCAGCTCGCCCAGGCCCTGCTGGAGCAGGCCGCCCTGATCGGTGCCCGGGGCGACGCCGGTCAGGACGACGCGGACGTCCGTCTCGACCTTCTCGTCGGCGCTGACCCGCTGGAGGTCGAAGTGCAGGATGTGCTGGCCGAAGGTGTCGTACTGCACCTCCTTGAAGATCGACTTCTGAACGTTGCCGTCCAGCTTCAAGTCGACCACCTGATGACCGGTGACGAGGATCGGCCGCAGTTCGGTCGCCGGTACGGCGATGCCGACGGAGCCTTCTCCGTGACCATAGACGACGCCGGGGACGATGCCCTTGGCGCGGAGGCGGCGGCTCTCCGCGGAGCCCGGCCGGGTGCGGGGTTCGGCGAGGAGCGTGGGGTCGGCGGCCATGCGGAGCGAACGGGGAGACGACGAGATCGGCGCAGGTCGCGGCGGACCGGCCGATCGTGATGCGGTTCAGGGAAGCGGGGCAGGGTATCGGCGGGCGCCCGAGCCAGCAACCGACCGCACGCCTTCTCGCGTCAGACGCGAACCCGAGACGTGGCCGCCGTTACACTGTTCCTCCGCACCGCTTGCTCGCACCCGCCCGGTCGCCGTCGAGGTCGCTCCCGTGTCGTTCCCGTTTCGCTTCGGTTCTCCACGCTTCGGTCCGCTGCGGCCGACTTCCCCGCGGATGCTGCCGCCGGGAGCCGCCTCGCTCGCGATTCTCGGCTTCTTGGCCTGCGTTCCGTCGGCTCCGGGGAGACAGCTTCAAATCCAATTCCGCGCTCCCTTCGGGAACCCCGTCGTCGAAGAGGACGAGGTCGCGGAGGAGGGCGAAGGAGCCGACGAGGACGTAGGCGCCGCGGTCGAGGGACGCGGCGGTCGTTACGATTACCGCGGTAAGGACGGCGAATCCGACTCCGTCGACGCCCGGTTCCCGCAGAATCCCGAACGGGTTCGACAGCTGAAGTCCATCGCCCGAGCGGTGGAGGCGGGCGATTGGGATCGGGCGACCGATGCGTTGCTGTTCATCCTCGGGGAAGCGGAGGGCGAGGTCGTTCGATTGTACGACGGCTCCTCCGCGACAGTTGTGGATGAGGCCGGCCGGCTGTTCGGCATGTTCCCCGCCGCGGAGCGTCGCGCGATCGATCGTCGGTTGGGCGGGGCCGCGCGGGCCGCGTTGGAAGAGGCTCTGGCGAGCGGAAAGGCCGCGGCGATCCGGGATGTGGCCGTCCGGTTCCCCACGACCGGCGCCGCCCGCGACGCCCGCGTGCGGATCGCCCTGCTGCACCTCGACCGAGGTGAGATGGGGCTGGCGGCGCGGCGGTTCGCCGAATTGCTGGACGATCCGACCGGGCCGGGGCGACTCTCCGATCTGCGACTGCGGCTGGCGGCGATCACGGCGTTCGCTCGGGGGGGAGAACCGACGCGGGCCAAACAGCTGTGGAGCAGCCTCACCGCGGCGGAGCGGGTCGCTTCGGGCCTGACGGCGGGCGACGGTTCCGACGAACTGCCCGCCGCGCTGCGGGGCGGGGCGGGCGAGGCC
>NZ_WTPX01000275.1 GCF_013036045.1 Alienimonas chondri
CCCTCACCCCAGCCCCTCTCCCCCAAAAAGGGGGAGAGGGGAGTCATAAACCTCGTTCCCGGCTCACATCACCGCCGCCGCGCCGTAGATCAACAACAACCCGAAAAACACGGCGTTCAACAGCCAATACCCGGCCGTCAGCCACCAGGCGACGAGGTGTTCCTTCACGTCGAACACCCCCAACAGGCACAGCCGCGCGCCCCAGAACAGGGCCAGAAACCCGCACACGCTGCGGGCCAACGGCGTGCCGGCGGCCAGTTCGCCCGGCAGCCCGACGGCGATCAATCCAAACGCCAGAATCGTCGCGGCCGTATAGGCGCCGTACGTCCAATACATCTGCCGATGCAGCGCCGGCAGCGCCGCCATCGCGGTTTTCCATTCCAATCGAAACGGCACCAACGCCGAGGCGATCAAGATCCCCAGCTGACCGACCCCCGCGAGCCGCACGAACGTTTCCAAAGTCATATCAAATCAATCCGGCGAGCGGCGGGGCGTCAGCCCGCTGAGAAGTCTATTGAATACTAACCCGAAGCGTCAGCGAGGGACTCGATCGACAACAGGCGCCGCGTCCCTCGCTGACGCTTCGGGTTAGTGCTGTGGAAAACCATTTATCCGCGGCCTTGAACCAGAGAAAACAGCAGCGCCGCCGCCGGCCCCGCGGCGTCTTCTAAAAACGCCGCGGACAGCAACAACGGCAGCGGCAGCACGAGCCACGCCGCGGCATAAATGCGATTCGAGAAACCTCGCAACCGCCCGGCTTTACGCAGGCGGCGTTCCAGCGTCGCCCCCGCGGCTTGCAGCAGGAAATACACGAACGGCCCGCCGTAGAGCACGCCCGGGCGATCGGAGACCGGCAGGGTCAGCGCCGCCTCATGCACCGCCCCGCTGAGCGCAAACCCCGCCCACAACGCGACGCCCGGGGAGAACCGCTTCGCGAGCGGCGTGAAGACGGCGTCCCGCGTCAGCAGGGCGAACGCCGTGTTCCACCGCCGCCCCCAGAACTCCGCCAGCGTCGCGGCGCTCAGCGGGCGGTCCATCAACGGGACGGTATCCACGCCCGACGCTCGTAGCGCGAGGGACAGCAGGTAAAAGGCCCCGAAGTGCAGGGCGAACACGAACCCGGCCGCGGCGCACAGCCCTCCCCAGAGCGGTTCGCTCCGCATCGTCAGCGCTCCGCCACCGAGGAACAGCCACGCCCCGACGCTCAACATCAATAGACTCCGTCCCCACTCCGCATCGGCCGGCGGATCGGCCGAACCCCGCAGAAACCGGCGCCGTTCCAACCCCGGCCACAGCCACCACAGCAGTTCCCGCCCCCACGGCCCGCGTTCCGGCCCCACCGCCACAGCCCACGTCTTCGCTGCGAGCCACAGCCCCGCGCACACGACCGCCAACCGGACGACGGGTTCAACGGCAACGGGCATAGGAACGACCTTTCACCCCCTCGACCGCCGCACCGTCGCATGGTTCACGCGATGCTGACTGTCCTCCCCTCGCCCCCTTTTGGGGGAGAGGGGCCGGGGGTGAGGGGGCTGGAACCTGCCGATCGCCATTCACGCCGCCGTCGCTCTTGTTCCGCGTTCCTCCGTCGCCCCACGAACGACTGCGTGCGAGGGTTCGCTCATCCTCACCCCCGACCCCTCTCCCTGAGGGAGAGGGGAGGAGAGCGGGCGACTCCGCCGCATTGAGCCCCGACCGTCAGGGAGTGGGCCGCTCACACGGAGCCGGTTCCAAGCGGGCGTCGGACAGCTCTTTGACGGGCGAACGTCGACGGGCGAACAGTCATCAAACGGCGTCGAGCGGCCCCTCCCTGACGGTCGGGGCTCAGAAATCGCTCGTCTTTCCTCACCCCCGCCTCACCCCCGCGAGAATCGCCCCGGGGCGTAGGGCGCCGGATCCAGATGCGGGGCGGCGCCGGTGACCAACTCCGCGATCAACCGCCCGGTGCCCGGAGCCATCGACAGGCCGAGCATATTATGGCCGGCGGCGACGTATAGATTGTTCGCCCGCCCGTTGCGTCCCCCGACGCCGCGTCCCCCGGGGACCGGGCCGATCAGGGGGACGCCGTCCGGCGTCATCGGGCGCCAGCCGGCCCAACGATTGTCGCCGGTGGGGTGATCGTCCGCCGGCGGGTCGGCGGGAATATCCAAAAACCGGGACGCTCCGCGGGTCAACAGCGCCAGCCGGCGCCGGGCGATCGACGGGTTATAACCAGCGAACTCCATCACGCTGCCCAGCCGCAGCGCCGCCGGCCGGCGCTCCCCGGAGGCGCTGACTCCGCCGGCGTGCGGCGTGACGGCCACCCGCACCTCCGGCAGCAGCATCGGCCTCTTCGGCACCGCGGCGGGGTCGATCTCGTGCTCGTCGAGGTGCAGCGTCAGCGAATAGCCCTTCCCCGGCGCCACCGGCACCCGCACGCCGAGCGCCTTCTGAAAGTCCGGCGTCAGCGCCCCCGCGGCGACCACCACCGCATCCGCCTCGATCTCCCCCGCGGCGCCGTGCGCGTCTTCATAGTGAACCGCCGTCGCCCGGCCGTTCTCCGTGCGAAAGCCCTTTACGGCGATCCCCTCGCGCAGCTCCACGCCCCGAGCCAACAGCGAGGCCCGCCAGCTGTTCATCAGCACGTTCGGCCGCAGGTGGGCGTCGCCTTCATAAAACCACCCGCCGGCCAACCCGGGCCGCAGCGCCGGCTCGAACTCCGACAATTCCGCCCCGTCGAGCCGCCGGGCCGGGGCGTTGAAATGCTTGGAGAGCAGCTCGTCCGTGTGACCGAACGACTTGAACGCCCCGGCGCTTTGAAAGGCGAACAACAAGCCGTCCGCGGCGAACTCGCACTCCAACTCTCCCCCGGCGAGGCGATCATATAATGCCCGCGAGGAGGCCAGCAGCGGATGGATCGCCCGGCCGGCGGCGAGGGCGGCGGGCTCGTTGCAGCGGCGGGCGAACTCCGCCATCCAGCGCCACAATCCCGGATCGAACCGCGGCGCCAGCCGCAGCGGGGCGTTGGGTTTGAACAGACTCTTCAGCGCCTCCCCGAAGACCCCCGGCTCCGCGGGCGGCAGGATATGGCTGGGCGACAGCAGCCCGCAGTTCCCGTGCGAGCACGCCGCCCCGAAGCGATCCCGCTCCAGGATCACGACCTTCCGCCCGGCCTCCGTGAGGTAATGCGCGCACGCGGCGCCGATCACCCCGCCGCCGACGATCACCACGGGGGAGGTGTCAGACATCGTTCAATCAACCGCCGGGCAGGGCGTGGAGGGGGAGGGGAGCGAAGCCGCGATCGAGTTGCGGCATTCAACTTTAGAGCGAGGGACGACGATTCGTAGCGGACGGGGTTCGCTTTCTCCCCTCTCCCTTGAGGGAGAGGGGCCGGGGGTGAGGGTGAGCGAACCTTCGCAAATGCTGCGTTTGCAGGGGGACGGGCGAACGCTCGAGGAGAGCGAAGGGGCCGTAGAGGCTGGTCGGACGGTTCCAGCC
>NZ_WTPX01000276.1 GCF_013036045.1 Alienimonas chondri
CCCCCGCACCACATCCGCCAAGCCCCCCCCACCGACGACGATCAATGCCCGCGGCTCCCCGCGCAGCACGCCCGCCAACCGCTCCGCCAGATCCGGCAAATCAAACAGACTCCCGCCGAGTTTGAAGACGACGGGCGGCGGCGGGGTTTGCATCACGGGGACGACCGAGCGGAGCGAAGCCGGGGCATCTTGACCGGGTAGCGGGGGGCGGTTGAACTGACCCACCCGCAAATCGCCCTCGCCGTCCCTGCTCGGCCCCGCATGCCGCGGTTCACCCCTCGTCCGGTGCGCCGACCGCCCCAATGGCCGCATGACAACGTGCACACGTTATCGTCCGCCATGCCGGAAAAGCACTAGTTCGCCGACCAGATCAAACCGTATATCATCGTCATGACTGAAACAAACCAACTTCGGCCGATCAAGCCTCGGGACCTGACAGCCGAGACGAATACGTTTACGACGTATCTGTCGCAGCTTGGCCTCCCGACTGACAACGTCATTGCCACTACTGATGAACGTGATCTCGTCGCAACAAACCTGCCTTCGTTTCTCGAATCCCTGTCGAAGGAGCAACTGCGAGAAGCTCGGTATTTGTCGAAGTTTGTTGGCGCGACGGCCATCGGGCTTTTTGATGCAGCTCTGAATTACGTATGGAATGAAGTCGTCCTAAACCTACGGCGGAAAGTCGCAGTTTACGGTATCGATTTATTCTTTGACGCTGCCGTTGGTGGCGCCGCCCGGGCGCACTACAAAGACGAGTCAGATTTGGACGGGCTCAAGGATTCGGTACTTTTGGATACGTGCCGAAAGCTCGAATTGCTTTCGGATATCGTCTACCGAAAGGTCGACCACATTCTGACAATGCGAAATGAGGTTGCCGCTTCTCATCCAAACGTCGAGAGTATCGGCGGTTTTGAGTTGATGGGCTGGCTCCAGACCTGCGTCAAAGATGTCCTCCAAGATTCGCCATCGGAATCTGCGATTCAGATTCGCTCGATTGTTGGCAACCTAAGGAATGCGACTGCAGTCCTTGATGCCGACACCGTTAAACGCTTCGACGCCGAGGTGCGAAACCTTTCTCCTCCGCACGTCCATAATCTTCTGATCACGCTCTTCGGCATATACGCGGAGCCCAATAGCGATCAAGTGCTACGCAAGAATATCGCCCAACTGAGCCCCAGCATCTGGGAATGTGCGGAAGACCGTGTCCGCTATCGGATTGGGGTAATGATCGATGGTTACCGCACTAATCTTCATGAAGACAAACTAAAACGCGGTCTCGAGTTCCTAAAGAACGTTGAAGGTCTTGCGTACGAATCGCTCCCCGCACGAACGGTAGCACTCGACTTGCTAAACAACCGATTAAGAGAGGCTCATTCTGGATGGGATAACTTTTACCACGAACCGCCGGCGATGCAAGAGGTCTTGGGTTATTGCAAGAAGTCAACCGACATACCAGCCGAGATCATGCCCTCCCTAGTAAAGACGGTGATCACTTGTCGTATTGGCCGAGGATTAAGCTACAAACGTGGCGTAAGTCCGGCAGGCTGCCCGCTGTATGATGCATTTCTCGGGATGCTAGATGACAATGGCGTTATTCAGGCGTTGACTGCGCTCTTCTCCCCCGAGGTTAACTCCAAGCTCCAGAATCCGATCTGCCAAGAGCACCTTGGAGCAGTCCTGCAGGTATTGCGTCGCATCGCAATATCCGAGCGACTTCAGCACACTATTGACTTCTTGCTGAATGACATTCCAAATGCCTACCGTGCTAACCGGAACGACGACTTTCGCGATCTCACTCGACCAGTAGTTAATTTGCGACCATAAGACGGCGGACAATCGCATTCAACGGATCCGGCGCCCCCCAGGGCGTCGGATCACTCCGCGGGGGACGGGTCGGCGGTCGGGGCGTGTTCCGAATCCGGGTTCGAGCGGTCGGAGCAGTCGCGGCCGAGCCAGCGGCGGTAGGCGGCGAAGTCCTCGCGGCTGATCCGGTCGAACCGTTCCTGACAGAACGGCGTGCCCTTGGGCAACCGCTGCCGCGACCAGGCGACGTACTCCGCGTTCATCATCAGGTCGCGGGGATCCCAACCGGCGATCTCGGCGAGCCGCTCGGCGTCGCCGGCGGCGACCTTCAACGCCGCCAACGTCACCCGCGCCTTGTCCGGCCCCAAGCCCGCGGCGGCCAGCGCCGCCTCGACCGCGCTCCGGTCCGCGGCGTAGTCCCGCGCGAGCACGCGGTCCACGTCGGCGGCGTCCACCTCAGGAATCGGTTGGTGCTGCATCGGACCGCATAGCTATGGAAGAGCGGCGGCGCACCGCTCGGCGACAGGGCAGAACGCACCCGGCGGGCGGACGGTTCACTCGATGATCTTCGAGATCGGGCTCTCCACGATCCAGCGGGCGCCGGCGGCTTTCAGGCCGGGGAGCACGGTGCGGACGTCGCGCTCTGCCACGACGCTTAAGACGTCCACGCGATCCTCGTCCGCGAGGCTGCTGATGGTGGGGCTCTCCAGGCTCGGCAGCACCTTCAGCACCGCGTCGAGGTCCGCCTTCGGCACGTTCATCATCAGCTGCACCTTGCCCTCCGCGGCGAGGACCGCGTTGAGCATCAGCACCAGCGAGTCCAGCTTCTGCCGCTTCCACGGGTCGGCGGCGGCGCTGGGGTGGGCGATCAGGCGGGTCGTGCTTTGCAGCACCTCGTCCACGATGCGCAGGTTGTTCGCCCGCAGGCTGCTGCCGGTCTCGGTGACCTCCACGATCGCGTCGGCCAGTCGCGGCGGCTTCACCTCCGTGGCGCCCCAGCTGAACTCCACCTTCGCCGTCACGCCGTGCTTCTCGAGGTACCGCTTCGTCAGGCCGACGGCCTCCGTGGCGATCCGCTTCCCTTCGAGGTCTTTGACCGACTGCACCGGCGAGGACTCCGGCACGCACAGCACCCAGCGGACCGGGCGGCGGGAGACCTTGCTGAAGACCAGCTCCGTCAGTTCGACCACGTCGGCGCCGGTTTCCTCGATCCAGTCGTGGCCGGTGATGCCGGCGTCCAGAATCCCCTCGCCGACGTAGCGGGCCATCTCCTGAGCCCGGATCAGCAGGCACTCGATCTCCCCGTCGTCGATGCGTGGGAAGTAGCTGCGCGAGCTGATCTGCAGGTTGTAGCCCGCCTTGCGGAGCAGGTCCGCGGTGGCCTCCTGCAAACTCCCGGCGGGGATGCCGAGCTTGAGGAGGCGCGAATCGGAATTGGAATCGGTGGGCGAGTCGGACATGGCGAGCGGATTGCACGGGGAAAGGAGACGGATTGCAACGCGGCGCGCAGCTCTTCCCCCCTCTCCCTCAGGGAGAGGGGCCGGGGGTGAGGGTGGGGATCGCTTCCACGGAAGCATTCATGGAGCAGTCTTCGACGGGCGGCGGGTGAGAAACGGGGCGTTGCAGGGCCGTCGGGCGGCGAAAGCCCCCTCACCCCCAGCC
>NZ_WTPX01000277.1 GCF_013036045.1 Alienimonas chondri
GAGAGACCCCATGCGCCCGGCCCGTCGCCCGTCGCCCCGCCTCATCGCCCCGCTGTTCGCCGCCGCTGCGGCGCTCGCGTCGGCGCCAGTCGCGAACGCCCAGTTCTTCGGTTTGTACCCCGACGGGGGCCCGGGAGCGGTCGCATCCAAACCCGCGGGCAGCTCGGGGGCGGGTTGGTTCGGCTTGCGTGCCGATGCCGGCGTCGCGCCGGCCAGCCATGTGGCGGCGCCCCCCTCGGCCGTCCAGCCGGCGAGCTACGGACTGGTCCCGGACGGCTCCGGCGGGCACGCGGGGGCTACCGAACCGGTCTACCCCCCCGGCGGGCGTCAGAAGGAATCCGCCGGCCTGCTCTGGCCGCCGTATCCGCGATCGACCGCCCCCGAAGCGTCTCTGAAGACGCAGCTGCACCACGCTCACTATTGGCCGTTGCCGTACAGCTGCCGTGATCGGGCGTATGTGCGTGCCCTCTCCGCTGCGCAGGTCGCCGCCGGTCGAGCCGAACATGCCGCGTTGCACGGTTTCCATTTCGATCCGGTGACCAATCTGCTGACCTCCGCCGGACGCGATCACCTCCAGACCGAGGCGCTGGCCGCGGCTTCCTCCGGGACGGTCGTTCCGATCGTGGTCGCCGGCGGGGCTGACCGTGAAACCGCCTTCGCCCGCGTGGCGGCGGTGCGCACGGCCGTCAGCGAGATGGGCGCTCCGCAACTCGCCGGGGCGGTGTCGCTGGGAATGCGTCCGGCGAATGGCCGTCCGGCGGAAGAGATCGACCGGCTTCGGAGCGACGAATTGCAGTCCACGCCGCAGCCTCGCATCCCCGTGTCCACGTCCGGCAGCGCGTCCAGCAGCCCCGGGACCTGACCCGTCCGGCCTGATCGCGACCTCATTCCTCGCTCGCGGACTCGCCGGTCGCTCAAGTTTCCTGATCGAATCGGTCGATCGGATCAGGGCGACTCTGCCGTTTTCGCCGCTCGTCCCCCCGACCCCGGTCCCTCGATGTCCGTCCGACCGTTCTCCCGGCCGACCGACTTCGCTCGCCGTCTGTCGCGTGTCGCGACTGTCGCCGGCGCCTTCGGGGCTGCCGGGATGGTCGGGTGCGGAGCGACGGGGGCGAATCTTGCCGAAGCTGACGGCGGTTCGAAATCCTGGTGGTCGAAGCCGGCGGCGTTGGCCAAAGCGTCCACGTTCATGCCCCCCGGGCTGACCGCGGACCCCATCCCCTCGACCCGCGAGGAGTTGAAGGATCCGGCGGCGCTGGATCTCGCGTACGCCAACCTGCGAACCGACGGGCAGCCGTCCGAAAGCGGGCGGGACGACGCCGAAGCCGCGTTCAAACGCGTGCTCAAGGATGATCCGAAGAACGTCGAAGCCCTGATCGGGCTGGCCCGTTTGACGGAGACCGGCGCCGGCGATCGGCCGGGCGAATTGAAGGCGGCCGAAGACGCCTACCGCAAAGCCGTCGACGCCGCCCCCGCCGATGCACGCCCGCTGTTGGCGCTGGCCCGATTTCAGGCCGACCGCGGCCGCTGGGGCGAGAGCGCCGCGACTTACGGACTCGCCGCGGAGCGATCCAACGAGACCAAGCAACGCCGCACCGCTCGGCACGGCATGGCCGTCGCCATGGCGATGGGCGGGGATATCGAGGGCAGTCGCCCGCACTTCGTCGCTTCCATGGGCGAAGCGGTCGCTCACTACAACGTCGGCGAAATGTACCGGCGGTCCGGCAATCGGGACGCGGCGCTCCGTGAGTTCCGCCTGGCCTCGGAGAAGGACACGGGGGAATACCCGCAGCTGGCCCGAGTCGGTGAGTTGATCGCGGCGCTCGATGCGGCCGATCCGTCGATCGCGGAACCGGCGTCCGGGACGCAGCCGTGGCCGACGACGGCTCCCCAGCGGAACCGCCGTCCCGCCTCCGCGGGCCTCGCGGCGACGCCGACGAGGCCGCCGGTCGATCCGTTCGCCGGCGACCCGATGCCGTTCGGCGCCGGGCCGTCCCCGTTCGGCGGGGTGCAACCGGCCTCGAATGTGGAGACCGGCGCGGCGACCGCCCCGGCCGCCTACTCGACTCCGCAAACGCCGCCGGCCTATCGGCCCACGTCCTCGGACCGAGCCGGCGGATCCACGCAGCGTGACGCCGACGTTCCGCCGCCGTGGCCGTTCCCGAAGAACGGCTGAGCGAGACCGCGTATCGTGCGGGCCGATGAGCGCCCCGCCCCGCCCGCCTGCTGATCGCCCGTCGTCGGACCGCCCGATCGCCCCGGATCCAACCGCCCTGGCGGCGATCGCGCGATTGCCGCTCGGCCGACGCGGGCTGGCGGACGGGCTGCTGTCCGGCGCCCATCGCGGCGGACGGGGCGGCTTCAGCGTGGAGTTCGCCGGGCACCGCCCGTTCCAGATCGGCGACGACACGCGGAGGATCGACTGGCGAAAACGTCGACACGTCGCCGCCGGGACGCCCGTCAACGGCGGGTGGTTCGTGAAGCAGTTTGAAGCGGAGTCCGGTCTGGCGGTGCATCTCGTCGTCGACGCCTCCTCTGGGATGGCGTACCGCGGCCCCGCGGCGGACGGGGGGACCGGCCGGCACCCGTCCAAATGGCGCGTCGCGGCGACCGCTGCGGCGACGCTGACGGAAGCCGTGCTGCAACGGCGGGACGCGGCGTCGCTCACCGTGCTCGGCGGGAACCGAGTCACGTTGCCGACCTCCGCGGCGCCGGCCCATGCCGCGGCGGTGTGCGACACGCTGTCCGGCATCCTGCCGTCCGGGAAGATCGACTTCGCGGAGGCGCTGGGGACCGCGGCTGGACGATGGGGGCGCCGCGGCGTCGTGGTGATCCTGTCAGACCTGTTGACGGACCCGGATCGATGGTTTGCGGCGTTGTCCGACCTGCGGCGCCGAGGGCACGAAGCGGCCGTCCTCCGCGTGTTGGCCCCGGCTGAGGTCTCCTTTCCCTTCGAGAAACCCCGGCGATTCCGTCCGTTGACGGGCGACCCGGCGATCACCGGCGGCGGGCGGGCGGCGGTTCAGGAGTACCGGATCGCATTTGAAGAGCACGCGGCGGAACTGGCGGCCGCATCCCGCCGCGTCGCGGCTCCGCTGACGGTGATGACGACGGACGAACCGCTCTCCGGCGCGTTGGTGCGCTTCCTCTCAGACCGGGTCGGCCGGGCGTAGGAGCGCCGGCGCGGAGGCGATCCTTGGGCGACGGCGAGCCGTCTTGACCGGTTCGCGCGCGACGAACTACGACCCGTCTGCCGCTGGCCGGGCGTCCCGATCCTTCGGGAGCGCCCGTCCGCCGGACTTCCCGCCCCGCACCCCGACCGGACGAGCCACGATGGCCGACGGGACCCCC
>NZ_WTPX01000278.1 GCF_013036045.1 Alienimonas chondri
CCTGCAGGCCGTGATGTTGATCGTGCGGGGCGAACGCGCGGGCGTTCGGAGTCAGCGGTCGAACGGGACGAGCAGTTAGCCGCCCCGCACGATCAACATCACGGCCTGCAGGAAGCCGGCGGCCAACAGGCCGAGACCGGTCCAATGCGCCGCGGCGAGTTCGGTCAGATCCAGATAAAACGGGAACATGGCGCGAGCCGGTGCGGAAAACCTAGGGCGTGATGAGAGCGGCGAACCGCTTCCCAAGGGATAGCTCACGCTTTTGGTGGCTGCGGCCGTTCATTGCGGCCGGGGCAAAATTTCCGGCTTGGGGGCTATTTTCCACCCCCTGCGACCCGGCCGGGAAGCGGCCCCGCTTGCGGGAGGGCCATCCGTCAGACGCCGCGCCCGCCCGCCCAATGGCGGATTGCGGGCGTTCGCTGCGGGCCGTCCTTTCCCCGTTCCGGGCGCTCACGGACGACAGAGCGCGCGCTCTCGACGCCCCGTGACACGCCCCGTGACTTGCCGCTCGCGCTAGCTGCCCGGGCCGGCCTTCTTGACGGGCCGGACGGCGGTCAGCAGCAACGTGAACGTCAAATGCACGCTGCGGGCGCTCGAATCGGCGTCCTCCTCGAACGACAGTTCGTATTCGAGCGGAACCGAGTGCGGGTGAGCCGTCGTCGCCCAGGTCAGCAGCCCGGCGATCTGCGGGGTGGCGCCGACCGCTTCCGCCTCCAGACGGCGCGTGACCAACTCAAACTTAACGGGCTTCTCCGGATTCGCCTTCCCGGTCGCGGCGGGTCCGCCGCCGGACAGCGCCGCGAGTCCCGGCAGGGGCGGGGGGCCGTCGAGCCACGGCGTGACCACCGGCGGGTCCAGCGTGAGACGCCGGTAACGGCAGCCGGCGTCGGCGATCTTCTTCACGACCTCTTCCCGCAGACGTTCCGAAGTCGCCTCGTCCAGCCCCCGCGGGCCGTCGATCCCGGAGGGCTGTTCCTTCAGGGCCGTCAACCGCTCCGTCAGCGCCGGCAGCGTCGCCGCCTCCGCCTCCGCGGCGAACAGGTCCGCCTCCAGCATGCGACGAGCCTCGGTCGCCGCCGCGTACGACTCCCACGCCGGCAGCGTGAGCGCCAGACCGACGGCCGCGACCGCCCCCCACACGAACCACGACCGGCGAGGGTGTTCCAGGAACTGTTGCGGGAGACCTTCCATCGATCAGGCGGGTCGTCGGGGGAGCGATTGGGGGGAGACCGGCGTCGCGTTCAGCGACGGGCGGCGGGGTCCGGGGCAGCCGCGACGTTCGCAGGGTCGCCGTTCGAGGGGGCCTGATTCTCAGCCGCGACGTCCGCCGCCGGCGCGACGACGAGCGTCGGGGCCGCGGTCAGTTCGAACCGGACGCCGGGGCCGGTCGCATATCGAGCTTCCCGCGTCGCGGCGAGTTGCACGTGCGCAAACCGTCCGGAACGACGCAGCCGGTCGGCGAAGCGGAACACGTCGGCGTCCGTGTGCCCGCCGCCCACCACCGCGATTTCGGCCAGCGACGGGTCCTTGGGATCCACCGTTTCGGCCGGGGGCCGCACGAGGAATTCTTCCAGCCACGCTCGTCTCGGGGCGACGACGCCCGCCGGTTGGCCGTTGGGATCGGAGACGAGCGCAGTCCCGGCCCCGACCAGAGCAGGCACCCAAACCGGGCCGGTCCCCTGGGATTGAGCGAGCGTCTCGGTCCGGCGCTCCAACTCCGCGGCGTCGTTCAGTTTGCCACGCAGCCATCCGGCCATGTCGGCATCGGTTTGGGCGAGACGAACGGCCTGCTCCAACGGCTCCTGTTGCATCTCCGACCGCAACGCCATTCCCCAAAGCCCCGCGGAGAGCAGGAGCGCCGCGGCGACCGGCCAACCGACCCGGGCCAGATCCGCCCACGGGATCCCGCCGTGCGGTCGAACGGTGGTGGACAGATCCCCCCGGGTCGTCAACGTGACTTCTTCTTCCCCGCTCGCCGTGGCGCCGCAGGCCAGCATGACCGCGGCCAACGGTCCCGGAGAGACGGCGGCGCCCACGGACCACACCGGCCGCAGGGCTCCGCCGTCTGCGTCGTCGAGCGAGGCCGCGAAATCCACCCCGCCCGGCGCCGGGTGCGGGCCGACGGCGAGGTCCGGCCGCGGGTCGAGTTCTTCGCTCAGACGGCGCGTCACCGCGGCTCCGCCGGTCACGTAGACCCGCATTTCCGCGGCGTGGCCGGTCGCGGAGTTCTCGGCGGCCTCGGCGTCGGCGAAGAACTGCGCGCCGCCCGGTTGGCCGCGGAGTTGGTTCGCCACGTAGCGGCGGATCCGCTTCTGGTGGCGAAGCAGCACGTCGCCCCCCAAAGCGCCCGCAGAGGCCGCCGCGGAGTCGTCTTCTTCGCCGGGAACGACGGGCGAATGATGGCCGACCGGGCGATAGTCCAGCAGGAGCCGACCGCGATGGGCGGCGGCGACGTACAACCGATCGCCCTCGGCGGCCAGCAGCAACACCGGGCGGTCGCCGTCGGTCCCGCGGGCGTGCAATCCCGCGGACAGCGTGGCGAGCGTGTGTTCGATTCGTCCGGGCCGCAGGCCGGCGTCCGACAGCACATGCAGCACGTCCGAGGCGACCTGACGGGGGGCCACCGTCACCCGGACCCGCCGCATCTTCGCGTCGAGCCGTTCCTCGGCCGTCACGCAGGTCTTCTCGCCCCGCCCGAGTCCGAGATAACGCCCGGCCCGATCCGCCAAGGCCGCGGCTTCACGACGGGCTTCCTCGTGCGGAGCGGTCAGCACGCGGGTCACGCACAGCGCACCGCCCAACGCCACGTCCACCGGCACCCCGGACAGCGACCCGCCCACCGGCCCCAGATCCGCCGTGGCGGCGGCGAACGCTTCCGCCAGCACCTCACGGGTGAACCCCGGCTCCATCGGGCCGCACCCGGGCGGCCAGGGGCGGAATCGACAGACCGTGCGGGAACCGTCGGTGAAGGGTGCGAACCCCTGCGCCCCGTAGAACTCCGCTTCTTTGCGGTTCGGGTCGGCGTGCTCGTCGGCCTCCGCGGCCGCGGACCCGTCGCGAATCGAGATCGCCAGCGACAGCCCGCTGGGGGAGAGTTCCAGGCCCGCGGTCCGCTTCGGGCCGGACCGCCGGTCCCGCCGGCGGCGTTCGACCGGCACGGACTCCGGCTTGTCTCCGCCCTGACGACGATCCGCCGCTTGCGACTCGCCGCGCCGCTCGGCTCGCGCCCGCGGTCCGGCGATCGCTCCGGCGCCGGGGAGATCGCTCTCCACGGGGAGGTCGCTTCCCGCCGGCGGGGCAGGGGGAGTGGTGGCGGG
>NZ_WTPX01000279.1 GCF_013036045.1 Alienimonas chondri
GGCGGCGGACCGAGTCGCACCGGCTCGGGCGGCGGGCCGACCGCGATCGCGGCGGGGCCGGGCGTGTCGGCGTCCTTGTTCACCCCCTGATCCGCGTCGACGTCCGCGACGGGATCGACGGCGGCGGGGTCGGCTCGAAAGCAGAACGCTCCCGCGGCGCCCAGCGCCAGCAGGGAAAGCGATAGCCCGATGCGGAGATCCCGGTTCACGGTAAGCGACGGGGAGGGGGAGTGGGGAACGCCCTCCTTGGTGCGCGACAGGTCCGCATCCGATATCGGCCGCCGCGGCGGTCCCCCGTCACCCCATCATCCGCGCGCGGCGAGAAGGGTTCGGGGGCCGTCCGGTTCCTCCCGTCGCATTGATTACCGCGGTCGCTTGGAATCGTTCGACGGCAGCGCCTTCGCCTCGATCGCCTTGGCGGGCCGGGGCGGGATCGCCTGCCCGGTCAGCGCGTCGAACACCACGGCGCCCAGCGGCGGCAGGCTGATCTCCACGCTGTGTTTGTGGCCGTGGGAGGGGATCTCCTCGCTATAAACGCCCCCCTGGTTGCCCACGTTCCCGCCCTCGTAGATGTCCGCGTCGCTGTTCAAGACTTCCTTGTAATATCCCGCGACGGGGACGCCGAGGTGGTAGTTCGGACGCGGAACCGGGGTGAAGTTAAACGCGCACAGCAGATTGCGGGAATGATCCGCGGTCCGCCGCATAAACGCGAGCACGCTGCGGGCGGCGTCGTCCCCGCTGATCCATACGTATCCCTTCGGATCGCAGTCGGTCGCATGCAACGCCGCATGGGTTTTGTAGAGGCGGTTCAGATCACCGAGGAATCGCCGCACGCCGTCATGGTACGGCTGTCCTTCGAGCGCCCAATCAAGCTGGGCGTCGTGATTCCACTCGGTCCATTGGGCGAGTTCGCAGCCCATGAACAGCAACTTCTTGCCGGGGTTGAGCCACTGGTGAGCGTACAGCAGTCGCAGGTTGGCGAACTTCTGCCAGACGTCGCCCGGCATTTTGTTCAACAGCGAGCCCTTGCCGTGCACGACTTCGTCGTGCGACAGCGGGAGCATATAGTTTTCGCTGAACTGATAGACGCTGCGGAACGTCAGCTCGCCCTGATGATAACTCCGATACAGCGGCTCCCGTTCGAAGTATCGCAGGGTGTCGTTCATCCAGCCCATATCCCACTTGAGGCTGAAGCCCAGTCCGCCGTTATAGGTCGGATGGCTCACGCCGCCCCAACTGGTGCTCTCCTCGGCGATCGTCAGGACGCCGGGGAAATCGCGGTGCAGTTCGACGTTCAATTCCTTGAGGAAATCGATCGCCTCCAGGTTCTCGCGGCCGCCGTATTTATTGGGCACCCACTCGCCCGCTTTGCGGCTGTAATCGAGGTACAGCATCGACGCGACGGCATCGACCCGCAGACCGTCGATATGATACTTCTCGATCCAGAACCGGGCGCTGGCCGTCAGGAAGCGACGGACCTCGTCCCGGCCGTAATTGAAGATCAGAGTATTCCAGTCCGGGTGATATCCCTGCCGCGGGTCGGCGTGTTCGTAAAGGCAGGTGCCGTCGAACCGGGCGAGACTGTGGGCGTCCGTCGGGAAGTGGGCGGGAACCCAGTCGATAATCACCCCGATGCCGCGCTGGTGGCAGACGTCCACGAACGCCATGAAATCGTCCGGCGTGCCGAAGCGGCTCGTCGGAGCGAAGTAGCCGGTCGCCTGATAGCCCCACGACCCGTCGAACGGGAACTCCGTGATGGGCATTAATTCCAGATGGGTGAACCCGTACTGCTCGCAGTGATTGCAGAGGGCCTCGGCCAATTCGGCATAGCTGAAATACCGCCGCCCGTCTTTCGGTCGCTTCCAACTGCCCAGGTGCACCTCGTAGACGCTGACCGGCGCCTTGAGCCAATCCGTATCGCGACGATGATCGATCCAGGCGGCGTCCTCCCAGCGGTGGCCGGAAAGGTTCCAGCAGACGCTGGCCGTGTGCGGCGGATGTTGGGCGTAGAACGCGAACGGGTCGCTTTTCTCCAGCAGTTCCCCAGAGCGACTGCGGATCGCGTATTTGTAGCGATCTCCGGGCCCGAAACCGGGGATGAATCCCTCCCAGACGCCGCTGGAGCTGCCCCACAGCTCGTCCGATCCGGGATTCCAGCCGTTGCCGTCGCAGATCACGCTGACGGATTCCGCATTCGGCGCCCAGACGGCGAAGCGCGTACCGGCGACCCCGTCACGGTCCTCGGGATGGGCGCCGAGGTGGTCGTACAGGGCCATGCGGAAGCGGCCGGGGTCTGGAGTGGAACGAGGCGGGCCACGAACGGTACCGCCGGCCGCTTCACCCCCGCAACCGCCGCACGCCGGAGATCGCCCCCTCGACCCCTCCGGGAAGCGCCTCAGCCGGAGAAGGCCCGAAAGATCGTCCTCACCCGCGGCTTCGGAGCGTCCTCCTGCTCGTCCTGCGGCTCCGCCGCGTCGCGGAACGGCGAGTCCGCGTGGGAGGGCTGCGGGGCGTCCGTCGGTTTGGCGTTGGAGATCGCGAAGCCGTCGGCGACGGACTCGGTCATCTCATCCGCGGCGTCCTCGAAGGCCAACGAACGCGGCGGCAGTTTGCGGGGAAGCGAGAGCGTCCGCGGGGCGTCCGGCTCCTCCTCCTCGAACGGCACGACGCGAGACCGCTGCGCCTGCTCAGGTTCGTCCTGGCCGGGTTCGTCGCTCTCCGTCCGTTCGACCGGGGTCGCGACGATCTTCGGGGGCGCGAGCGGCTTCGCCGTCGGCTGAGAGGAACCCGGCGGAGTCGAGATCGGTCGGGGCGGGGCCGGGGCGAGGTGCTGCCACGTCGTCGTGCGGGTCTCCTCCAGGGCCGACAGTTCGGGAGCTTTCGCCGGGGGAACCGGAACCGGGGCGACCGGCGCCGGGGCAGCCTTCGCCGCGCTCGTCGCGGCCGGCCGGTGCACGGTCGGCAGCGGCGAGAGATCTTCGTCGGACGATTCGTCGTCGGACTCCGGCAGCGGGGGCAGGCCGGCGTCCAATCGGGCGAAGCGATCGCGGACGACGACTTCGCGATCGCCTTCCTCCTCCGCGGCGCCCCGCGAGCCGTCCGACAGAACGGCCCGCAGGAACGGCTTGCGGGGGGCGTCTTCCTCGGACACCCCGGCCCCGACTTCAAACGACGCCATCTCCGCCTCCTCGGCAGCGTCCTCGGACAGGAACGGGCGTCG
>NZ_WTPX01000028.1 GCF_013036045.1 Alienimonas chondri
GCGGGAACGGAAGGGGGAAGGTGCCCGTTCATTCGCCCCCTCCCTCATCACCTCATCCCCTCTCCCCCGCAATGACGCCCGAGGAAACGCTGCTGCACGATTCGATCAACCTGCCGGCCCCGCCGGAGGCGATCGGCGTCTACGAACCGATCGTGCGGTGCGGGAACCTGCTATTTCTCTCCGGGCACATCGCCCCGCCGGCGGACCCCCGGTTCGTGGGCCGGGTGGGCGACGACGTGACCTTGGAGACGGCTCAGAAGGCTGCCGACTACGTCGCCCGGCAGATGCTGTCGACGGTCCGCATGGAGGTCGGGAGTCTGGACCACGTGCTGCGGCCAGTGAAGGTCACCGGATTCGTGCAGTGCACGCCGGACTTCCGCGACGTGCCGAAGGTGATCAACGGGTTCAGCCAGATGCTCACGAAGGTCTTCGGCGGACAGGGCCGCTGCGCCCGCAGCGCCGTCGGCGTCGCCAGCCTCCCCGCGGGCGTCTGCGTCGAGGTCGAAGCGATCTTCGAAGTGAAGCCGAACACGCCGCGCTGAGCATCGAGCCGAGCGCCCCGAACGGCCTGCCGATTGCCCGTCCCTCCGCGGAGCGGTATCGTCACATCAGTTGGTTCCAATCGGTCTTCTACCAGGCTGCTCGTGTGTTTCATGCGTCCCGTACGGCGTTCGCCGCGGCGTTGATCCTCTGCGGGTGCGCGATCGCTTCGGCGGGCGACTCGGCGGTCCACAGCGGCGCCGAACGTCGGTTCTTGACGGAGGTCGCCCCGGTTCTGGCGAAGCGGTGCCTGGAGTGCCACGGGCCGACGTCGCGGCAGGGCGGGTTCGATCTGTCGCATCGGGACCGGCTCGCCGTCGGGGGGACGAGCGGCGTCGCGGTGGTCGCGGGGAAGGCGAACGACAGCCCGCTGTGGCAGTACGTCGAATCCGACGCCATGCCCCCGGACGGCCCGCCGCTTTCAAAGGCAGAGAAGCAGATTCTGAAACGCTGGATCGACGCCGGCGCCGCCTGGCCGGAGGACGAACCCTGGGCGGTGCTGCACGAAGCCGACGCCGCGGCGCTGGGCGCCGGTTGGGTGCGTCGACTGACGACCCCGGAGTACGTCGCCAGTGTGAAAGCGGCGCTGGGCGTGGATCTCGCCGCGGACGCCGCCCGCTTGCTGCCCCGCGATCTGCGGGCCGACGGCTTCCACAACACGGCGTACAACCTCTCGGTCGATCTGGCCCACGTGGAGGCCTATGCGGAACTCGCCCGCCTCGCGGTGCAGCGGGCCGATCTGCCGACGGTTCTGAAGAAACAGGCGCCGGGCAAACGCCTCGAAGACCGCATCGCCGCGCTCGGCACGACCGTGCTGCGGGGGCCGCTGTCGGAGGAGGAGACCAAAGCGTTCGGAACCGTCGCGGACGCCGTCGCCGAGGCGGGCGGGGACGAGACGGAGGCGCTGGGGTACGTGCTGGAAGCGATGCTGCAATCGCCGCGGTTTCTCTATCGGCTCGAAACGCAGCGCGGCGACGGGGGCACGCGGCCGGTCGAGGGGTACGAACTCGCCGCGCGGCTCAGTTACTCCCTGTGGGGCGCCCCGCCGGACGCCGAACTGCGAGCCGCCGCCCAGCAAGGCGAGTTGAACGGTTCCCCCGCCGGCCGCACGGCGGTCGCGGAGCAGGTCGCCCGCATGCTGGACGATCCCCGGGCCCGGGAACGCTCCGCCCGGTTCGCTCATGAATGGTTGAACCTCGATCGGCTCGACGCCCTCTCCCCGGCGAAGGAATTGTTCCCGGATTGGAACCCCGCCCTCGCCGCCGACATGCGTCGGGAGACGCTCGCGTTCTTTAACCATATCGCTTGGCCCCAATCCGATGGGAATGACGGCGGCGCCGGCGCCCCGCCGTTGACGGAGTTACTGACGGCTGGCGTCGCGTTCCTCACGCCCCGCCTCGCGGAGCATTACGGGTTGGAATGGAAGGGGTTCGAGAACGCCGTCCTGATCCCTTCGCCGGAGCCGGCGGGCGTCGTCGCCCTGTACGATTTCTCGGGCGAAGGGGACACGGTTCGAGACGTCGCCGGCCCGTTGAGCGCGAACCCGGGGGAGCCGCTGGACCTCGTCATTTCCAGCGACTCAAAGGCCCGCCGCGTCGCGGGGGGGCTGAAGATCGACGGCCCCTCGCAGATCGCCTCCCCGCAGCCGGCGAAGCAGCTGACCGACGCCCTCAAAGCGACCGGGGAGATCACGATCGAAGCGTGGGTCACCCCCGCGAACGCCAGGCAAGACGGCCCGGCCCGCATCGCGACGCTGTCCGGCGGGTCGTCGGTACGAAACGCCACGCTCGCTCAGAACGGGAAGAAGTACGACGCCCGCTTGCGGACCACCGTCAACACCGACCGCAACGGCATGCCCTCGACGAACACGGACGACGCCGTTCGCGATGATCGGCCGACTCACCTCGTCTTCACTCGCACCAAGGCGGGCCTCGCCCGGTTGTGGGTCGATGGGTCCATGGAGGGGAACCGCAACACCGAAGGGTCGTTCGACAACTGGGACGACGGCTTTCGGTTCGCCCTGGCCGGGGAGATCGGCGACGCCCGCCCGTGGCTCGGCACGCTGCACCGCGTCGTGCTCTACGATCGGGCGTTGACGGAGCCGGAGGTCGCGGAGCGGGCCGCTTCGCCGTGGCGGGTCGATCTCAGCGACGAACCGTCGCGGGCCGGGCTGCTGACGCAGGGTTCGACGCTGACCGTCGGCGGGGACGAGGCCAGCACCGTCACCCGCGGATTGTTCATCCTCCGCGATCTGCTGCTGGGCGACGTGAACGATCCCCCGCCGGGCGTCGACACCACCCCGATCCCCGCGGAGCCGGGGCTGTCCGCACGGGCGATCGCGGAGAAACGGCTCGCGGACGCCTCCTGCGGGGGCTGTCATGTGCAGTTTGAACCGTTCTCCTTCGCCTTCGAGCGGTACGACGGCCTCGGCTCCTATCGCGAGAAAGATCATCACGGCAACGCCCTGCGCTCCGAGGGCACGATGCGATTGCCCGGCGCCGGCGGGGAGACCCGCTTCGAATCGACGAACGAATTTCTCGCCCTGATCGCCTCCAGCGAAGCGGTCCGGCGCGGGCTGACCCGCAAGCTGACGCAGTTCGCCCTTGGTCGTCCGCTGACCGCGGCGGACGAACCCGCGGTGCAAGCAATCCACGACGCCGGCTGGGCTGACGACGCCCCGTATGGTCGCGGTTCGTATCGCTCCCTGATGAGCGCCCTCGCGACCAGCGACTTGATGACGACCGCCCCCACCGAACCCGCCCCGCCTCAACCCGCTTCCGACCGGAGCACCCGATGACGCCGCAATCCGCCACCTCCCGCACGCCGTTGCCGCGGCGCTCCGTCCTTCGTTCGTTGGGAACCGGGATCGGGGCGGTGGCGATCGGGCTGCCCTTCTTCGAGGAGATGCTGGGGGCGAAGGTCGCCTCGGCGGCGCCGAATCTCGCCGCCAAGCCGACTGCCGAAGGCGGCGTGCCGGCGCGGGCGTTCAACGTGTTCTTCGGGCTGGGCATCCCGGCGCCGGTTCAGGCGGAGGCCACGAAGAACGGGCGACTGGAAGGGGTCCTCGAACCGCTGGCACCGCTGGCGGACAAATTGGCGGTGCTGAAGAACGTCGACCAGGTGCGATGCGACGACCGAGGCATCAACGCCCACTTCGACGGGGCGAGCGGCGCCTTCACCGCGGAGCCGCCCGACGGCGACGCGAAAAGCGGCGGGCCGAGTATCGATCAGCTGATCCGCAACGCCGCCCACCCGGGCGGCCGCACGCCGGACGGCGTCATTCCCACGCTGGTCGCCGGGACGTATTTCCGCCGCAGCCGGATCAGTCGCTACGTGCACAGCTACCGGGAGAACGGCACGGTCGCCGCTCCGATGCAGGAGAGTCCCGGAGAACTGTTCGCCCGGGTGTTCGGCGCCCAGGCGGGCAGCGACGGCAGCGGGGTGCCGATGGACCCGCGGCGCCGCCGGCTCACCCGCAGCGTGCTGGATGCTGTGCAGCAGCAAACGAAGTTCCTCGCCGGCCCCCGCGGCCCGTTGGGCGCGGCGAGCCGGGAGCGATTGGCCGATCACCTCGATCGCGTCCGCGAGTATGAGCGCCGCACCCTCGCCTTCGAGGATGAGAAAGCCGCGAAGCTCGCCGCCGGCCCCGCGCCGCCGCCCGAATCGAAGCTCCGCCACGGCGCTGATGCCGACCCTGGCGGCGAGGGCATCGACATCACCCTCGCGGATCTCACCGGGGAATGGCGCCTCGTCGCGGACCTCTATTCCCACGCGATTCTCACCGATCGGGTACGGTTCGGTTCGCTGACCTACCTCGCCGCCGGAGAACGGATTCGCCTCACCGGCGACTACGAATACGACGGCCGCAAGATCTTCACGTTCGACGACAAGAAGCAGCACGGCAAAAGCGGCTCCGGCGGTTGCAGCCACGAGTGGTGGCACAAATTCCGCGAGGACAAGCCGAACGAAGCCCTCAAAGCGCACGCCCATCTGAAGATGCGGGAGGTCGCCTACTTCCTCAGTCAGTTGGCCGGGGAGGAGGCCGTCGAGGCCAACGGCAAGACCGTGCTGGAGAACGCCCTGGTGACGATCTCCACCGAGTCCGGCGACGGCCGTCACAACGACGTGAAACGCGAACTGAGCGGCGTCTTCCACGCGATCACCGGCGCCGGCGGGCGGTTCCGCACCGGCGGCGTGCTGGACGTCGGGGCGGAGGGAATCGACGTCTACAACACCCTGCTGGCGGGTATGGGCGTGGATCGCCGGCTCGGTCCGCAGAACCGGCAGGGTCGTTCGATCGATGCGTTGCGAACCTGAAACTTACCGGCGAGATCGGTGGTGACGGAATGATCCGTCCCGTTGTAAGAGCGTGACCTAGGGTCGTTTCGCCCTACTCGCTCCCAACGTAGACGCCATCGTGGTCGCCACACTCGCCCCCGCCCGTTCCGCCTGTCAGGCCGGATCGACTTCGCCCGTTCGGCTCGCCGAGACGGCGACGCCGGGGCGGCTGTTCACGAACACGCAAATCCGGCGTTCGGAGCTGCTCGCCGCGATGTCCACCGCGTTGGACCTCACCGAGGGCCAACCGGCCGGGCACGCCGCGCGCAGTTGCCTGATTGCCTCGAAGCTGGCGGTGAAGCTCGGCCTGCCCGCTCTCGATCGGGCCGACGTCTTCTACGCGACGATGTTGAAGGACCTCGGCTGTAGCTCCAACGCCGCGAAGATGACCTGGCTGTTTGGCGCCGACGACCGCACCGTCAAACACGACATCAAAACCGTCGACTGGCGGCGGGCGCAAAGCAAATTTCAGTTCGTGAACGCCCACGTCGCCCCCGGCGCCGGGATGTTCACCCGGGTGATGCGGTTCGCCGCGCTCGCCCGCAGCGGCTCACGCGGGGAGAAGGCACTCGTCGAAACCCGCTGCGAACGCGGCGCGGACATCATGCGGGAACTGCGCTTCCCGGAGTCCGCCGCCCAAGCCGTCCGGCACCTCGACGAGCACTGGGACGGCGGCGGACATCCCACCGGGGCGAAGGGGTTTGAGATCCCGGTCGCCGCCCGGCTCGCCGGCCTCGCTCAGACGGTCGAAGTCTTCCTGAACACCCTCGGCGCCCGCGGGGCGATCGGCGTGGCCGAATTGCGTCGCGGCACCTGGTTCGAACCGAGCCTTGTCGATGCGCTCGTCGACCTCGCCGACGATAAACCGTTCTGGGATCGGCTCTCCACCGTCGATCTGCAGGTTCAGTTGGCGGAGTTCGAGCCGGCGGACAGCGTCCGCGTGACGGACGAAGACGAACTCGACCGGATCTGCGAAGCGTTCGCGAAGGTCGTGGACGCCAAAAGCCCTTGGACCCACAAGCACAGCGAGGGCGTGGCGAACATCGCCGTCGGCATCGGGGCTGAACTGGGCCTGCCGCCGATCATGCTCCGCGACCTGCGGCGGGCCGGCTTGCTGCACGACCTCGGCAAGCTGGGCGTATCGAACATGATCCTCGACAAGCCCGGCCGCCCGACCGACGCGGAGTACGCCGAGATCCGCAAGCACCCGGAGTACTCGGAGCAGATCCTCAACCGCGTCCACGACTTTAAACGCGTCGCGGACGTCGCCTGCGCCCACCACGAACGCCTCGACGGCCGCGGCTACCACCACCGCACCACCGGCGACCACCTCCCCACGGAGGCTCGCCTGTTGGCCGTCGCCGACGTCTGCGAAGCCCTCACCGCCGACCGCCCCTACCGCGACGGCATGCCCTGGGAGAAAACGAAGTCGATCCTGCGGAACGACATCGGCAGCGCCTTCTGCGGCGACTGCGTCGAGGCGTGCGAATCCTGGCACGACAAGACGACGATCACCCCGCGGATCGAAGCCCAACTCGAAGAGATCGAACGCCTCGTCGGGTCGATCGTCTGAGAGTTCAATCGTTCGACGGACTCTGCGGACGGAGGTCGAGACACACCATCTCGACCTCCGTGCGCAGCAACAGCCGCCCGCCGGAGAAGGCGGGGGTCGTGTAGCCCTGCCCGTCGATCACCGGATCGGTCGCCCGAGCCGCGACGCGCGGCTCCGTCGGGTCGATCTCCAGCGCCGCCAGCCGACCGCGTTCGCCCAACGCGATCAAGTGGCCGTCCACGGCGAGGAGATTGCCCCGTCGCAGGTCGTCGTCCCACAGCCAAGTTAGCTCGCCGGTCGCCAGATCCAAACAGCGCAGCTTCTGCTGCTTGTTGAGGTTCGAACCGAACCCGTAGACGAAGCCGTCCGCCGCGACGAGCGAGTTGTACTGCGGATCGAGGCCGCGCCGGTTTCGCCAGAGTTCCGTCAGGGAACCGTCCGGCTCGATGCGGGCCGCCATGCAGCCCGCCGTCCGACCGCTGGGCCCGCTGCCGACGAAGAGCACGTCGCCCCAGACGGCCGGGCTGACGGCGTTCATCGCGTCCACAGTTCGCAACTCGAACGGCAGGGAACCCAAATCCTCGCCCGTCGCGAGGTCTGCGATCAGCAGGCGGGTCTTCATCAGCGCCGCGACGAACCGTCGGCCGTGGGCCTCGACGATCAGCGGCGTCGAATAGGACTCGCGGGCGTCGATCGCCTGCCAGACGGTCTCGCCGGTCTCGCCGTCGAGGCAGGTGAGCCCGGTCCCGGGCGCCGTCCCCCCGGTCGCGATCAGCACGCGCTCGCGGCCGTCGGACTGGAAGACGACCGGGCTGGTGGACGAGGCGAACGGCTTCTCGGCCGGTTGGGTCGCCGCGGCGAGATCCCGCGACCACCGCGGCTCGGCGGAGTCAAAGTCGACCGCCCGCAGCGTGCCTGCGGCGCCGTGGGCATAGATTCGACGCTGCCCGTCGGCGCCGCGCACGCCGATCGCGGGCGTCGCGTACGGGGCGCCGCTGTGACCGGGATAGTCCGATTCAAATCGAGCGGGCACGTCTACCACCGGCCCCGGCTCGCCGGTGTCCAGATCGAACCACGCCAGTCGCTCGACCGGCTCCTCGCCGCCCAACGCCGCGGCGCTCTCCGAGTAGGGGCCGACATCCGGCCCGACGCGATGCAGCAGGACGACCGTCCCGTCGGCGATCACGGGGCAGGCATAGCCCGTGCCGCAGGGAACCCGCCAGGCGACCGGCGGGCCGGCGTCCGGCCAGTCCCAGTCCAAACCCTGGTCCGCCGCGACGTTCCGGCCCCCGGGGCCATGCAGATTCGGCCACTCGCCGGGGGGCGCCGCGTCGGACGGGGCGTTCGTGCTGACAGGGTCGGCGGCGCGATCGACCTCCGCCGCGGGTTCAGGGCCGCAACCGATCAGCGGGACGGCGGCGATCAGCAGCGAAAGCGAGCGACGCATGAACGGTCCGAAGGCGAATTCCCAACGGAGAGCATGCCCGGCGGCGTGATCGACCGGAAGCTGCGGCGCCCGGTCGAAACGATCTTCAACGGGTCTTCACACGGGAGACCTCATAAAGCAACACGCCGGCGGCGACCGCGGCGTTCAAGCTCCCGACGGGGCCGGTGGGCAGACGGAGCCGCACGTCCGCGAGGGCGGCGATCTGCGGGGAGACGCCCCGCCACTCCGCCCCGACGACCAACGCCAACGGCCGCTCCGGCGTCGCGGCGAGATCCGCCTCCCACGGGCCGACCGCATCCCCGGAGAGCGTCGCCGCGGCGATCCGCACGCCCTTCGCTTTCAGTTCCTTCAGCGTCTCGGCGAGATCCGGCACGCGGGCGATCGGCGTCGCCCCGACCGCGCCGGCGCCGCTGTGGACCGCTCCCGCGGACACTCCCGCGGCGCCGCTGGCGGGCAGCAATACGGCATCCGCATCGAACTCCGCGGCGCTGCGGAGAATCGCCCCCAGATTGTGCGGATCCTGCACGCCGTCCAGCACGACGGTGAGCGTGGGCGGCGTCCGCAGCAGCCCGGCAGCGTTTGCGTAGGGGAAGGGCGGCATCTTCGCGGCGAACCCCTGATGGTCCGCCCCGCCGCACAGCTTGGTGAGATTCGCCGCATGCGAGGCGATCACCGGGATACCGCGGTGTTCGCAGGTGAGGGTGATCTCGTCCGCGGCGCCGGGATCGGCCGTCTCCGCGATGCGGACCTCATAGGGATCCCACCGTACGCGAAGCACGCCGGCGACCGCGTGCCGTCCGCGGACCCAACACTTCTGATGATTACCGAGGAGCGGACTTTTGGGCACGAGCGGCCTGAAACGAAGCGGGAACGAAGGGGCGACTAGCGCGGGGCGGGGAGCAGACGGCCGAACGCCACGAGGTCGACGTTCCCGCCGCACAGGATCACGCCGACCCGCTGGCCGGCGAGATCCGGCGACGCCGCCGCGACGGCCAGCGTGACCGCGGCGCTGGGTTCGACGACCAGCTTGGCCCGCTCCATCGTATGTCGGGCGAACGCGACGATGCGCTCCTCCGGGGCGGTGCGCACGTCATCGATCAGCCGTTTGATGATCGGCAGGTTCCAGCGCCCCAGACAGGTTTGCAGGCCATCGCCGACGGACGGGGCGCCCGTGGTCGGCAGCGGCTCGTCATCCGGCCAACCGGCGGCGAACCCGCGGGCGGCGTCGTCGACCAGTTCCGGCTCGCAGCCGATCACCCGCACGTCGGGGTTCGCCGCTTTCACCGCCAACAACGTCCCGGCCGCCAGCCCTCCCCCGCCGATCGGGACGAGCACGACGTCGAGATCCGGGCGGTCTTCGATCAGTTCCAAGGCGCTGGTGCCCTGCCCGGCGATCACGAACGAGTCGTCGGAGGGATGAATGGAGACGGCGCCCTCCGCTTCGACCCGGTCCGCGGCGGCTTTGCGATCGGCGAGCGTCGGCCCGCATTCGATCAGCCGTCCGCCGGCGGGGTTCGCCGCGAGATACGACTCCACGGCGGCCCGCTTGGTGCGGGGAGCGTTCTCCGGCACGACGATCGTGCACGGGATGCCGGCCCCGTCGAACGCTTGCCCGGCGGCCCAGGCCAACGCGGCGCCGTGGTTCCCGGATGATTGCGTGACCACGCCCCGGCGGGCTTCGTCCGGCCGTTCCTCACACAACTGCAGGACCGCGTTCAACGCTCCGCGGGCTTTGAACGAGCCGGTTCGCTGGAACGTCTCGCATTTCAGAGCCAGGCGCGGCGGCTCCGCTCCCGCGGCGCACAGTGCGTCGAGTCCCCGACAGGTCAGAACCGGCGTCCGTACGATGGACGCCCCGATCCGGGCGGCGGCGGCCGCGACGTCCGCGGGAGAGACCGGCAATCCGTCGAACGCGTCGGCAAACTTGGGCGCCTCCTGTCGGCCGGGGGATTGCATCGTGCGGAGGCCGGTTGTGGGGGCGGGAAACGGGCTCGTACACTACCGACGCCCCGCCCGCTCCGCAGTCCGACCGGCGTTCGCCGGTCGCCCCGCCCGCCGGCCGAACCCGCACCGCTTGCCGATGGTCCATCGACTCCCCCCCCTCGCCCCGGCGCTGCTCGCCGCCGCGCTCCTGTTCCCCGCTCCGGCGACCGCTCAAGAGGCGGAACCGAAGCCGGAGCCGGCCCCGGCCGAAGCGACCAAACCGGTGCCGGACCCGGCGCTCGAAGCCGCCGTCCGTGAGGAGCTCCGGCTCGCCGACGACAAGGAGTTGAAGGCCGACGACCTGCGAAACCTCTATTTCCTGCGGGCGCCGGACGCGGAGGTGAAGTCGCTGGACGGTTTGGAGCGGTGCGTGAACCTCTCGCTGATCGACCTGTCCGGCAACGCGATCGAAAGCCTCGACCCGCTCGCCTCGCTGACGAACCTGCAATCGATCGATCTGTCCGGGAACGCGATCACGTCGCTCGACCCGCTCTCCAAGCTGACCGGCTTGCAGTACCTCAAGCTGGACGACAATCAGGTGACGGATCTCACGCCGCTGGTGGCATTGGAGCGGCTGTCGGCGCTGTATCTGGCCGACAACAAAGTCACGAACCTCGGCCCGCTGGAGAACCTTGAACGACTCACCTCGCTCGATCTGGCGAACAACGGCGTGACGGACGTCGGACCGCTCGCGGGACTGAAATGGCTCAGCACGGTGACGCTGACCGGCAATCAAATCACGGACATCACCCCGCTGGCCGGACTGACCGACCTGCGGTTCCTGATCCTTAAAGATAACAAGGTGACCGACCTCGCCCCGCTGGCCGCCGCGGCGACGGAGGACGCCGCCGGTCCGAAGCGGTTCGCCCCCTACTTGCAGCTCTATCTGGCCGGCAATCCGCTGGGGGACGCGGCGGCCAAGCAGATCGAAACGTTGAAAGCGGCCGGCGTGCGGGTCACGTTGAACGAACCTCAGGACGAACCGGGCCCGACCGATGAGTGACGCCGCCGTCGCCGCCTCGCCCCCGGCCGATTCGCTCCACGCCGACCCCTTTGAAAGCGGCGCCGCGCCGCCCGAAGCGGACGCCGAAGAACCGAAACGTCGCACGCCCACGGAGGCGGACCGCATCGCCGCCGCGGTGCGGGCACTGAAGACCCGCGGCACGCCGCATCAGGTCCGCGCTCGCCTGATCGCCGCCGGTTGCGACCCGGATCAGGCGGACAAGATCGTCAACCGGGCCCGGACCCAGTTGCTGACCGACAGCCGTCGGCTCGGCGCCCGGATCGCGGAGATAACCGTGATCGTGATGTGCGGATCCTTGCTGTTGCTGTTCCTGCCCGGCGGGGAGGTGTTTTGCGGCATCGTCCAGGTGGTCGGCATGATCGTGCTGGCCGTCGCGGCGCTGGTCTGGCTCAGCGGCGTCGGCGGCGACTGATGCCCGAAGGTCACAAGGTTCATCACCTCGCCGCCCAGCACACGGCCGCGTTCGGCGGGCAGGCGTTGGCAGTGACGAGCCCGCAGGGGCGGTTTCATGCCGGGGCGAGGGCCGTGGATGGGCGAGAGTTGGGATCGGTCACGGCGGTCGGCAAGCATCTGTTCTACTGTTTCCGCGACCCCGGCGGGGCGACCGCCGTTCGCGGCGGCGACCCGGACGAGCCGCGGGTGGTGCATATCCACCTCGGACGCTACGGGAAGTTCACGCCGCTGACGTCTCCCGTACCGGAAGCGGTCGGCTCCGTGCGCGTGCGGATGACGCGCTGTGACGGCGGAGCCGCCCCGCTCCCGCCCATCCCCGGCCAGAAGAACGTGGGACCGGTGACCGGCTTCGATTTGCGCGGCCCGACCGCCTGCGAGACGATTACCCCGAACGACGTGCGGGCAATCCGCGACCGGCTCGGTCCCGATCCGCTCGCCTTGCGAACGGGAGATAAAGCGACGGTCCGCGCCGCCTTCGCGAAATCGAAGAAGCCGGCCGGGGCGCTGATCATGGATCAACCGGTCGTCTCCGGCGTGGGCAATATCTTCCGGGCCGAGATCTTCTACGAACTCAAGATGGATCCGACCCGCCCGGCGAGGGACTTGAGCGACGAAGAGTTTGACGCCCTCTGGCAGGTGACGACGCGACAGATGAGGACCGGACTGAAGTACGGCAAGATCGTGACCCGCACCGCCCGCGAGGCCGGTCGGCCGCGGGAGGCGCTGAACGGCCGCGATCGTTTCCGCATCTATCGGCAGGAGCGCTGCCCGACATGTGGCGACGAGACCTACAAATGGGACCTCGGCGGCCGGGCGATGTACGCCTGCCAGCGGTGCCAGGGGATATAGTGGTCCGTAGTGGCAGGCTTCAGCCTGCCCAGTCGTGCGGCAGGCGATGCAAACCACTACTGTCGACCTCGTGAGATATCCCGTCGACAGCCGTCCCATTGAGAGGAACGACGCTCTAATTGCGGAGCGTGTCCGCCGCGGTTTGCCGTGGCACGCCCCGCCTCACCCCGATTGCGAGGGCGGGTGGTTCCTCATTACGGCGGCCTGTTATCGACATCGGCGTCATTTCTCCGCGCCTGCGGAATTGACGGCTCTAACGCGCCGCCTGCAAGAAGCTGTCGCGAATGCGGGTTGGAACTGCGGCGGATGGGTCGTGTTGACGAACCATTATCACTTGATGGTAAATGTGCCGTCGCTCGAACCGGTCGGGGCGGCGCTGGGACGGGTTCACGGACGGTCCGCCCGATATGCCAACGAGCGCGACGGGACGCCAGGCCGTAGGGTTTGGTACCGCTACTGCGACCGGAGAATACGCAGCGAGCGACACTTCGCCACCTGCCTGCATTATCTCTTTCTCAATCCGGTCAAGCATAGGTATGTCGACGATCCGCAAGAGTGGCGATGGTCCAGTTTACACGAGTGATTGACGGAGAACGGCGAAGAGGCCTTCCACGATCTGCAATCGGAATACCCGCTGCGAGAATTCGGCCGCGGATGGGATGATTGACGCTCGTTCGGATCGATCTGCCTCAAGCGACCGCGTGCGCTTGACTCTCTGGAACGTTCACTTTGTTCGACGGGGCAGGCTGAAGCCTGCCACTACGAACCGGTCTCCCAAGGCGTCGAGCCTTCAATCAACGGAATAAAGCTCTTCCCCAGCCGCCCGTTGTAGTTGCCCGCACGGATCAATCGCAGGCCGGGCGTCTCTTTGGCGGCGTCGATGGCGGCGTAGGTGGCGGCGGCGACGCTCTCCAAATCGCGGCCGTTAATGATGATTTCCTGAATCGATTTCACCCCGTCCGGGACGAGGCTCTTCTCGCCCAGTTTATCTTTTAATGTCGGGCACCACTCCGCGAAGGTGCTGGCGATCAGGAACTTATAGTTCGACCCCGCTTTGCTGGCCGAGCCTGCAAGGCCGCCCGGGAAGGGCGCGATCACGCCGTCGCACTTCGACACCGCGGCGACCGCGGCGGCGCCGGCGTCGAGGGCGGCGTCGGCCGATTCGCCCAGGAACCAGAGGTTCCCGCCCATCACGCCGTCGCGAAAACCGAAGTTTCGGTCCATCACGAACTCACCGCCGAGAATGGGTATTACCCAGACGGCGCGGCCGAGGCGTTCGGCTTCGAACTCGTGCCCGTCGCCGAAGTAGGCGATCTTTCGGCCCAACGGGATCGACCGCCCGGCGGCGATGTCCTCCGCCATCGGGCTGAACGCCGACGCGGTGGGGCAAGTCAGCACGTTCTGGCTGACGCGCTTCAACAGCGATTGATAGAGAGCCTCCTCGCGGTCCTTGCGGAAGCGGGGGACGTGAAATTGCAGCACGGCCCCGGGCCGGCCGTCGGGGGTGTCGGCCGGATCGACGAACGAAGCGACGCCGGCTTCGCAGTCGCACAGAATCGTGCTGCTCGCGTGCCCCGTCGCGTTCGCGCAGGCGTGATCCAGCCAGGTCTTGTCGCGGGCGGTGACCAGCACCTCCGCGAACAGACTGCGAAAGGCTTCGGCGTAGGTGTCTTCGATCGGGGCGGACATGCGTCTGATCGTAGACGCCCCTCACGCCGAACGCATGCGTTCGGGTCGCGTCCGCCAGAGCACGACGCCGCTCCACAGCGCCGCGGGCAGCAGGACGTACCAGAGGGAAAGGTCCAGCGACGTCAGCGATTCGCCGCGTCGCGGGTTGTCCGCTCGGGTGGGAAACCGGGCGAGGACGCCCTGCGAGGCGTTTCTCCGTTCCAGCAGAAGACCACGCTGGCGGTCGCCCCAGTACCAGCCGACCGGACCCTCCCGGGGATATTCCAACCCCGCAGGCACGACGGCCGGGGGAAGCGGGTGAGCGACGCTCAGGCGAACGAATCGCGGGTGCGATGGAGAATAGGCGTCGCGCCTCAGATCCATCGACAAACGCGTTTCACCGAAGGACTGCCCTGCATTCTTCGTCCCTCCCAACCAAAGAAGTCCGGCGCCGAGCAAGCCGAAGGTCACCGCCCACGGACGCACGGCCCGCCGCCATCGACCGAACGGCTTGGGGAGCGGCCAGCCGTGGCGCCACGCTTGCCCGATCCGCACCAACGTCCAGAGCAGCGGCGCGAGTAGAAACCACACGATGCCGACCGTGGCGTCAATTGTTTTCCATGCCGTGGGAGCCGTCGCGTTCGCAACTCGACTGCTGAACCGTGGTCCCTGGAAGTCGTATTTCCGCGAGAGCGACAAACCGACAAGGGGGGCGTCGATCTCCCACACCCAATCGGGCTTCGGCGGGGGGGCGTAGTACCCTCGAATAGGCAGGTGGAGATCCCTTCGAAGATATTGCTGCGCGAGTTCGTCACTGGAGGCCGGGCCGTCGAACCCGATCTCGACGCTTCGCAGGTGGGCGGCGTGAATCCCCGACGGCCGATCAAGCGACACGCTGAACGCCGCGTGGCGTTCCACCGCGAGAATCGCTTCCTCCTCCTCGGTCAGCGTGCGTTCGCCGCGGCCCGCGCCGGAGAGCTCGGGAGCCGGGGGCGTCTGGTAGATCTGGCCCGGGAACGTCGCGATCAGAGTGCCGAGGATCGCCGACGCCCAGCCCCAAGGACCGAGCAAACGCCCCAACGCTAACCGCACGCGAGCGGCGGTCGTGACGGGGCAGGCGGGCGACTCGTCGGTCATACCCGCGAGCCTATCGCGGCCGGCTCACCGGCGGGCGTCGACGACGAAGCTGGGGCTGCCGGCGGGGCGGAGGATCGGGGCGTATTTCAACTTGCGATAGCATTTCGCCACGCCGGCCGGGTGGATATCGATGCCGAGGAAGCTGTCCACGGAGCCGGTATCCGCGGGGAGCACGAAGTTCGCCTCGCCGTACAGGCTGCAATAGTCGTTCAACGGTGCCCGGAAGTCCGCTCCGAACACCGGGGCGGTGGAGAGGTGTCGGTCGTCCGTGGCGACGAGCGTCATCTCCTCGTGACCTTCGCTCACGCCGCCCCAGATCGTCGTGTAGGCGCCGCTTTCGTATTGGTGACGCCAGAACAGGTTCAGCTGGCTGATCGCCTGTAAGCGAACCGGCAGATCGAGGGGGGCGACGACGCCTTCTTCGCCGCGATCGTTCTTCGTGCCCCAGACGCCGATCTCGTCGCGGGCGGTCATATTGACGCCGACGCGGCCGCGGAACTGCGTGAGGGTCGAGCGATCCCACTGGTCCTGATAGAGCGCATCGTAAACCAGGCTCCAGTTCCAAAGTTCGTTCTTCTGGAACAGGCCCGCTGTGGTGAACAACTGGCCGCGGTCGGTGTCGACGGCGACGGATTCAAATACGCGGACAGCGTCGTCCTGATAGGTGCCGGCGACGCCGATCTGGGCGCCGAGGTTCGCTGCATCCACCAATGCGAAGCCGTAGTTCGCCGCGAGGCGACCGCCGAAATGCGCGTTCACGCCGAGATCCTGCGGCTGCTTGGAGCCGCTGATCCCGCCGAACAGCGTCAGCGTCTCCGCCCAATCGCCGGCGACGACCGGCGGCGGCAGCCAATCCGGCGGGAGGCCGTCCTGCGTGGCGTACGCCTGGGGCACATAGGCCGGAGCATAATCCTGAGCGATTGCGGCCCCGGGCAGGGACAGGAGGACCGTGAGGGCGAGGCGGAGCATCACAGACAGACGAAGGGGAGCGAGCGCAGCCGGGACGCCGGCCTATTCCCCGATCGGACCGCAACGGTTCTCCCGATCAGGAGAAATGAAACGCCCGCGCCGCATCCTTGGGAACCGAACTTGGGAGCCGAACGGCTCGCCCCCGTTTCGAGTCGCCTCACG
The DNA here is from genome assembly GCF_013036045.1 of Alienimonas chondri. Classification (GTDB taxonomy): domain Bacteria; phylum Planctomycetota; class Planctomycetia; order Planctomycetales; family Planctomycetaceae; genus Alienimonas; species Alienimonas chondri. The sequence continues at coordinate 16,123 of NZ_WTPX01000028.1, forward strand.
CCACGTCGATGCCTTCGTTCTCGTCCGTGGCCTCTTCCGAGGTCGGCAGTTCGATCTCCGTCGGCCCGGCCTTCGCGCCGATCTTGGTCCCCAATGACAACCGGGGACCGGTGGTGTCTTCGTCCAGCAGACGTTTGAGGTGGGCGGCGTCCATCACCTCGACCTCCAACAACTCTTTCGCCATGCGGTCCAGCAGCGGGCGGCGGGCGGAGAGAATCTCCGCGGCGGTCTCGCCGGCCCGGTCGATAATCGCTTTGACCTCCAGGTCGATCTGTCGCAGCGTTTGCTCCGCGTGGAACCCGTCGCCGGACGCCTGCGGGCCGAGAAAGCTGGTGCGGGCGTCCGAGTAATGCACGCGGCCCAGAGCGTCGCTCATGCCGAATTCCGTCACCATCCGTCGGGCGATATCGGTGCTGCGTTGCAGGTCGTTTTGGGCGCCGGTGCTGGCTTCCTCATAAATCAGATCCTCCGCCGCGATGCCGCCGAGGAAGCAGCAGATGCGATTGAACAGCTCCGTGCGGGTGGTCAGCATCCGCTCGTCGGCGGGGAAATGCAGCGTATAACCGAGGCCCATGCCGCGGGGGATGATGCTGATTTTATGAACCGGATCCGTGTGCGGCAGGCTGCACGCGACGAGGGCGTGACCGCATTCGTGATAGCTGACGCGCTCCTTTTCCTCATCATGAATGAGCCGGGTGCCCTTTTCGAGACCGGCGACGACACGTTCGATTGCCTCTTCCAACTCGACCATCGTCACCGCGGGCTTGCCGCTGCGGGCGGCCAGCAGGGCCGCTTCGTTCATCAGGTTGGCGAGATCCGCCCCGACGAACCCGGGCGTGATCCCGGCGATGCGTTCGAGGTTCACGCCCTCGCCCAAGGTGATCCGTTTGGCATGCACCTTGAGGATCGCAAACCGGCCGGCCTTATCGGGGCGGTCGACGGTCACGGTGCGGTCGAATCGGCCGGGCCTTAATAACGCTGGATCGAGCGTCTCCGGGCGGTTGGTGGCGCCCATCACGATCACGGATTGCCCGCTGTCGAAGCCGTCCATCTCGACCAGCAGGGCGTTGAGGGTTTGCTCCCGCTCTTCGTGCCCGCCGGGGGCGCCGTTGCCGCGGGCTTTTCCCAGGGCGTCTAATTCATCAATAAAGATAATCGCCCGTTCCTTCTCCCCCGCCTGCTTGAACATATCGCGGACCCGGGCGGCGCCGACGCCGACGAACATTTCCACGAAGTCGCTGCCGGACAGGCTGAAGAAGCTGACCCCGGCCTCGCCGGCGACGGCCTTCGCCAGCAACGTCTTGCCGGTGCCCGGCGGGCCGACCAGCAATACGCCGCGGGGGATGCGACCGCCGAGCGCCTGATATTTCTGCGGCGTGCGCAGGAAATCGACGACCTCCTTCAGCTCCTCCTTCGCCTCATCGATCCCCGCGACGTCCGCGAAGGTCACCTCCACGTCGTCCTGAGCCGCCAGGCGGCCCCGGCTCTTGCCGAAGCTCATCGCGGCGCCGGGACCGCCGAACTTCCGCAGCACCAGCACCAACAGGCCGACCAGCAGCAACAGCGGCAGGAACAGGATCGCCAGCCCGGCCCACTCCGGGGGCGGCTCCGAGGCGGAGGTATCCAGCCCGGCCTCGTCCATCTTCGCTCCCAAGGCGGTGAGCGTGTCGCCCGGCAGGGAGTAGATCGCGACCCGGTAGGCAGTCGTGAGCGGCTCGCCGTCCTCGCCGGTCTTCCCTTCGGCAGCGGCGGCGACCTCCGAGGGGGACTCTTCTTTCGCTTCGGGATCGACGACCAACCCCGGCGGGCCGGTGAAGGTGATCGCGGAGGTGCCGAACCGCACGTTGTCGACGTTCTCGCCGGTGAGCGTTCCGTCCTCAATCAATGCCCGGAACCGACTGACGGACATCTCCTTGCCGCCGCGTCCGCCGGTCGTCAGGGCGATCAGCCCCAGGACAGCGACGCCCACCAACCCCAACCACAGCAGGTTTCCCGGCCCGGGGCGATTGCCTTTTCCGCCCGGTTTGGGCGAGCCGGGCGCCCGCTTTTTGCGGGGAACGTCGCCTTTGGCGACGCTCGGCGGGTCGAGCGGCGCGGGATCGCCGGCGGGGTCGCGGGGAGCGTCGGACAAGGCGAGCGGCTTCGGAAAGGCGACGGGCGGAATCGCGGCGTCCGCGATCGGCTCGCCGACCGACGGCAGCCCCGAGTACGGGCGGCGCGGCGGCGAACCGTGAACCCTAAGCAACGACGGGGGGCGGTCAATCCGGCCGAACGCCTCACCCCCGCTTCCCCGAGTCGACCGCTTGCCGGCGTGCCCCGACCGCCGGCGCCTCCCGCGGATTGTGACCCGCCGGCCCCGGTCCTATCGTGCGGGCTTCGCCCGACCCGCCCGCAACCGGTTTTGTGCTTGTCCGCTCCCCTCTCCCGCGTCGTCGTGCTGGGTTCGACGGGGTCGATCGGCACAAGCGCCTGCGACGTGTTCGCCGCCCGTGAGGAACTGGTCCCGCTGGCGTTCGTCGCCCATCGGTCGTGGGAAACGCTGGCCCGGCAATGCCGTGAGCACGACGTGAAGATCGCCGTGCTGGCCGACGAGTCCGTCGCCGACACGGTGGACCGCGAGGCGTTTCCTCCCGGTTGTGAGGTCCGCTTCGGAGAGCGGGCCGTGGAGGAGGTCGCCGCGCACCCGGACGCGGACGCGGTGCTGTCCGCGATCGTCGGCGCCGCGGGCCTGCGGGGCACGTGGGCGGCGGTGGAGGCCGGGAAGCGGGTCGCCCTGGCGAACAAGGAGACGTTGGTGGTCGCCGGCCCGCTGGTGACGAAGCGAGCCGCCGAGACCGGCGCCGAGTTGCTGCCCGTCGACAGCGAGCACAACGCGATCTATCAGGCGCTGCTCGCGGGGCGTCGCGATCAGGTGCGACGGGTGATCCTCACCGCCAGCGGCGGCCCGTTTCGGGGCCGGTCGGCGGCCTCGCTGCACGACGTGACCCCCGCGGACGCGCTCGCTCACCCCACCTGGGACATGGGAAAACGCATCAGCGTGGACAGCGCCACGATGCTCAATAAAGCCTTCGAATTGATCGAAGCCCGCTGGCTGTTCGATCTGCCGGCGGACCGCATCGACGTCGTCGTGCATCCGCAAAGCGTGGTGCACAGCTTCGTGGAATACGTCGACGGCAGCGTGCTGGCGCAGCTCTCCCCGCCGGATATGAAGCTGCCGATTCAATACGCCCTCACCCACCCCGACCGCCGCCCGGGGCCGACGGCAAAGTTCGATTGGAACCAGGCGTTCGAATTGACCTTCGAGCCGCCCGACCGCGAGGCGTTCCCCGGCTTGAACCTCGGCACGCGGGTCGCCGAACGCGGCGGGACCGCGGGGGCGGCGCTCAACGCCGCGGACGAGATCGCCGTCGAACGCTTCTTGAACGGGGAGATCCGCTTCCCCGACATCGCCCGCCTCTGCGAGCAGGCTCTGGACGAGCACCCCTTCGAAGCGGAGCCGACGTTAGAGAGCCTGATGGAAGTGGATGCCTGGGTTCGTGAGCGGACCAAATCGACCGGGTGATCCGGTCGGCCCCGCGTTACGTTCTCAAGTACCGCTCGCCCCCGCCGCCGATTCCCCCCGTTCCCCAGCCACAGGACTTCCGATGTCGACTCACGACGCCTTCGAACCCGCCGCCGCACCGCCGCCCCGCAAGGGGTGGTTCGGGAGAAACTGGCTGTGGGTCGTGCCGCTGGGGTGCCTGCTGCCCATCGTGCTGTGCGCCGGCGGCCTCTACTGGGCGTTCAGCTTCGGGATGGATACCTTGAAGGCCTCCGACGCCTACGTCAGTTCGCTGGCCGCAGCTCGCGAGAACGCCGAGGTGCGGGCGGCGCTGGGGCAGCCGATCGAGGACGGCTTCCCCACGAAAGCGAATTACGCCAACAACAACGGGAACGAAACCGCGGATCTGGCCTATCCGATCACCGGACCGAACGGCTCCGCGACGGTGTATGTCGTCGGAAGCGCCAACGGCGGCCCGTGGACGTACACGCGAAAAGCGGTCGTCCTCTCGGACGGAACGGAAATCGATCTGCGGGAGGGCGTCGTTGAGGACGCCCCCCCGATGGACGATGGCGAATTGGGCGACGGCGCGGAACCGACCTTGGAGATGGGCGGCGACGACACGCCGTGATCGGCGACGCGGTCCTGACCGGCGACGACTGGGTCGTCTGGACGGTGCGGGTCTCGCTGGCGCTGCTGACGGCGGGGTTCGTGGGGCGGAACCTCGGGTTCGATCGACTCGCCCGGCTCTGTTGGGCGGGGGGAGCGGCGGCGATGTGGGCGCACCTCGCCGCCGCGTTCGAGGTGAAGCACGGTTGGAGCCACGCCGACGCGGTCCGGGAGACCGCCCGCCAGACAGACGCCCTCACCGGGATCGATTGGGGCGGCGGGGTCTGGATCAACTACCTGTTTGCCGCCGTGTGGACGGTCGACGCGGCCTGGGCCTGGGTGCGGCCGCGGTCGTACGACACGCGGTCGCCACGAATCGCCGCCGCCGTGGGGGCGTTTCTGGGCTTCATCGCCGTCAACGGAGCGATCGTGTTCGAGGAGGGCCCGACCCGTTGGATCGGAGCGGCCTGCTGCGGAGCGATCGCCCTGGCATGGCTCGCCGATCGAGCGAGCCGCTCGCGAGCCGCACCTCAGTCCGGCGAACGCCCCTCAGCGATCGGCGTCGGCTCATCATCCGACCGCGAGCGCGGCGATTCTTGGGCCTCGTCGTCTTGGTCGTCGTCGCCGGTGACTTCCCCATCCATTGAGGCGCCGGAGTCTCCGGCGGCGGGAGCCGAGGCGTTCTCGACCTCCGCGTCGTCCGGCTCGGGATCCAGTTCTTCGTCGTCGCCGTCCTCCGGGTCGTCGTCGGATTCCGGATCGTCGCCGTTCTCAAGGTCGTCGTCGGATTCCGACCCCGCCAGAGTCGGTCGCGTGGCCCGATACTCCTCCTCGACATCGACATACTGCTCCTTCGGCAGGCCGGCGAGGTTGGCGCGAATATAGGCAAAGCCCGCCTCGACGCCGCGGGCCCGCGGATCGGGCGACCGCGGATCTAGCAGAATCGGCTTCATTCGTTTTTTCGCCACCGAGAGCATCGTCGTTCGGGCGGCGTACTTCGTGTGCAACAAGGCCTGAAGTTCGTCGATTTCTTGATCCAAACGTTCCACCAGCGGCGGGGTATGCTCCCGCCATTCCTGCACGGTGGCGTACTGTTTGCGGATCTTGGCGTAGTCCGCCCAGATGCTCTCCAGTTCGGCGAAGTGCCGACGTTCGACATGCCGCCCGCTCAGCAGCCAGGCGCCGAGTCCGATCAATAAGAGCACGGTCACGACGGTCGCGATCGTGGGCGTCCACCTCGCCAGGGTTTGGCCGACGGTCTCCGTCGCGACGGTTTTCAAGGCGTCGTCGCGGGTCTCGAAGAACTCCCAGTCCTCCGCGGTCCGGGAAACTTCCAACCCTTTCCGCATGTCGCCGCTGACCTCGCAGGCCACGGCTCGACCGCCCTGCTCCCGGGTCTGCGTCACCCATCGCTGAAGCTCTTTGACGACGTTCCCGCCGACGTAGTTCGTCAGCGAGAAGTCCAGAACGAGATTCTTATAGTGCGGGTCGCGCAGCGCCGCGGAGACGCGCCCGCATTCGACCCGGAAATCGGCATCCCCGAACCCCGCCTTATCTCCCTTCGGGAGCACGATCAACGTGTCCCCGAACGTTTCGACCGGGAAGATTACGTTGCCACGAGCGGCGAGGACGGATGCGGACATGACGGCATGGCGACGGACCGGGGCGGGCCGGCGGCGTCCGGGCGGGGACCGGGCGAGACCGGGGGCAACTCGCTGATCCTGCCGGCCGGCCGGCGACCGCGTCAAACCCAAGGGGGGTCCGTCGTCGATTGTCGCCCCCTCAGGCCGCATTCCTTCCGCCTCCGACCCAGTCAAGCAGACGACGCCGGGGCGGGAGAAACCCGACCCCGGCGCCGACCGACCCTTCACCCGTTCAAGCCCCTCACGCCGCTCGCATCAGCATCCGTTCCCGAACCCGCAGCGCCTTGCGGACGGTGCGGCGCTCCTTCTTCGACAGGCCCTTCAGCAGATCCTCCTTGCCGCCGTCGAAGTCCATCTCCGTCAGATCCACCACCCGGTTGCCGACCTCGACGGTCCGCGGGACGTCCTCGAATCGGATCACGGACGGTTCGTTTCCCTCGTCTCCCCATTCCTCCGGCCACTCCTGATGCGACGCGACCGTCTCCTCGACGACCTCTTCGTCGGCCGACTCCGCCGCGGCGGGGAACGGGATCGTGGCGGGCGACTCCGACTCGGCTTCGTCGTGGGCGACCTTCGAGGCAGACGCGGACCAGGTCGACCGCACCGCCGCGGGGTCCACATCGTCGACCCGTTTGACGGGGCGAGCCTCCGCCGACTTCGAGGCGGCGCCGTTGAACGGCAGGGAGACCGTCTCGGAGTCGCTCGACTCCGCCTCGCGGGTCCGAGCGTCTTCGTTCCGAACCGATGTCGGGGCGACGTCCCACCGCGGGCGACGCGTCAACGACAGGAGCGTCCACACGCCGGCGACGGCCAGCAAACCGACGCCGGCGGCTTCCGCGGCGGTCCAGCCCGCGGTGACTTCCGCGACGACCCCCGGGCCGATCTTCGCCGCGAGGAGGTCCGCCGGCGCCAGCATCAAGGCGGCCCCGGCGGCGCCTAAGGAGAGGCGGGTCAACAGACCCATAGCCCGACCGGCGGCGCCCCGCCGGGCCGGCCGCAAGGCCGCGACCTCCGGAATGGGGGTGGTCGCCTGATGAGTGGTGTGTGCAGCGTGGTTGGCCATCGCCCTGCCCCGTCCGTGCGGCTGTGCGGAATGTTGACTGAGTCCCCCCGCCTGAGCGGGGCGCCCTGCATCTCGCGGGGCGTGCAGCGGGCATCGGCGGACCGACGGGGGCCGGATCAGCGGCGGACCCGCCGTCCCTCCGGGTCGCGGCGAACCGTCCCCGAACATGTCGCTCCGGCCGATCGCCCCGGCGGCGGCGATCGTGCCGGTCACGCCGTTTTCGAGGCGTCGATCCGTCGACTTCAGAAAACCGGGAACTCCCTGAGCCGCCGATCCGGAGTGGACATGCGAACGGTTCGGCACGCCGCTTGCAGAATGTCAACCGTGGGCTGACCAAAGTGGCAGCCGCGAGTATCCCCTATCTCAATCGATCGAGAACACTCCCATGCGATTCGTCACCCGCTCTCCGCTTGCCGAGCTTCCCTTCGCCCAGCTGGACAACGTCCGTCAGGAGATGAACGGCCTGCTGCGGTCGTTCGACCGGGCGCTGTCCGGGCCGTCGTCCTCGGCCGATTCGTCCGTTCCGCCCTTCAATCTGCATGAGGCGGAAGACGCCGTGATCCTCACCGCGGAATTGCCGGGCGTCGATCCGGCGGCGGTCGAGGTCTCCGTGAAAGCGGACGAAGTCACGGTCCGCGGCGCCTGGCCGACCGCCGAAACGCCGGAAGGCGGCCACTGGCTCCGCCGCGAGCGGCCCCGCGGCGAGTTCGCCCGCACCGTGCGATTGCCGTTCACCCCGCCGGTCGACGGCGTGGAGGCGCAGTTCGCCCGCGGCGTGCTCACCCTCGTGCTCGACAAACCGGCCGAGAAGCAGGCCCGCCGGATCGAGGTCAAAGTCTCCTGAGTCGCGGCGCCCCGCGCCGCCGCGCCGAGGATCTATCAAGACCTATCCCCCACTATCCATTCCTACTCTTATAGAAACCGATTCGATGAACGATCAGACCACTGTCGAAACCTCTGCCGACGAAACCGCCGCCGACGAGACCGCCGTGGAGGAGACCACTATGGAGGAGACCCTGACGAAAACCGATGCGCCGTCCTCCGGCGACTCGTCCGCCCATGAGGACGGCGAAGCGCTGCGGTCCCGCTATCTACCGCGGGTCGACGTGCTCGAAACCCCGGACGCCTTCCTACTGACGGCAAACGTGCCGGGCACGAGCGAAGACGGCCTGGAACTCACCGTCGAGAAGGACGTGCTGACGCTGTGGGCGAAAGTCCCGGAGGCTCCCCTCGCCGGGCGCTCGCGTGATTCGCTGTTGAACCGCGGGATCGGTTATCCCGAGGGCGACTGGCATCGCACCTTTCGACTCGGCCAGACCGTCGACCGCGACGCCGTCGAGGCGCAATTGCGTCACGGCGTGCTGACGGTCACGCTTCCGAAGACCAAGGAGCAGCAGCGGCGGACGATCGCGGTCACCACCGCCGCCTGATCCCCGGTAAGCAGAGGTCACGCAGGTTCACCGTCCCGGGCGCCGCGCGGCGTCCGGGACGTTTTCATTTCTCGCCACGAATTATTCTTCGACGATTTCCGTCGCTTCTGCGGCCGCCTCTTCGACGGCTTCCTCAGCCGCTTCTTCCGTCGCTTCGGCGGCTTCGCCCGCCGCTTCGCCGGCCTTTTCCGCAGCTTCGCCGGCCTCTTCGGTCGCCTCAGCGGCTTCCTCGGTCGCCTTGTCCGCGGCCTTCTCGACCGGTTCCTCCGCCTTCATGTTCGGGCGGGGGCCGACCAGTTCGATAAAGTTGCCGTCCGGGTCGCGGAGCAAGGCCAGATAGCCCTTCTCCCCGATCTTCACCGGCCCCTTCGCCAGCGGCTTGAGCTTGTGCTCCGCGGCGGCTTTCAGGATCGGGTCCATATCTTTCACGTGCAACGTGAGATAGCTCGGCCCGTAGGTGCTGCTGATGAACTGATTGTCGACGCGGGCCGCGGGACGGCCGGCCATTTCGATCAGCTTGATGCGGGTGGCGTTCTCGCCCCAGCCAATCGCCATCACGTCCGCGGTGAATTTCCGGTAGTCCGTCAGCCCGCTGTCGCCGGCGATCTGCTCGGAGACGGTGAATTCGTCGATTTCCTCGAAGCCAAGTACAGATTCGTAAAACTCTTCGGCGGCCCCCACGTCGGAGACGATCACGCCGACGTCGATCGTCGGCTTGCGGTAGTGACCGAAGTCCTCCGCCTTCTCCCCCTCGTGGTGATCCGCCGGAGCGAACGAACCGAGGGCGGCGAACAGGGCGGCGACGGGCAGCAAAGCCAGGGCGGAAACGGGACGGGGCATCGCGGGGAAGCTCGATCGGTGAGGAGGAACGCGACCGTCACGGTAGAATCGTCCGCCGCGGGGTGCGACCGTCTGCGGGATCGACCGTCTCAGCGATCGGTTAGAATGACCGGTCCCCCGTCGCCCGAGCGCCGTCATGACTCGTCTCCGTCCCCTCGCCGCCGTCGCCGCGGTTTCGGCGCTGCTGCTGACCCCGGCGGCCTCCGCCTGCCTCTGGGACACCGACACGCTGTGGCAGGAACGCCAGGAGTTCCCCGGCACGCTGGAATTGATCGTCGGCAAGTTCCCCCGGCACACCGACGCCTTCTACGAGCACCGCATCTCGACTCGCGGGGCGGCGCTCCGCCTGCACGCCCTCGGCGAGCGGGCGATGTCGGCCGAAGATCGCGCCGCCGCCTATGACGACCTCGCCGTCGCCCTCGACAAGCTTGGCCGTCGCGACGAGGCGCTGGCGACGCTCGACAAGAAGGTCGCGGACGTCGGCGAATTGGGCGAGTACGAAACCGCCGCGAATCGCGGCACGATTCTGATCCACGCCGGCCGCTTCGAGGAAGGGCTGGGGGAGATCGACCGGGCGCTGGCGATCAACCCGGACGCCCACTTCGGCCGTGAGCGGATCCAGAAGCTGTTGGTCGAATACATGCTGGAGAAGAAAAGCGATGCGGAGGCCATGCCGGCGCCGCTGGCCCCGATCGGCCCGAACCGGGAGGGCTTCGCCAAGTTCCTTCAAGAGCGAAAAGTCTCTTTGAAGGACGGGCGGAAGGGCGTCGAGGGGATGATGCGGTTCGGCGACTATCGCAGCCCGGCGCTCTTGGAAGCGTTGGGCGATCTGCTGATGGCGCCCCAAGTCACCTCCGAATTCCCAGACCCCGCCGCGGCCCGCTTGCTCGCCTCGCGGGCCTATCTCGCAGCGGGCCGATCCGCCCCCGAGGCCGCGGACGCCTTCCATGAACTGGCCGCGACCGCTCTTCAAATGCAGCAGATCGACGGCCAGGACGTGGAGACGAAGCAGGTCGCCGAAGCGCTCGAACGGGAGTTCGCGGAGACCGACGAGTGGTTCGAAAAGGTCCGCGAGGACGAGGCGTTGTGGATCGAGAAATCGCCCGATCCCGACGCCCGCTTTCAGGAAAAATACGGCGTCGCGATTCTGAAGGTCGGCGACACCTCCGGCCGGCCGTCGCACATCCAGGATCAATGGTCCGCGGACGCTCGGCACTGGCCGCTCGACGCGGCGATCGGCGTGGGCGGGCTGCTCACCCTGGCCGGGATCTGGGCGCTGATCGCCTGGCGTCGCCGGTCGCCGAGCGGTTGGGAAGGCTCTTGAAGGCGGCCGTTCAGAACCCCGCGCGGGGATCGGCGGCGAGCCGGTCCAACACCCAAACTTCGACCCGATCGACGGGCGGAGCGTCCGGCGCATCCACTGCTTGTTCGGCGGCGAACCCGCCGGTCCGCATACGGAATCGCCCCGGTCGCACGCCCCGAGCCGTCAGTTCGTCCAAGACCTTGCGGGCGCGGCGGTAGGCCAACGTGGTCTCGGCGCCATCTGCGGCGTATCCGCGAAGTTCGATCATCTGCGGCTTCCCCGCGATCGCAGCGGCAAGGGCGTTCAAGGTCGCCGGCTCGCCACTCGCCGGAGCGTCCGCGCCGGGATCGAATCGCACCGCGGCGCCGGCGGACACCGGGCGGCCGGGGCGCTCCCGCGTCAGCATCGTCTGCACGCCGGGGCTGGTGGGCCGCGGCGTGCCCCCGTCGCCGGCCTGATCCACCGGCGCTTCGCCCGCTTCGGCATCGATGGAGGCCGAAGCCGTCCCCGCTAATTCATCGCCGGGGCTGGATCGGGCGCCGCCCGCGTAGCCCAGTCGATCGTGCAAACTCGCGAGAACCTCCCGGTACTTCGATTTCTCGGAGATCTCCGACATGCTGACCAGCATAATAAAAAAGGTCAGCAATAAACTCATCATATCGCCGTACGTCACCACCCATTCCGGGACCCCCGGCGGCGCATCGTCGTCGGCGTCCATCGTAGCTGTTCGGGGGAGGGGGCGAAGACGAGGTCGGTCGCGGCGCCGGACCGGCGGCACGGGAACGCCCATCGGCCTGTCGGGCGGTGCGGGTTGAAGGGGCGTCCGCGAACCGTTCCGACCGGACCGCCCGCCGTGAACGGCACAGCGGTTGCGTCCGCGGAGCCGGAACGGACCATCGGGGGAATCCCTGTTTCGTCGACGCTTCAAGTCCCCCGCCGACCGCCTCGCCCGCGGGCGTCGCCCTGTTCAACCAACCGCTTGCCGCGGCACTGCCCGAATGCCCCGCTCTCGTCGCTCGCCCCGTTCCGACAGCCGCGGCGCCCCCGGCCGAACGTCGTCACGCGGCGATTCTGAAGGCGGGAACGCGGCCGCACGGAAACCGACCCGCCGGAAGTCCGGCGGATCGAAGTCCTCCGGCGGGTTCCGCCGTGGCGGCGGAAGCGGCCCCCCGGCCGACGAAGACGCCCTCATTACCGATCAGGGGGAGTTCGACGACTTCTGCCAACGAGCCCGCGACGCCCGGCTCGTCGCCTTCGATACGGAGTTCGTCTCCGAGAGCACCTTCCGCCCCGAACTGTGCCTGATGCAGTTCAGCGCCGACGGCGAGACCGTCGGCGTTGATCCGTTCGAGTTGCAGGATCTCACCCCGTGGTGGGATTTGATGACGGACGATCGCACCACCGTGATCGTCCACGGCGGACAGGCTGAGGTGAAGTTCTGCCTCGAAGCCACCGGGCAGGCGCCGCGACGTTTGGTCGACGTGCAGCTTGCCGAGGGGTTACGTTCCACGAGCTACCCGTTGGGCTACGACGCCCTCGTGCAGCGGGTGCTGAACGTCCGCCCGCAGAAGGGATCGCAGACCCGCACCGACTGGCGCCGCCGGCCGCTCTCGGCGGATCAACTCTCGTACGCCCTCCGCGACGCGGAGTTTCTGCCGAAAATCTGGGAGATCCAGCGAAAAGATTTGCAGGCGCGAGGCCGCACGGCGTGGGCGGCGGCGGAGTTCGTGCGCTTCGTCCGGAATCTCGCGGAAGACCATCGACGCGAACCGCACGAGAAGCTGTCCGGCCTGTCGAAGCTGTCGCGAAGGGATCTGGCGATCGCGCGGGAGGTCGCGTTGTGGCGTTGGAACGAGGCGGAGGAGCGCAACCGCCCGGTGCGCCGGATTCTGCGAGACGACCTCGTCATCGACGTGGCGAAGCGGCAGCCGGAGACTGCGGAGGAACTGACCGCCCCCCGCGATCTGAACCGCGGCGACATCCACCGCAGCGCGGACGACATCCTCGCCGCCATCGAACGCGGCAAGTTGGTGCCCGAAGAGGAGCTTCCCCCCCGCATCCGCCGCGAGGGACCGGATAAGAACCCGGACGAGCACGTGCTCGGTCAGTTACTGGGCATCGCGCTCAGCAGCCTCTGCAACGAGCACGAGGTGGCCCGCACGATCGCCGGGACGGCGAAGGATCTCCGCGATCTGGTCCGCTGGCACACCGCCGGCCGCCCGGAGAACGTGGAGGTCCCGCAATTGGCGGCGGGCTGGCGCAAAGACCTGTGCGGTCAGCTGCTGACGGACCTGCTGGACGGTGAGATCGCCCTGCGCGTCGCGGACACGCAGGGCGATCACCCGCTGGCGTTCGAGCGGGACTGACCGCCGGTCCGCAGACCGGCGGCTCTGCCATCGTTCCACGCTCAAGATCGGCCTCTGCCGATTCAGTCGTTCTGCATCGCTTCGTTGGCCATGCGGTCGTTCTCTTCGTTCTCAGCTTCGCGTGCCGCGACGGCTTCGGGGCTCTCATCCAACTCGACAGTTCCAGACTCAACGTCGCTGCATCCAGCCGCGGCGACCGCGCACAGGCAGATGGAGGCGGCCGCGGCGGAGCGGAGGGCGAACGAGAGGGCAGACAGGGGGGCGGGGAGACGCATCGAGCAATCCTAATGGAGAGGGAGGGGGCGAAAGCCGTGCCTAAGCAGATTGCCGCCGGCGGCCGCTGTCAACCGTCGGCTTCGTTCCGGTTTCAGGTCGGGATCGTATGAGTTGCGGTCGGCGGACAATCCCGTCGCCCACGTGAAAAGCTGCTCCGTGGATCGCCGTTCGATCGGATCGGGGTTTTGCCTTGTCTGAAGCCCTCAGCCTTGGGCAGCGGTCTTTTTGTCTGTTGGAACGACGAATCGGATACTTGAAAGCCGATGTCGGATCTGCTACAATGGATGCGTCAGCTACTGCAAAGACCATTCGGTCGCGTCCTCCGCTGACACTTTACTTTGTGACGCCCCAGTCTTCTTTCACCCCTGTCCTTAAGGGTTCTCATGTTACGAACGAATCAACGCCGGCGCGCCGGCTTCACCCTCATCGAACTGCTGGTGGTGATCGCGATCATCGCCATCCTGGTCTCGCTGCTGCTGCCGGCCGTGCAGCAGGCCCGCGAAGCGGCTCGCCGCAGCCAGTGCCAGAACAACCTCAAACAACTGGGGCTGGCTCTGCACAACTACCACAGCACCTACAAGTCCTTCACCATCGGACGCGGCGGCACCACCACCGGCAGCATCCACAATAGCGGTCGCCTGAGCGGCCTGGTCGGTCTCTCCCCGTACATGGATCAGACCGCCCTCTGGAACCAGATCAGCCGGCCGTCGCTGCTGAACGCCAACGGCACCTCGCGTGCTGTGGACGATCCGTGGCCGCCGATGGGTCCCCAGCCCTGGAACGAAACCTACGCCCCGTGGGCGACGGTGACCGCCACGCTGCTCTGCCCCTCCGACGGCGCCCGCGTCACCAACGAAGCGGATACGAACTACGCCTTTAACTGGGGCGATAACCCGGACGGCAACGACGACGTGTTCGGCACCAACCCCCGCGTCCGCGGCATGTTCGGTCGGGTCTACCCCTCCAGCCTCCGCGACATGCGGGACGGAACGACCTCCACCCTGCTGATGTCTGAGATCGGTCGCGGCCAGGGCACCCGGCATTACCAGTCCGGTTTTGCTCGTGGCCTCACCCGCGAGATCTTCAACAACCCCCAGGCGAACTGCGTGGACGTGGTCGCGGACCCGAACAACCCGGGCTTCTACAACAGCAGCGCGGACGTTCGCGCCGGCGACCAGGAACGCGGCACCCGCTGGGCCGACGGTTCGGCCGTGTTCACCGGGTTCAATACGGTGCTCCCGCCGAACGGCCCGAGCTGCATGCATGACGGCAGTGACTCCAGCGACGGCATCATGTCCGCCGGCAGCTACCACTCCGGCGGCGTGCAGGTCGTGTTCGGCGACGGCTCGGTCAAGCTGATCAGCGAAACCATCAATGCCGGGAACCAGACCGCCCAGACGGTGCAGTCCGGCAAGAGCCCCTACGGCGTTTGGGGCGCCTTGGGCAGCCGGGACGGCGGCGAAGTCGAGAACGAGTTCTGAGACGCGACTCACCGCAGTCGCACAGCCGAATGTTGCAGCCCCCCGCCCCCGTGGCGGGGGGCTGTTTTTGTGCGCACTCGGTCCATCGCGTCAGTTACGGCCCGCGCACGGCCCACGACCATCGGAGGGCCGCAGTTCCCGCCCGGCGGGGAGGCGCCTTCCGCGACTCAGGGACCGACAGCCCGAGGCATCGGCCAAGGCCAATGCGGCTGCGTGTATCGGTCCCCCTCGAGCTGCCATTGGTCATGCGCCAGCCTGCGACCGACGGCTCTGGCGACGCTTCGGGTTGATACGTCGGTTCGGCAACGGACTCATAACGCACCGGATCTCTGATGATTCAACACGTGTTGTTCAGCGCGGGGAATTCATGGTTGGTTGACGGGTCTCTCGCTCCAGCAGGTTTCCGAAATTCGCCGATTGCACGTTCCTTTATTAGTGCGTCCGGCGGATAAGCACGGCGTCCCTCAGTGAGCCCGAAGCGCCAGCGAGGTGGGCGAGTCGTAATCCTCGCTGGCGCTTCGGGCTCACTTCGCCTCCAGCGAACGCCAGACTGATCTGGCGGACGCACCAAGACGTTCCACGAACTACCGCGGCACTCTCCTAAGCCCTCTGTGAGTTCTAAGGACAAGCAAGGCGGAGCGGTCCCGGGCCTCGCTTTCGCTTTGGGCTCACGGACAGGCGCCGCACTGATCTGGCGGACGCATGAGGGTCGGCCCAGGCGCCCCTGCCCCACGGTTTTCGGTTTTCCTCCGTGGAAGCGGCGAAATGGCGAGTGGAAATGGGCTCTCAGATTTGCTACGATGGATGCGTCAGCCTTCAAATCGACCGTTCGGTCACACTCTCGGCTGATCTCCAAAGACTCCCCTGCGGTTCCACAACCTCTTTTCTTCCCCTGTCCTTAGGGATCCCATGTTACGAACGAATCAACGCCGGCGCGCCGGCTTCACCCTCATCGAACTGCTGGTGGTGATCGCGATCATCGCCATCCTGGTCTCGCTGCTGCTGCCGGCCGTGCAGCAAGCCCGCGAAGCGGCTCGCCGCAGCCAGTGCCAGAACAACCTCAAACAATTGGGGCTGGCTCTGCACAACTACCACAGCACCTACAAGTCCTTCACCATCGGACGCGGCGGCACGAGCGATAACCGTGGTCGCCTGAGCGGCCTGGTCGGTCTGTCCCCGTACATGGACCAGACCGCCCTCTGGAACCAGATCAGTCGGCCGTCGCTGCTGAATTCGAACGGCACCACCCGCGCCGCGGATAACCCGTGGCCGGCGATGGGTCCCGTTCCGTGGAACGAGAACTACGCCCCGTGGGCGACGGTGACCGCCACGTTGCTCTGCCCCTCCGACGGCGCCCGCGTCACGAACGAAGCGGACACCAACTACGCCGTGAACTGGGGCGATAACGGCGACGGCAACGACGACGTGTTCGGCACGAACCCCCGCGTCCGCGGGATGTTCGGCCGCGTCTACCCCTCCAGCCTCCGCGACATGCGGGACGGGACGACCTCGACCCTGCTGATGTCTGAGATCGGTCGCGGCCAAGGGACTCGGCACTATCAATCCGGGTTCGCCCGTGATCTGACCCGCGAGATCTTTAACGACCCGGAAGCGAACTGCTCCGACGTGGTCGCGGACCCGAACAACCCGGGCTTCTACAACCCCAGTGCGAACGTCCGCCGCGGCGACCAGGAGCGCGGCACCCGCTGGGCCGACGGTTCGGCCGTGTTCACCGGGTTCAACACGATCCTCCCGCCGAACGGCCCGAGCTGTATCCATAACGGCGGCGACTCCAGCGACGGCATCATGTCCGCCGGCAGCTACCACTCCGGCGGCGTGCAGGTCGTGTTCGGCGACGGCTCGGTCAAGCTGATCAGCGAGACCATCGATGTCGGCAACCAGAACGCTCAGACGGTTCGTTCGGGCAAGAGCCCCTACGGCACCTGGGGCGCCCTGGGCAGCCGGGACGGCGGCGAAGTCGAGAACGAGTTCTGAGACGCGACTCTCCAGTCGCACAGCCGGATGTCGCAGCCCCCCGCCCCCGTGGCGGGGGGCTGTTTTTGTTGGCGACTCCGCGTGGATTCGACCTCAACCGGCCGAGCACGTCGGGGGCACGGGTTCGGCGTGGCTGCCTCTTTCCCCAAGGGCTCAAACCGAAGCGTGCGAGAAAGGAAGGCCTGCAGCCACAGGGCCTGTCGACGAACACGCGGATCCTGCCGCCGCAATTCACCCGCGGCGGGCAAGCGGAGACGGGCGCCGACCGGGTGCTGCGCGCGATTAGTGCGCCCGGCGGATCAGTGCGGCGTCCCTCAGTGAGCCCGAAGCGCAAGAGCTTTTTGCACGAAGCATTGGCAGCCTGAGGCGCGAGCCGAAGTTGTTCGACGTTCACAGCCTCACCCGGCCTCGGCTCGCGCTTCGGGCTGCCGTCGCATCGAACGACCGAAGTTCCGAGTAGGTCGAATGTTGCGTCTCTTCGTGCAAAAATCTCTTGCGCTTCGGGCTCACATCGCCTCCAGCAAACGCCAGACTGATCTGGCGTGCGTACCAGGACGCCAACGAACCAGGCGGCCACGGCGCTCGGGAATGTTCCGGGCGCCGCGACCGCGTCAGATCGGATGAGGCGGGTCGGGCGTGATCAGCGATCGTCGTCCGGTTCCATCGGGCGGGGGAACTCGCCGCGGGATCCTTCGTTCGGCGATTCGCCTTCGGGTCCCAGGCCGCGGGGCGATTCCTCCCCTTCGCCCACGTCCGCCCCGGGCTCGGGCAGGTTGAAGATTCCGCCGAAGAGCTCTTCAAAGAGTCCTTCGCCTTCTTCAGCGATCTTGGAGCCGTCTCGTTCGGTGTCGTCGTCGAGGTTCCCTTCGAGGGCTTCGTCCTGAGCGTCTTTGTAAACCCGACGGAAATCGCCGAAGAACTGCATCAGGCGGAGGCTCCAGCCGGGCGGCACCTTTCCGGTCACAATCGACATCGGGGAAAGCGTGCCGATCTCGCCTTTGTGCGTCCACACCCGGCAGAACAGGTTCTGTTTGGAGTCGTCCTCCGTGTCCGGCACCACGACTTCGGCTTCCAACGTGACGACCATCACGCTGCTGCCCCGCTCCTTCGGCTCCACGTCCATCTTGATGACCATGATGGCGATATCGATCCGTTCCGGGCGTTTCCAGACGACCGACATATTGGATTTCTCGACAGCCTTCTCCGCCTGAGAATCGACGTATCGGCGGACGCCGTCGAGCGACGGATCGCCGCCCTCCTGATATTTGACGAACAGAACCTCGGTCATCGAGGCGAGAATCCGCTTGCCCTTGTTGGTGCCGATCTCGTTCTCGACCAGTTTCCGGCCGAGGTCGCCGTCGAACTCTTTCAGTTTCTCGGCGCTCCAGCGTTGGATGCTGCTCTCGCCTTGATAGGCATCCAGAACGCCCCGGACCTTCTCCCGGATGTCGACCGAGGAGATGGCGAAGTTCAGGTTCTGAGCGACTCCGCCCCCGCCCATCACGAACGTGTTCATACCGACGACGTTGCCGCGCATGTCGCACAGCGGGCCGCCGCTGTTTCCGCTGGAGATCGAGGCGTCGAACTGAATCCAAGTGCCGCGATGATCGGTGTTGGTCTTATTACGAATCTCGTCTTCGTCCCGCACGGCGTTCACGCTGCCCCGGGTCGAACTGAAGTTCAATCCCTGCGGCGTGCCGAAGGCCATCACTTCCGATCCCTGCGCCGGGAACTCGCCCATAAGCGGGACGGCGGGCCGCGTGTCGTCGCCTTCCAAATCAATCTTAATCACCGCGATGTCGTATTGGGGTTCGACCAGCAGATAGCCCGGGCTGTCGTATTTCTTGCCGTCCTGAAACTCCACTTCAATCCGATTGGCTCCGGAGACGACGTGGTAATTCGTGACGACGATGCCGTCCGAATGAACGAGGTAACCGCTGCCCTGACTGCGGGCTCTCGGGCCGGTGTTGTTGATCCGAACGACCGACGGCATGACCGCGCTGACGAGTTCGGACCCGCGGAGTTCCTCGCCCCGGACCGCCGGCAGGCCTTCGGAGGACGCCGTCGCGACCGGCCCGGCGGCTTCGCTTCCCTCCGCGTCGCTGGAATCCGCCGGCGCGACGACCGCTTCGGCTCCTTCGGCATCGCTCGACATTTCGGCGGAGAGGCCGCCTCTCTTGGCGATGCCGAGATCCGCGACCAACCCGCCTTTCGCCATCACGCCGGTCTCGTCGTCCTCGGCCGGGGAGGGCGCCCGTTCGGAGCGATCCGCATCCGGAGCGGACTCCGATGAAGTCTCGTTTGAAGAATCGCCCGCGGCGTTGCGCGGTTCCGTCGGGCTGGTCTCCGCGACGACCGGCGTGGGAGCGACGCCGCCGGCGACGGCTGCATCGCCCCCGCCGGCCAGCATCATGCCGAGACCCAGCATGCCGCCGCCGACGACCAACACCGCGGCGATTCCGCCGCCGATCAGCACCCCGGTGGACGGGCCGGCGGCCTTCGTCGCGGGAGCGGCTTTTCGTTTTCCGCCCGCCCGGGTCGGCGCCGCGCTGGATTGCGGCGGGGCGGCCGCTCCGCCGCCGACTCGCACGGCGGCGGAGCAGTGCGGACATCGAACTCGTTTTCCCCGTGCTTTTGTCGGCGCCTCAAAGGCGGTGAAACATTCGTCACAGGTGACCGGAAGAGCCATCGGCGTGCAAAAGTGAAAAGAGTTCTGTGTCGCATCAATCGGCCGCAGCGCCCGGCCCCACATTGAAGAGGGGTCCACAGTACGGCCGACAGTCCGCGACGCCATATGCTGCCCGTCAAATCAGGCATGGAACTTGCAAAACTCTTCGTTCGCATCAACGCCGGCGAGTTTAAGGACGAAACCCGTCACTCGGACTCCGACTGCGGGAGCGCAATCGGTCATCGGGCCATCGCAGAGCGCCTCTAAGACGCGCGATGCGCTGGCGAACGGCCCCGCCGACCCCATCGGAACGGCTTGATCCGTGCGCTGCGCTCCGTAGGCTGACGGGTTCGCAGTTCTTCCAAGTTCCACGCACCACGGCGCTCGGCATGTCTACGCTCGCTCCCCGTCGCAATTCTCGACGCACCTTTCTCGCCACCTCCGCCGCGGCCGGCGGCGGGCTGATTCTCGCCGGCACCCGGGCGTCCGGGGCGGTTCAGGGGGCGAACGACCGCGTGCGGATCGCGGTCGCCGGGCTGAACGGTCGCGGTAAAGCGCATCTCAGCGGGTGGCTGGGCCAGAAAAACGTGGAGATCGCCTACGTCATCGACCCGGACGCGAACGTCCTCGCCAAGACGTTGAAGAATCTGGAGGGGAAGGAGGCCGCGAAGAACGTCAAGGGCGTCGCCGACGTCCGCGAAGCGTTGGACGATCCTTCGCTGGACGCCATCAGCGTGGCGACGCCGAACCACTGGCACTCCCTCATCACGATCTGGGCGGCCCAGGCCGGCAAGCACGTTTATGTTGAGAAGCCGATGAGCCACGACATCGCCGAGGGGCGCGTCGCGGTGGCGGCCCAGGAGAAGTACGGCGTGGTCGTCCAGCACGGCACCCAGCGGCGGAGCAACAGCGGCATCGCCGGCCTGCATGAAGCGTTGCACACGGGCAAGCTGCCGAAGCTGAAGATCGCCTACGGCTACTGCTGCAAGCCCCGCGGCGGCATCGGCGTCGCCAAGCCGGAGGCCCCGCCCAAGAACCTCGATTGGAACCTCTGGAAAGGCCCGGCGGAGATCGACCAGTATCACGACAACTACGTGCATTACGACTGGCACTGGTTCTGGCCGACCGGCAACGGGGACCTCAATAACCAAGGCACCCATCAACTCGACGTCGCCCGCTGGGCGATCGACCCGGACCAGACCCACCCGATTCGGACGACTGCGGTCGGCGGACGGTTCAAGTGGGACGACCAGGGCGAAACGCCCAACACGATGTTCAGCGTCGCGGAATATCCGAACGGCCAGATGGTCATGTTCGACGTTCGCAACGTGAATTACGACGGCTACGAACGTCAGGTGTATAACGAGTACTACCTCGAAGACGGCAGCCGGATCGTCGGCGAGGGGAACTACAAGATCTATCGCCCCGGCAGCGATCAGGCGGAGCCGCTCAGCTTGCCCCAGGGGGACGTGACGCCCGGCGGCAATTGGGGCAGCTTCATCAGCGCGGTGCGCGCCGGCGACCCCGGCATGGCCAACGGCAACGCCCTCGACGCCCACTACGGCTGCGTGTTGGGCCACGTGATGAACAACTCGTATCGACTCGGCGAACCGGCGCCGGTGGAATCGATTGAGTTCGCCAACGACGACGCCACGGAGCACTTCGAGCGTCTGCACGCGATCATGCGGGACGGGGTCGGACTCTCCGACGCCGATACCCGTTACACCGTCGGCCCGACGCTGGAGTTCGACCCGGGGTCGGAGCGGTTCACCGGCAACCGGGCCGATCAGGCCAACGCCCTGCTGCAAGATCCGCAGCGGAAAGGCTTCGAAATCCCCGCCGCGGACAAGGTCTGACCGGCCGCGTCGCACCGCAGCCCCGCGAACCCGCGACCCGTTCCGCCCGCGAGGCGGGGCGGGTCGTCTTCATGTCGGCTCGTCGCGGCGCCTCGGCGTCCGCCGGTCGGTGGCGAACCGGGCGGGCGCCACGCCACACTCGCGGCCATCCCGGCCCCGCCGACGTTTCCCTGCCGTGTCATGACCGACGACCTGCTGTTCTGGGCGATCGCCGTGCCCCTCGGGATCGGGGCGTTCTTCTACCTGGTCAGCCCGGCACTGATCCGCCTCGCCACGGCCCAGAACGCCGAGGCCGGACCGGTGGCGTTCGACCCGGACAAAACGCCCCCGCCGCAGCCCGTCGCCGAGTTTTGGGACGACGTCGAAGCGGACCTCGCCCCCTTGGGCTTCGCCCGTGAAACCCACGTCGCGGTGCACGGGTTGGTGCCGAACGTCTCCATTCTCGTGGCGATCTTCGGCAATCGGACGACGGACACCGCGTTCCTCGCCACCTTCGCCTACGCCTCCGGCCAGGGCGGCGGCTTCACGGAGACCCAGCGGGCCTTCGAGTTGAGCAACGAATACGAATCGTCCGACTCCGAGGACGGCGTGCTGGAGGTCGGCGTGGTGAACTCCGGCGACTCCGCCACCTTCCCCCGCGATCCGACGAAGTGCCGCAAGCTGCTGTGCGAGTGGATCGACGATCCGGCGACGCTGGTCCGCATCCAGAAGGCGATCGCCAGCGAATGGGGAACCGGCCGCCTCCGCCCCCTGCCGGACCCCGAAGACTGGGAAGCGACCGCCCGCGCCGATATGCAACGCGAATTCGCCGACTATCACGACGGCGGCCACTTTGAACGGGTGAAGAACGGCAAACGGTTGATGACTTGGACCGGCGCCTACCGGGCGACCTGGAAGCTGCTCCCGCCGATCAAGCAGATCATCAAAGCCCGCCGCGCCGCCCGCGCCCGCAACCTGCTGGACACCTGGGGCATCGAGGCGCCCTGAGAGTCTCTCATCCTGAGGGCCTATCGTCCTGAGGGCGGCCTGTCCTGAGGAGGTCGCCGCCGGGATCCGGCCGGCAGACTTTCCCCGCCAGCGCCGGCGCCGCACGATGTTCGATTCCCCACCCTGCTGACGGAGCCGCACCGATGTCGTCCTCCCCCACGGATTTCGGCCCGCCCACGAGCGGCCCGCTGGCCGATCTTCTCGCCCTGTTGAAGGACGCCGCGACCCTGAAGACCGCCGCGGACACGCTGGCGTGGGACGAGCAAACCTATCTGCCGGATCGCGGCGGGGACTTCCGGGCCGATCAACTCGCCGCGTTGGCGGGCCTGACGCATGACCGCTTGACCGGGCCGGCGTTGAACGACGCGCTGCTCGCCGCGGAGGGCGAAGGCTTTCCGGACGACTCCGCCGCCGCGGCCTGCGTGCGCGAGGCCCGCCGCGACTTCGATCGCCGCACCACGTTGCCGCGGCAATTGGTCGAAGAACTCTCGCGGGTCACCACGCTCGCCCAACGCAACTGGGCGGAGGCCCGAAAAGCGGCGGACTTCGCAGCGTTCCGTCCGCACCTCTCCGCCGTCGTCAAACTCAAGCGGGAGGAAGCGGCCGCGGTCGCGGCGGGTCGGACGGACCTCGCCGATCGCCCGGCTTACGACGCCCTCCTCGACGACTACGAACCCGGCGCGAGCAGCGAGCAGGTCGCCGCGGTCTTCGCCGAACTACGCGACGGATTAGTGCCGTTGGTGCATGGAATTGCCGAATCGAACGTCTCGCCGGATCGTTCGATTCTTTCGCGCAACTATCCGATCGCCGCTCAGGACGCGTTTTGTCGATCCGGGGCCGAAGAATTGGGCTTCGATTTTGAAGCGGGCCGGCTCGACACCGCCGCCCACCCGTTTTGCACGACGCTCGGCCCGGCGGATTGCCGCCTGACGACGCGATACAACGTCAACGACTTCTCGCAATCCTATTTCGGGGTGTTGCATGAAGCGGGACACGGCATTTACGAACAGGGCCTCCCCGCCGAGTGGTTCGGCGCCCCGCCCGGAGAGGCCTGCGGGCTGGGCGTGCACGAATCGCAAAGCCGTTTATGGGAGAATTTCGTCGGGCGATCGGCGCCCTATTGGAAGCACGTCGGCCCGCAGGCGCGGGCGGCGTTTCCCGAACAACTAGAGAACGTTTCCGACGATGATCTCTATCGCGTCGTCAACGACGTGCGGCCGACGCTCATCCGGGTGGAGGCGGACGAAGTGACGTATAACCTGCACGTCCTGCTGCGATTTGAGCTGGAACAGGCGCTGATCAGCGGCGATCTGCCCGTCGCGGACGTGTCCGACGTGTGGGACGAGAAGTTCGATGCGATGTTCGGTTTCCGCCCGCCCAGCCCCGCGGACGGGTGTTTGCAAGATATCCATTGGGCCGCGGGACTGATCGGCTATTTCCCGACCTACGCCCTCGGCAACGTGTATGCCGCGATGCTGTGGAACGCGGCTCAGAAAGAGTTGGGCGACCTGGACGATCAACTGGCCGGCGGGAACTTCGCGCCGCTGCGGGGGTGGCTCACGGACAAGATTTATCGCCACGGCCGCCGCTATGCCCCGACGGACCTGATCGAACGCGCCGCCGGCTCGCCCCCGGTTCCGGGTCCGTTACTGACGCACCTCCGGGAGAAATACGGGGCGTTATACGGCTTAAATTGAGGCCGGGAACGATGCCTCCACGGCAGCTTGAGAGGGTTTCCCGTGAGACCGGAGCGCAAGCTCCGGCAGTGCGTCGCTCCGGTCTCAAACTCAATCCCGCACGGGCCGGTTTAAAAACTAACCCGAAGCGTCAGCGAGGGACGCGTCGCGTCCGGCACGTCGGCCTGCGGCCGACGCCCTCGCTAACGCTTCGGGTTGGTACGTCGGTTTTGAAACCGGCTCGTGCTTCGGCTGCGTTCAATACCGCATCAACAGCGAGGCGAACCAACCGGCCCGTTTCTCGTCGCCGAGCGAGACTTTATCGTAGCCGGTGCGGATCTCCGCGAGCCCCCACACCCAGCCGAACTCCGCCCGCCAGCGGAACAGGGCGTCGTCGCCGATCGCCCCCCAGTCGATCTCGAACCCCGCGGTCGCGGGGCCGAGCAGGTTCGCATCGAGCGCCACAGTCGCCTGCGGGCCGAAGTGCGATTCGCCGGAGGAGTCGATCACCCAGGCCGCCCCGGCGCCGGTGCGGGCGGTCCCGCGGGCGTGGCTGATCACCTCGGCCACTAGGTTCACGTCGCCGGTGTAGTACTCTCCGCCGAACAGCTCTCCCGGGGCGGCGAGGTCGTCCGAGTCCCAGGCGTACCCCTCCGCATCGATCGCCGTGCGGAGCCAGGTGGTGGCGACCAATTGCCCGCCGAAGCGGCTGGTGTCGTCGAAGTCGCTCCAGGCGTCGAATCGCAGGCGGCCCCGGCTTTTCAGGGCGCGGCCCAGCAGCGAGGTCTCCGTGAGAACCAGTTCGCCGCGATCCGGCGCGAGCAGCGTGACGACCTGGTCATCGGCGTCCTCACGAGCGGTCAACCAGTCCGTCCGCGTCCAATCGGGCCGCGGGGGGAGGGCGCCGCCGTCGCCGTCGAACGGCGTCAGCAACGAAAACGGCAGCCCATCGCTCGCGCTCCGTTCCTCGAAGGGGGCAAGGCTTTCGGAGAGCGTTTGCAGTTCGATCGGTCCCTCGGCCGCTTGAACGACTCCGCCCGCGGAGCCGGCGCATGCGAGACACCACAGCAGCGCCGCCGCCGCACGGTCGATCGTCGGGAGCGTGCGGAGGCGGATCGGGCGAGTCCTGCGGGGCGAGCCGGTCGATCGGGCACGCTAGAACGAACGTCCCGCATCGGGACAGCCCAATCGACGCGACATGCTCCGATGCGCCCCAGACGAACGGTTCTCCGACCTTCAGCGCGTCGCCCGGATTCCCGACGTCCCCGCCGGATCGCGGTCGGTCTGGGCGAACGCCGGTGTGTCAGGGGGTGTCGGGGGCGTAGAATGCGGCCGGCCGATCCGGCGGCGTGCGAACGCACGACGCTCGCGATCAAGGCTCCGCTGACCTCCCTCCCTTCTCAAAGGGCCCGGATGCTGTTGCAAAGCTGGCTGGACCGTCTGCGTCAGGATTTCGTTCGTTTCGCCCCGAATTGGGCGGACGCAGCGGGAGTCGCCGCTCCCCTGAAGCCCGCCGTGGTTCCCGTCTGGAGCGGCGCCCCCGGCGACGTGCGCAAGCGGGGCGGACGCCGCGCCCGACGCGACCCCCGCCCCCTCTCGAC